>JAOATP010000204.1 GCA_030158185.1 Propionicimonas sp.
ACGTTTCGCTCATGTGTTCGATAATAGGGCCCGCCACTGACACTCGTGGTTCGGAGGGTTCGCCCGGCCGATAGGTTTGCCCCATGGTGAACCTCACCCGCATTTACACCCGCACCGGTGACGCCGGCCGGACCAACCTCTCCGACATGTCCGTGACCGCGAAGACGGACCCTCGGGTCGAGGCCTACGGCGACGTGGACGAGGCGAACTCCCTTCTCGGACTCGTCACAACCCAGCCGGACCTGCCCGACCACATCCGCACGGTCCTGCGCCACATCCAGAACGAGCTCTTCGACTGTGGCGCCGACCTGTCCAATCCCCTGGCAGCCGACCCCCCGTACGAGCCGCTGCGCATCATCCAGCCCAACATCGATCGGCTCGAGGGCTGGTGCGACGAGTTCGGCGACCCGCTGCCGTCCTTGCGCTCGTTCATCCTTCCCGGCGGCAGCCAGACTGCAACGCTGTTGCACCTCGCACGCAGCGTCGTCCGCAGGGCCGAGCGTGCCGGTTGGGTGGCCGCGGAGAAGTACGGCACCACGGTGGCGGCAGAAGGGCACCCCGGAGGCGTCAACCTGTTGGCGCTCGGCTACCTGAACCGGCTCTCCGACCTGCTCTTCATCCTTGCCCGCGTGGTGGGTCAGCAGGCCGGCGACGTGATGTGGGTACCGGGGAAGGACCGGGCGATCGACGACCCGAAAGCCGCCCGCAGGCGGGACCGGATCACCGGTAGTGCGCCCCCGGCGGAGCCGACTCCAGCCAGCTGAGCAGGCCGGTAAGGGAGGCGACAGCCATGGCCACCTCCACGGAGCGCCCGTCACTGAGCTCGAGGCACAGGATCCGCTGGTCGTCATAGAGCAGGACGGACTCGATCGGGTCGGCCTCCCGCTGCGCACCTGCGTGTGACTGTGACCGCGGGAAGATCATCCGCGGACGCAGCGAGATCGAGAACGCCCGGAACCATTCGAGGTTGTCCCCGGAATAGCGTGCAACGCCGAGCACCCATCCGGTGCCCGGCGTCCCGGTGGAGAGCCGCACCGAACAGTCGAACAGGCCACCTTGACGCGAGAGCCACCGTCGGCGGACCCCGAGGAACAGCACCGGGATCAGCAAGAGGACGACCAGCGTCAGCGCCACCAGTTCGGTGATGCCAAGCCAGTCCATCCGCGCTCCCCCCGGCCGTCGGTTACTGGGACTGCTGCGCGAGGTGCGCCGCCCGTACCTGGGCCCGGGCCCGCAGGAAGTGCTGGCGGGTCTCGTCGTCCAGCTCGCCGGCGTTCAGGCGCTTCTCCGCAGCAGCCAGTTCGTGCTCTGCGGCCTTGAGGTCGATCTCCTTCGCTACCTTCGCGAACTGTGACAGCACGGAGACACGGTTGTCAGCCACCGAGATGAAGCCCCCGTCGAGGGCCAGCACCTCGCGGTTGCCGTCGGCGGTCAGCACCTCCGCTGCGCACGGCACGAGGGCTGCAAGGAACGGCTCGTGGCCGGGCAGCACGCCGAGGTCGCCCTCGGTCGTGCGGGCGATGACGCTCAAAGCCTCACCTTCCCACGTGATGCCGCTCGCAGAGACGACCTCGACCCGCAGCACCTCCGCCACGTCAGGATTCCTTCTGGATGCGGTCCCAGTTCGCCATCACCATGTCCATGCCGCCGACGTTGAAGAACGCCTGCTCCGCGACGTGGTCGACCTCGCCGTCACAGATCATCTTGAACGACTCGATGGTGTCCTTCAACGGGACGCTCGAACCCTCGATGTTGGTGAACTTCGTCGCCATGTAGGTGTTCTGGCTGAGGAACTGCTGGATGCGCCGGGCGCGGGAGACGATGATCTTGTCTTCCTCACTCAGCTCATCGACACCGAGGATGGCGATGATGTCCTGCAGTTCCTTGTTGCGCTGCAGGATCTGCTTCACCCGGGTGGCGGCGTCGTAGTGGTCCTGGCCGATGAACAGCGGGTCCATGATCCGCGAGGAGCTCGACAGCGGGTCCACAGCCGGGTACAGACCGCGGGACGCGATCTCGCGGCTGAGCTCCGTCGTCGCGTCCAGGTGGGCGAAGGTGGTGGCCGGAGCCGGGTCGGTGTAGTCGTCGGCCGGGACGTAGATGGCCTGCATCGAGGTGATCGAGTGGCCGCGGGTCGAAGTGATCCGCTCCTGCAGCTGGCCCATCTCGTCGGCAAGGTTGGGCTGGTAGCCCACCGCGGACGGCATACGGCCGAGCAGGGTGGAGACCTCGGAGCCGGCCTGGGTGAACCGGAAGATGTTGTCGATGAAGAGGAGCACGT
>JAOATP010000205.1 GCA_030158185.1 Propionicimonas sp.
TCCCCACCGGTGCCCGACCTGCTGCTGCACGAACAGCGGGTCGAAGCCGTCCTCGATCAGATGGGTCACATACGAGTGCCGCAGACAGTGCGGGTGCAGCGCGGCGTCGAAGCCGAGGTCGTCGCGGTACTCGGCGAACCTCATCCCGATGTAGCTGCCCGTGATCCTGGATTGTCGTTCGGTCGGCCACAGCATCCCGGCGCCTGCCGTGTCGAACAGCGGCAGCACGTCGGTGACGTATTCCTCGATCACTGGGCGGGTCCAGTCGAACACCGCCAGCACCGCCCGCCGACGGGGCGGGGAGCCTTTGCTGGCCTTGCCCCAGCGGACGTTGCAGACCCCGTACCGGCCGAACTCGGTCGCGGTCGGGTTGCGGGTGAAGTCATACAGGTCCAGCATCCCGACCTCGCGGCGGCGCAGCCCGAAGGCGTAGATCATCTTGAACAGGGTCGCGTCGCGGAACACCGACTTCCAGCCCTTCTTTCCGCGCGTGCGAGCATGGTCGGCGCGATCGTCGGCGTAGTCGAAGAAGGCTTGTACCTCTTCCCGCGACAGTGGCCGGACCGCCGGGCGTGCCTCGTGATCGCTGGTGTGGATCGCGGTGTTCCACTCATGGCAGACCTGCACCGGATGAGTGCCGAACAGTTCCTCGCATCGCTCGATCCAGCCGTAGCGGCGGTCGGTCAGGTAGTCGCAGAACAACGCGACCGCGTTCTGATACGAGCGGATCGTGCCGTGCGAGCACGGCTTGTCGCCGGAGACCAGCTCGGTCGTCCACTCCTCGACATCGGCGGGCGACCACTCCCACGGCAAGCTCCCGCAGAACACGGCGAACCGGCGCACCTGTGACAAGCGCGCCCCGATCGTCTTGGGGTTCAGCATCCGTGAGACCTGCTGCGCCGACCAGCCCGTGAGCATGTCATCGAAGACCTGCTCCGCCGGACGCAGCAACGCCACGTTGCCCGCCCGCAACGCCGTCACCGATCCGGCGCGGTTCCCGTCCTCGAAGTCCACTCCAACAGTCTTACATCTAATGTATGAAAAGTACATCTAACGTAAGACTTGGTGCGTTTTCCCTGGTCAAGAGCCGGGTTCAAGGCTCAGATCAGTGACCCCTGGTACCCTTGCCTGACCAGCGAATACGCACGATTCCGGCCGTCGCGGATTACATCTAACGTAATAATTGCTAGTTTGCTTTCACTGTGACGTGGAGATGGTCGAAGTGGCCGCCGGTCACGTCGCCCGGGTCGTGCATGCCTCCGCCGTTGTAGGGGCGCCAGCCGTCGGCGTCGCGGCTGACGGACCAGATTTGGCCTTGCCAAATGAGGTACTCGACGCCGAGCACACCTGCGTTGTCCTTCATCCAGTTCGTGACAGTCCATCCGGCGTCGAGCTGGGCAGGGGTGGGGCGCTGCCCGATCTGGTTGCCGAAGGTGATGTCGCACGCCCGCCCGAGGGGGTGCTCGGACTTGGTGCCGGGGCGGGGTGAGTAGCAGACCCAGCCGGTGTCGGGGAACGCGGCGAGCGTTTGCTGGTGCAGGTGCAGCAGCCGGGCGGTGATCTTCCCGCCGGTGGTGGGATCGTCGACGAGCCGGTCGGGGTCGCCATCGACACCGGTGGGCGATCCGGCGGTGCCCGCCGTGCGGCAGGCGGCTGGTGAGCTGCTGGTCGCTTCGGGGAGGTTCGCCGCGCCGTGTTGGTTGAGCCAGGCGGCGGCGTCGATCGCTTCGGCGTTGGTGCCGCCGGGGCGGACCTCGAAGTGCAGGTGAGGGCCGGTCGAATACCCGGAGGAACCGACATCGCCGATGTGCTGCCCAGCCTGGACTTGGTCGCCTACTTTGACGTGGATGCCGGGCTGCCACATGTGCGCATACGCGGTAGCGACCATCCGGCCGTCGATGGTGTGCTCAATGACGATGAGCCCGCCGTACCCGCCGGAGAACTCCGCGACGGTGACGGTCCCGTCGGCTGCGGCCAGGATCGGAGTGCCGTCGGTGGCGGCGAGGTCGGTGCCGGTGTGCAGCTTGTGCTCCCCGGTGATCGGGTGCACACGCATCCCGAACGGCGAGGTCGCCACCCACGTTCCGTCGGGCAGCGGGAACACGACGCGCGACGAAGCCGCCACCGGCCCCACCGCAGACGTCCCGCCGGGGCCACTCGTGCTGAGAGCAGTGAGGATGGCGTTGGCGACGGGTGCGTAGTTGCGGTACCTGTCCGGGTAGGCGGAGACCTCGACGGCTTGGGCGGCTTCGCCGGGGTCCATCTGCTGCC
>JAOATP010000206.1:0-3069 GCA_030158185.1 Propionicimonas sp.
TTGTGCCGCCCACGTGGCGGCCCGACCTGCGTGATCCCTACGACTACGTCGAGGAGGTCGGCCGCAAGGTCGGCTTCGACAAGATCCCGTCCATCGTGCCGCCGGCCCCGGTCGGTCGCGGGCTCACCCGCAACCAGGCCGGCCGCCGCGCGATCAACGCCGCCCTCGTCGCCTCGGGCTTCGTCGAGCTGCTCACGTTCCCCTTCGGCTCCGTCGAGGACCTCGACCGGATGGCTGTGCCCGGCGACGACGGGCGGCGCGGGCTCGTGCGCCTGGCCAACCCGCTCGCCGAGACCCAGCCGTACCTGCGTACCTCGATCCTCCCGGGACTGTTCGGTGCCGTGAACCGCAACACGTCGCGGGGCAACGACGACCTCGCCCTGTACGAGTCGGGTGCGGTGTTCTTCGCCGGATCGGGCGAACCTGCGCCGATCCCGGCAGTGGGCCAGCGGCCGACAGCGGCCGAACTGGCAGCCATTGAGGCGGCCCTCCCACGCCAGCCGTTGCACCTGGCAGCGGTCCTGTGCGGCCAGTGGCGGCGAGCGGGCTGGGACGGCGCTGCGACGCCGGCAGGCTGGCAGCAGTCGCTCGCCTTCGCCGACGTGGCGGCAGGCGCGGTGGGAGCCCGTGTCGAGCGCCGTCAGTCCGAGGTTGCCCCCTGGCACCCGGGCCGCTGTGCTGAGCTCGTTGTGGGCGGCGAGGTGATCGGCCACGCCGGTGAACTGCACCCCGACGTGATTCGGGCCTTCGGGCTGCCGGCCCGTGCGGCCGCCGTCGAGCTGGACCTGGACGCCCTGCTCAGGCTGGCGCCCACGGGTGGCGTGATCAGGCCGGTGTCGGGGCATCCCGTTGCCAAGGAGGACGTCGCGCTCGTCGTTGCAGACACGGTGAGCGCTGCAGAACTCGAGCGGACGCTGGCCGAGGGTGCCGGGGAGCTCCTCGAGTCGATCAGCCTCTTCGACGTCTTCACGGGTGGCCAGGTGCCGGCGGGACACCGGTCGCTCGCGTTCGCCTTGCGGTTCCGCGCTGCGGACCGCACCCTGACCGACGTCGACACGGCTGCGGCACGGGAAGCGGCCGTTGCACTGGCCAGCACCCGCTGCGGGGCGGTCCTCCGCACCTTCTGACACCTGCCAGCCGAGGCCAAGGCCGGGATCCGGGTTCGGATCCCGGCCACTGCTGTCTTCCCGGCCCTGCTCTGTTCCCGTCCTGCACACGAAGCGGACGATTGTTGTCCTCCCTGAGGGGGACAAATATCAAACCCGGTCATTCCTGCGGGGGACAAGAATGGCGCACGGCTTGAATCGGCGCGCTTGGGTACCGCTAATATAGGAGTCCCCGAAAGGGTGACAAGGGAAGCGGAAATGCGTCACCCGTAAGGGGGGATGTCACCCATTCGGGGCCGTCCTCAGGCGGGTGACAAGGTGTGACGCTGTGTTGACCACGATCAACGGATGCCCCGACGGACACGTATTTGGTTGGCTGCTGCTCGCACTGTTGACCATTTCTACGTAGAGTCTTAATCACTCATCCACCACATTTGGGGAACACAAGAAAAAGGGGTAACACAATGACCGCCATCATCGAAGACCAGAAGCCGCGCAACCGGGGCAGCCGCAAGATTGCAGCCGTCCTCGCCGGGGGTCTGGTGCTTGGGGTAGGCACCATGGCCACGCTGGCCTCCTGGAACGACTCCGAGTTCGCGACCGCGAGCTTCACCGCCGGCAAGTTCATCTTCGAGGGCGCTGCCGACCAGGCCACGTTCTCTGATCACGCCACCTCCGGTGGTGCCGCGTCGCTGAGCTTCACCACGCCGTTCAACAACATGACGCCGAACGACTCGATCTACGCCGGCTACGCCGTTCGCCTCGGAACCGGTACAACGAACAACGCGACCGTCACCGTGAGTGACACCGCCACGGGCATCGGGGCCGACTACAAGTACACGGTGTTCACCACCGCCACCGCGGGCTGCACCTCCGCTTCCGTCCCGCTCGCCACCGTCGTCGCGTCCAACGACCTCGGCGTGGGGACGGGCACCTTCGCGCTCGCCAAGAACGCGCTCACCACCTCTCCCGGTGCGACCACCTTCCTGTGTGTCAAGGTCACCGCCGATGCGACGCTCACCCAGAGCACCGTCTCGTCGCTCACCCTGCAGATGGCGGCGGTCTCCAACTAGTCCTCATCCCGGACAGGCCTGATCGGGATCCGTCGGAGGGGTCGGATCCCGACCAGGCCGCCTCACGGGCGAGGCAAGTTCAGGAGTGTTTCACCCTGACATGGTCGGGATCCGTCGGAGGGGGCGGATCCCGACCATCACGGGCCGGCCGCGCGAGAGCGCAGGCCTCCTGGCTCGCGCCCCTGCAGCGCGGCCACCACGCGAGCCTTCCCCTCCATGCCGTTCATCCCCAGCGGATTGCTGGGATCACTCCCACGGAGGAAGTCGCACCATGCACGACACGTCCACCACCGCAGCACCCGCCGGGCAGCGGCGCCACCGCAAGCTCGCGGCACTGCTCGCCGGCGGCCTTGTGCTAGGCATCGGCACCATGGCCACGCTGGCCTCCTGGAACGACAGCGAGTTCGCCGGCGCCACCTTCACCTCGGGCAAGTTCGACCTCGAGGGCAGCACGGACAACGGGTCCACCTACGCGCAACACAGCTCCTCGGCCGGCGTCATCACGTTCACGTCACCGGCGAGCAACCTGTCCCCGGGTGACATCGTCAACGCCGGCTTTCCCGTACGGCTCGCAGCCGGCACGACCAACAACGCTTCGCTGCGGATCGGCAGCATCGGCATCGGGGGCGGCTACACCGGCGTGTCGATCATCGTGTGGCAGAACACCACGTCCAACGACTGCAACGCCACCTACACGCCCACGACCATGATGGGCTTCCTCGACGGCGCGACGTACAACGCCGGCCCGTGGACGCCCCAGCTCACCAAGGGCGCGACCGCGGCGGTGCCCGGCGCCCCCGTCTACGTCTGCTTCAAGATGATCGCCGGCAACAACCTGCCGCAGGGCCAGGTCACGACCCAGACCTGGACGCTCACAGCCACATCGCAGT
>JAOATP010000206.1:3169-9299 GCA_030158185.1 Propionicimonas sp.
ATGCCACGTCCCCAAAAGAGGGACAGAATGCATTTGCTAATGTCCCCCCTTGGAGGGACCGGCACCCATAGTGGGTGACGCTCATGCGGGTGACAAGGGGTTTTACCTTGGAAGTTGGATGTTAACCACGATCAACCCCGGGGGCCCGCGGACCCATCAAAGTATGCGTCTTCCTAGCAACTTCTGTGCAGTTCGGGTTAATCTTCACTCACTCATCCACCACTTGGGGAACACGAAAGGGATCACACAATGACCGCCAACAAAATGTCCGATCCGGGCAAGGGCCGCGCCGGCCGTCGCAAGGTTGCAGCAGTCCTCGCAGGCGGGCTGGTGCTTGGGGTAGGCACCATGGCCACGCTGGCTTCGTGGAACGACTCGGAGTTCGCCTCCGCCACCTTCACCGCAGGCCAGTTCAAGCTGGAGGGCGCTGTCGATTCGCTCGGCGCGACGTTCAGCGACCACTCCTCCGTCGCGGGCGCACTCGCCTTCTCCGCTCCGGTCACCAACCTGACCCCCAACGACGTGGTCGCGGCTCCGTTCGCCGTCCGCCTCGCTGCCGGCACCACCAACGCCGCCAAGATCAAGGTGAGCGGTGTCACCACCACCGGTGTGGTGAGCAACCTCACCTACACGGTGCTCAAGACCGCCACCCCGGGCTGCAACACCGCCACCACCGGTACCGCCGTCGTGCCCGCCGGTACCGCTGTGACCGCCTTTACCGGCGCCATCGACGTCGACCTGGCCAAGGGTGTCGACACCGCCACCGCCGGCGCTCCCGCCTACCTGTGCTTCAAGGTGACCGCCGGCGCTGGGCTGACCCAGTCCCAGACCGGCACCGTGACCTTCCAGCTCCAGGGCATCTCGCAGTAATCCGAATCACCCCGGGACACCCGGTCAGGCCCCGCTCCCGCGCGGACCTGGCCGGGCTCGGGCCTTTCATGACAGGAAAGCACATGGCAAGTCGCACCGACATCGCGCTCGACGACTCGCCGACCACCCGGACCCCTCCCGGGCGCTGGTACTCATTCCGCCAGTTCCTCGTTGATGGTGTGCTCTGGATGCTCGGAGGTCTCGGGCTGATCAGCCTGCTCGCAGCCCTGGCTGCACACTTCTTCGGATTCACGATCGTCCTGTTCTCGACAGGATCGATGACCCCGACCATCCCCGCCGGTTCTGCAGCCCTCGTGCGGCTCGTCCCGGCCGCAACACTCGCAGTGGGGGACATCACAACGATCGAGCGCACGGCGCCCCTGCTGCCGATCACCCACCGCATCACTTCGGTCAAGACCGTCGAGGGCCAGCCCGAGACCCGGATCGTCACCATGCGCGGCGACGCGAACAAGGACGAGGATCCGGAGCCCTACACGATCACCCAGGCCCGCATCGTCATCGGTTCGGTCCCCGGGATCGCCAACATGTTCAAGGACCTTCGCAACCCGCTGCTGATGGGCGGCCTGACGCTGCTGGCCGGTGGCCTGGTCATGTGGGCCTTCTGGCCGCGCGCCGCTCGCAAGGCGACCATGGTCGCTGCTGCCGCCGTCGTCGCCGCGTCCCCCGTGCTCGGCGCGACCGACGCACAGGCCGCGCAGTCCGAACGCCAGATCGTCGGCCAGCACATGGTGCTGACCGTCATCTCCGACGAAGAGGCGATGAGCAGCATGCTCCCTGGCCTGCCGGTGTTCTGGCAGGTCGGGGTGAACACCATCGCCGACGAGGAGGGTGCTGTCCACGTCGGACTCAGCCTGCTGCCCGGGATGGTCGAAGCCGATGCCCTGAGCGTCGACGTCCAGGCCTGCCCCGAGCGCTGGCAGGGCGACACCTGTGCAGGCATCGCGCACACCTGGGTTGCCGCCACACCGCTCGACGGGGCTTTCCTTCCCGCGACCCACCAGGACTCGAGGGAACTGGGGAGCACGCCCGCGGGCACCCCGATCTGGGTCCTTGTCAGGGCGACGTTGACCCGCGCGGAACCCGATATCAGGGCGACCTTGAAGGTGGCTGCCTGGGGCAGCGGCGAGGTTGTCGAGGCCGTCTCCGACAATGGTGGAGGCAACGGCGCAAAGCCTGGCGAGGACGGCCTTGCCTTCACCGGCTCCGGTGGTGCGCTCGCGACCCTCGGGCTCGGCGGGGCGGCCATCGCATCCGGGCTGCTCGTGGCCCGGCTTGCCGGCGCACGCCGGCGGAAGGCTGACGACGAACCGACCCTGTGACAGCCTGTCTTCGATCCCGGCGCCCTTCCAGGGGCGCCGGGATCGTTGCGTGACCCGGCCGTGGCTACGTGGATCGAGCCGCCCCGGCAGCCGTTGCCGCTGAAGGAAGGGCCGTGACGATGCGGTCGAGGACGGCGTCGTCGTGCGCCGCAGAGACGAACCACGCCTCATAGGCGGACGGGGGCAGCGCGACGCCCGCGTCCAGCATCGCGTGGAAGAACGCCCGGAAGGCGCCCGTGTCCTGGCGCTGCGCGGAGGCGTAGTCGCGGACGGGGGAGTCGACCCCGAGGAAGACGGAGAACAACGAGCCCGCCCGCTGCAGCACGTGGGGCACCCCTGCGCTGGTGAAGGCTGCGGTGACCTCGCCGGCAAGTCGGTCCGCGGCCGCATCGACCCGCGCGTACACGCTCGCGTCCGCAAGGCGGAGGGTGGCGATGCCGGCAGCCGTCGCCAGCGGGTTCCCCGACAACGTTCCTGCCTGGTACACCGGGCCGAGCGGGGCCAGCAGGTCCATCAGGTCCGCGCGACCACCGAGGGCTGCCAGCGGCATGCCGCCGCCCACCACCTTCCCGAAGGTGAAGAGGTCCGGCTCGACCCCGCCCTCGAGGCCCCACCAGCCGGACGCCGACACGCGGAACCCCGTGAGCACCTCGTCGTAGATGAGCAGGGCGCCGTGGGCCGCTGTCACCTCGCGGAGCACGGCGTTGAAGCCCGGCCCGGGCGGCACGATGCCCATGTTGGCCGCGGCGGGCTCCGTGATCACGGCAGCGATCTCGTCGCCCCGCTCGGCGAAGAGCGCGCGGATCGCGTCCGCATGGTTGTACGGCAGCACGATCGTCTGTGCCGTGGCGGCAGCAGTGACACCTGCCGACCCGGGCAACCCGCCGGTGGCGAGGCCGGAGCCGGCGGCCGCCAGCAGTGCGTCGGAGTGTCCGTGGTAGCAGCCGGCGAACTTCACCAGCAGGTCGCGCCCCGTCGCGCCCCGCGCCAGCCGGACGGCGGTCATGCAGGCCTCCGTGCCGGTGGAGACGAGGCGCACCTTCCGGGCCAGCGGCACCCGGGCACGCACGGCTTCTGCGAGCTCCGCCTCCGCAAGGGTTGGCGCGCCGAAGGACAGCCCCCGCGCCGCAGCGGCCTGGACGGCGGCGACCACCTCCGGATGGGCATGGCCGAGCAGCGCCGGACCCCAGGAGCCGACGAGGTCGACGTACTCGCGACCGTCCACGTCGTAGACGTAAGGACCGGCGGCTCTCGCGATGAACACGGGGCTCCCACCGACCGAGCCGAACGCCCTCACCGGGGAGGACACCCCGCCCGGGATGATCCGGCTCGCCCTTGCGAACGCTGCGTCGTTGCCGCTCACTTCACCCATCCCGCCAGCTCGAGGGCAGCGTAGGTGAGCACGATGTCGGCACCGGCACGGACGATGGACGTGACGGCCTCCGTGAGCGCCGCCTGACGGTCGATCCAGCCCCGTTCCGCTGCCGCAGCGATCATCGCGTACTCGCCGGAGACCTGGTAGGCGGCAACGGGCACCCGCGACCAGGCCGCGACATCGGCCAGCACGTCGAGGTAGTGGGAGGCGGGTTTCACCATCACCAGGTCCGCGCCCTCGAGCTCGTCAAGGGCAGCCTCGAGGCGTCCCTCCCTGCGGTTGGCCGGGTCCTGCTGGTAGGTCCTGCGGTCGCCGACAAGGGACGAGCCGACGGCCTCCCGGAACGGTCCGTAGAAGGCGGAGGCGTACTTGACCGCGTAGGCGAGGATGCCGACCTCGGCGTGCCCGGCGACATCGAGCCCTGCGCGGATGGCAGCGACCTGGCCGTCCATCATCCCCGAGGGGGAAACGAAGTGGGCTCCGGCCTGGGCCTGCGACACAGCCTGGCGCACGTACAGCTCGACGGTGGCGTCGTTGTCGACCCGGCCGGCTGCGTCCAGCACGCCGCAATGCCCGTGGTCGGTGAACTCGTCGAGGCAGGTGTCGGCGATGATCGGCAGGTCGTCCCCGACCTCGGCGCGCACCGCGGCGATGGCCCGGTTGAGGATGCCGTCGGCTGCGTACCCTGCCGAGCCGGTTGCGTCCTTGTCGTCCTCCTCGGGGACGCCGAACAGCACGATCCCGCCGATGCCGGCTGCGACCGCTGCTGCCGCCTCAGCGCGGACGGAGTCGAGCGTGTGCTGGACAACGCCCGGCATGGAGCCGATCGGTCTGGCCTCGCTCAGGCCGTCTGCGATGAACACCGGCAGCAGCAACTGGGCGGGATGCACCCGGGTCTCCGCGACCAGCCGGCGGATCGCCGGGGTGGTGCGCAGGCGTCGGGGACGCCTCGCGAGCGTGGTCATCGCTGCTCCTTCTTCGTGGTCTCAGGCCATTCTCGCCCATGTCAGGAAGACCTCGGGAACCGGTGCCGTTTCGTCCGCGGAGCGTAGGGGATGGGATGCTAGCTGCATGCGTAATGTGCGCGACATCGAATGCTTCCTCACCGACATGGACGGGGTTCTCGTCCACGACGAGCAGCCGGTACCCGGCGCCGTCGAACTCCTGCAGCGCTGGGTGGACACCTCCCGCCGCTTCCTCGTCCTCACCAACAACTCCACCTACACCCCGCGTGACCTGGCCGCACGGCTGGCCCGCTCCGGGCTGCCCGTCCCGGAGGAGAACCTCTGGACCTCCGCGATGGCAACCGGTGCCTTCCTCGCCGGCCAGCCCGGCAAGAAGACGGCCTTCGTGATCGGCGAGGCAGGACTCACCATGGCCCTGCACGAGGCCGGCTTCGTGCTGACCGAGACCGACCCGGCCTTCGTGGTGCTGGGGGAGACCCGCAACTACTCGTTCGAGGCGATCACCAACGCGATCCGGTTGATCACGGCGGGCGCCCGGTTCATCGTCACCAACCCCGACACCGTCGGCCCTTCGCCCAGCGGGCTGCTGCCGGCGACCGGGGCAGTGGCCGCGATGATCACGGCTGCGACCAACCGCCAGCCGTATGTGGTCGGCAAGCCGAACCCGATGATGTTCCGTTCCGCGATGAACAGGATCGAGGCCCACTCCGAGACCACGGCGATGATCGGTGACCGGATGGACACCGACATCGTCGCCGGCATGGAGGCAGGACTGCTGACCGTGCTGGTTCTCTCCGGGGTCACCAAGGCCGAGGAGATCGAGACCTACCCCTACCGTCCCAGCCTCGTGCTCGACTCGGTCGCCGACCTGGTGCCGATGCTCTGACACCCCCGACCCACTCGGGGGACGGGGGCGTCAGGCTGCTCGGGTCGTCACACCAGGGCTGCGGTGACGGCCTGTGCGATTCCGCCGGCGTCGGGACGCTGGGCGACGCCCACGACGTCCAGACCCACGTCACGGGCCGCTGCTGCCGCGGCTTCGCCGATGGCGATCACCTTCGGGCCGGGGAGCCCGCCCGCCTCGATGGCTGCCCGCGCAACGGACCCTGCGGTCACGACGAAGGCGTCGTAGCCCGACCAGTCCACGAGCACGTCCGGCGGCTGCGGCGCGACGACGGTGCGGTAGACCGGCACGATGCGGACGGTCCAGCCCAGCGCCCGCAGGCCTGCAGCGGGTTCCGGCGAGGACTGCTCCGCACCCGGCAGAAGGATGTGGCCGGGGCCGGGAGGGAACGCAGCAACAAGGGCAGCGCCACCGCCGGGGTTGGCGACAAGGTCGACGTCGATCCCGGCCGCGCGCAGGACGGCAGCCGTCGCAGGCCCGACCGCGGCGACCCTCGTGCCCCCTGCCAGACGTGACGCCAGGTCGAACCCCTGCTGGCCGAGCAGGGTGACGGTCCGTGCGGAGGTGACGACGAGCCAGTCCGAGCCCTGGGCCAGCGTGGCCTCGAGTTCTGTCGTGGGTAGCGGACGCTGCGTGGTGAATGTCGCCTGCACGACGTCGGCGCCCGCTGCGACGA
>JAOATP010000207.1 GCA_030158185.1 Propionicimonas sp.
CTGCAGCCGCGACCGTCCCCCGTACGGTTTCAGCGCCTCACGCAAGGCCACGGTCACGAAGTCCTCGAAGATCGTCGCCATGTTGAACAGGTAGCCCGACACCACCAGGTCGCCGACCCGCTGTTCGAACGAGCGGCCGTCGAGCACCAGTTCGGCCAGCTCCAGCGCCGGGACGTAGCGGGCGTTCAACCGTGACATCGTCCAAGCCGGACGGACACCGCCGCGCACCGGGGCCGTCACGTCCGCCAACTGCAGCCGCAGCCGTTGCAGCCCCGCCCGGTATCGGACGCCGACCCGCGGCGTCCGCAACAATCGCTCGACCGCCGCCAACAGCAGCCGATTCTCCGCGATGTCGACGGTGAACTCGTCGTAGCGCACCTCCAGCGGGATGCTCCTCCCCCACCGGCGCCGCAGCTGGTCCGCCTCCCGGACTCGGCCCCTCAACACCGGCAACGTCTCCTCCACCGTCTGGTAGCCCTTCAACAGACCCTGATCCAGCGCCCGCGTCGCCAGCCGCACGAAGGCGTCCGCGAGCGCCTGAGGCAGGTCGGCGGCGGCGTCCAGGCGGACGCGGTCGTCCCGCCAGAAGTCCGGACGTCGCGCGTAGCCCATCAGGAACACGAGCCGGTTGATGTCCAGCTTCGGCTCGATCACCACCTGCAGCCCGCCCACAGTGACCACGCCGATCTGGGTGGACGCCGCCACCTCCCACCAGCCCGGACGATCCGTCAGCCCGACCTGCACGACGCCGGCCGCCGCCAGCGCGTCCGCCACTGGGCGCGGCAGCTCTACCAGCCGGGACGGCTCCCCCTCACGCAGGATCAGCGGACTCGCCACCGGGCGTCCCTGCCTGAGCCGGCGCACGGCTGGCCACCCGGGCGACGATCGCGTCCAGCCCGTACCGGGCAGGCACAACGACCCCGTCGCCGTAGTGGTGTTCCTCCAGCAGCGGCAGGATCGCGGTCCGCCACGTGCGCTCCAGGCCGCCCGGCGCGTACACGGCCGGCCGCATGAAGTACGAGGGACCGATCTTGAAGTCGGAATCCTCGATCCGGCGGTTCAGCTCGTCCAGCAGGTCGGCCACAGCTTCGTCCCGGTCGGACGCCGCCAGCCACTGCCGCAACACATCGCGCGTGGGCGGCTCCGACGGGTGCAGCGACACGAACGCGAACCGGCGCCGCATCGCGGCGTCCACCAGGGCGATCGACCGGTCAGCGGTGTTCATCGTGCCGATCACGAACACGTTCTTCGGCAGCGTGAACCCGATGTCGTCGTCGGTGGCGTACAGCAGGTCGACGTTCTGGTCGCGGTACTCCAGCAGGAAGTACAACTCCCCGAAGATCTTCGCGAGGTTGCCGCGGTTGATCTCGTCGATGATCAGCACGTACGGCGTCGACGGGTTCTCGCGGGCGGCGTCCACGACCTTGCGCAGCGGCCCCGGCTTCAGCTTGAAGCCGCCCGACTTCACCGGACGGTAGCCCTCAAAGAAGTCCTCATACGAGTACCCCGGGTGGAACTGCACCAGGCGCACGCGGTCGTCGGCCAGGTGGCGGGCAAGGTGCTGGGCGATGTAGGTCTTCCCCGTGCCCGGGGGCCCGTAGAAGATCAACTGCGGCCGGTCCCGGAGCAGGTCGATGCACTCCTGCAGCCAAGCCCGATCGACGTTCAGCGTCCGTGCCAGCTCGTGGGTGGCGTCGGGCAGCGTCAACTCCACCTCCAGCGCGGGGGCAGGGACTGGGGCTTCTTCCTCGCTGTCGTCCGGCGGGGCGACCAACAGCTTCTCCAGGACCTCCAGCTGCTGGGTCATCTCGACCACGTCGTACTGGATCTGCAGCCTGGCCTTCACCTCGCCCGGCAGCTCGGCGTAGTCGACGCCCTCGGACGCCCACGCCACATCGCGCCGCAGGTTCGACAGGCCGTCGGGCGACTTCACGTACTCCGCCGGACCGGTGATCGTGCCGACATACAGCCGGCCCTGGCTGGTCGTCGCGATCACGTCGTCGACCTGCATGCGGGACAAGAACGCGTGGAACTCGTCCACCTTCGCCGCCTTGGCCGCGTACGAGGTCTGGGAGTAGTCGTCGTTGACTATGGCCTTCAGCTCGTCACGCAAGAGGTCCGGCTCGACCTCGCGCAGCTTGGACGCCCGCAGCGACGCGAAGCCCTGCTGCCGCCACCTCGGGATGAGGTCATGCCCATCCACGGACGACCCGCGCACCAGCCA
>JAOATP010000208.1 GCA_030158185.1 Propionicimonas sp.
CTTTCCGCCGGCTGTGGTCTCGGACGGCGGCAGGTCACGCAGCCGGTAGGCGGGGCGTCCGGGAGCGGCGTGGCGGTGCGTTCGCAGCCAGGCGTTCAGGGGCACGGCCAGCAACGAGCCGAGCAACCAGCCGAATGTGCCAGCCAACACCGCGGCGGGGATCGACCAGGGCAACTGGAAGCCGGTCGCTGCAGCACCGCCGAGGCCCGCAAGGCAGGCGGCGAGGTTGGCCACCACCGAGGCGAGGACCTTCAGGCCGCGGTCAGTCATTGTCGGCAGTGTCTCCGAGGATCTGCTCGACACCGGGGACCCGGGCGATGACATTGTCCGCCTTGTCCATGGCCAGGCCGTGCCGCAGGTCGCCGAAGACCAGGAGCTTGTCACCCACCTCGATCCCGAAGTCGCGCCGGGCTTGGGCCGGAATCACGATCTGGCCGCGGTCGCTGACGGTGATCGCGCCGTAGAAGCGTTTGTTCGGGTCGGCTGAAGCATTCACATTGACTCCAAGACTTGTCTTGTATCCAAGACGCTACACCTCCAGCCCTTCATCGGGGAGTGAATTCTGCGCCAACGGGTACTGGACTGGGATGGAACCGATCGGCCTGCTCGCCCAATCCACCGTCTCCGACCTCGACGCTGCCCACGCCTGGTATGCCGCCGTCCTCGGCCGCGACGCCGACGCGAACCCGATGACCGGCCTGCTGGAATGGCACTTCTCGGACGACGCCGGCGTGCAGCTCTGGCGGGATCCCGCCCGCGCCGGCAGCTCGACGATGGTGGTCGAGGTGGCCGACCTCGATGACGAGCTCGCCCGGCTGGACAAGGTCGGCATCGCCTACGACGACCCGATGAGCACCCCGAGCGTCCGGCTCGTCACGCTGGAGGACCCCGACCGCAACCGGCTGATCCTCACCGGCGTGTAGGTCTCACGCGTGACGGGATGTGCACTGCCTTCGGCCAGATTTCCGGTTTTCGGGCCCGGCCCGTCGCCTGCAGTGCGAATCCGGTCGCGCAGACAGACGTCAGGGCCGGCCCAGCAAGGACCGGCCCTGACGTACCCCCCACCTCAGAGAGCTGTCGCCCCCTGCACATTGGTCGGGGCACTCGCTCCCCCGGCCGGCTCAATGCTGATCGCCAGCGCGTCTGACTGGGCGACCGGGCCGGTGAACCACTGCTTCACCGTGGTCCCGCCACCGACGAGCACATCCGGGGTGACCCGGGTCGGCGCCGTCAGCGGACCGGCCAGCGTCCACAGCTGGTAGGTCTTGTCCTCCTTGAGCGCCGGCAGGTCGCCGCTGGAGAACATCGCCTTGTTCAGGCTCTTCGATGCGATGAAGGTGGCCTTCCCGCCGTCCTTCAGGTCGATCGTGTAGGCCTTCAGGTCCGGTGCCCGCAGCAGTTCTGTCTCCGCCGTCGCGCTGGCAACCGGCGGACGCTGGCTCAGCGACACCACCCAGCCACCCAGCACGAGGGCGACAATGGTCACAGCAGCGACGGCCAGCGACAGCATGCGGGTCGTCCGCCGCTGGCGGCGTGCGGCCAGCTCATCGACCGGCTCGACCGGCAGCTCGTCCAGTGCCCGACGGGGCACAGCCTCGGCAACGCCCGGCACCGGCTCGGGATCGCCGGCGCCGTCCTCCGGCGGCAGCACCCGGACGCCGGCGATGGCAGCCATCACCGATTCCTTCAGTGCCGGCGGCGGAGCCGTCCGCGACAGCAGGGACAGCTCGCTCGCCGTCTCACGGAACTCGACGACCTCGCGCTGGCAGGTCGCGCAATCGGCGAGGTGGGTCTCGAACTCGTCGAGCTCTGCACCGTCCAGTGCATTCATGACGTAGGCGCCGACAGCGCCATGGATCTCGCTCATGCCTCCACCCCCAGGGCGTCACGCAGGCCGATGAGGCCGTCGCGGATTCGTGTCTTCACAGTGCCCAGGGGCAGCTTAAGGAGCGAGGCGACCTGCGTCTGGGTGTAGCCACCGAAGTAGGCCAGCCCGAGCGCCTCCCGCTGGATAGCTGTCAGTGACGCCATCCCCTTGCGGACGCGTTCGGTGTCCAGCTTCTGCTCGACGTCCTCCCACACGTGGTCGGCTTCGCGCACGGTGGCCGTGACGGCGTAGTGCTCGTCGCGGGCCACCTCGCTGACGACCGAGCGCACCCGGTCGACCGCTCGGCGGTGGGCCATCGTCGACATCCAGGCCAGGACGCTGCCCTT
>JAOATP010000209.1 GCA_030158185.1 Propionicimonas sp.
TCCTGGGCGCTGACGGCGGCGATCTGGTGGGTCATGGCTGCTCCTGGGTTGATGTCGGTGTCGGTCTTGGTGTCATTGCTGGTGAGCTGGTGCCCCCGCGGCGGCTTGGGCGGCGCCGAGCGCAACGCTCAGGCGTTGCTGCCGTTGGCGGTCGGCGGCGGCTCGTGCTTCGGCGCTGGTCGACTGGCAACGCGTCGCCTGCGTGGCGCGCCCGATGTCTGCGATTAAGGCCTCTACGTGGCCGCTGAGTTCGTCGACGAAGCGGCGGTGGGTGCCGGCGAGCCGCTCGCTCAGCGTCGAGCGGGCCCGGCCGGCGTGCTTGTCGAGCTCCTCGACCAGGCGCCGATGCGCAGCGGCGATCAGGCGTCGCCGCAACCACCCATGAGGCAGCAGCAGGCGAAGCGCACGCCACAACGGGGCGTCGGGCAACTCCGGCCGGAAGAACAGGTACCAAAACCGGTCGGGTTCGTCGGCGACGGCGGGAATGGGAAACGGCGCCAGGCGAGCACCGAAGGTCTCCTCGGCGATAGCTCGAATCGCATCGGCACGGGCCTGGACCCGTCCGGCGAACTCGGCCGATGCGACGCCCCACGCCGCTTCGACTCGTGCGACGGCTTCAGGTCGCACCTCGTCGAAGCGGACCTCGACCAGCCTGCGCACCTCGTCATCCAAGGCCTGTTCCAGCCGGCGCAGCGGGGTCCGTTGGGCAACAGCGGCGAACCGCTCTGCCGCCTCGGGCACCGGAGCGCTGCCCTGACGGGCGAGCCAGTCGGCGAGGTCGGCGGCGATGCCCTTCACCGAGGCCGCCAACAGCACCGTGTCCTCGCCGAGCCAGATCCGTTCGGTCTCGGCGGCGCGTTCGAAGCGACCGATCCGGTCGGCCAGCTCGTCTGCGGCAAGCCCGGCTATCGCCGTGGTGAGTGCGTCGGCGTCTGCCAGTTCGTCGGCAAGGCGACGCACCGCCAAGGCAAACGCCTGCTGTCGCACCGCCACCAGTTCGCGGTCGACGAAGTTCGTCAGCGCCTGGTGGAGGGCGTCGGTGCCCGCATCCCGGGCGGCTTGATCGCTGCTCGACCGGGCCTCGATGGCGCGTCGGGCCGAGGTGGCAAACACCTGGTGGTCCGATCCGGTCGCCGCCTCAACCGCATCGCTCACGAACGACACGGCCTGGTCGATCTCGGCGGTGCTCAGGTGGTCCGCACGGTTGAGCGAGAAGAACGTGGCCGAGGCACGCTCGGCGACCACGTCGAGCAGGCGTCGCTCGGCGGCGGTCAGCGGCGCATCGGCCGACAGCACCACCAGCGCACCCTCTGCGTCGCGGATCGTCGCCATCGCCGTGGTGTCGTTGTGCTCGAAGATCGACTCGAGCCCGGGGGTGTCCACCAACGTCACGCCCGGCTCCAACAGTGGCGCCGGCGTCTCCACCAGAACCCGGGCGACTCCCTTGGCGTTATCGGGATTGTTGGCCTCGCTCATCCATGCCGCCAACTCGGTGACGGCGACGGGGCGACGGGTGCCGTCATCCAACTCGATCCGGGCGGCAGTGGTCCCGTGACGCACCTCGGTGGCGATCGAGGTCACCGGCAACACGCCGACGGGCAAGAGGTCCTCGCCGATCAGGGCGTTGATCAGCGACGACTTCCCATTGCTGAACCCGCCGCACACCGCAACGCTAAAACCGCCTTCGCTCAGGCGCTCGGCCAACTCATCGGCACGCCGTTCGAGCACCGCATCCAGCTCCGATGCGGCGTCGCGAAGCAACTCAACCGCGCCCAGCAGGTCAACCGCACCGGCGCCGGAACCCGCAGGGTCGCCGGAAGCGAGCGGATCGTCCTCGCCGGGTTCGGGTGGGTTGGGGCATGCGGCTGCCACGAAGACCGTCCTTTCGATCGTTCGTAGGGACCGTCAGCCGGAGGTGCCCGGCAGTTCGGGCGAGCCCCATCGCCACCAACGGCCCAACCTACCCGGCGGCGCCCTGTGGCGGCGTCGCCGCTCCATGGCGCACCGCTCCCCCGCAGCCCGGCGCTCGCCGCCTTCACTTCTGGGTTGGTTGAACCAGTGGTTGATTATCCCAAACCCCTCGTTGCGGTGATCTCCAAGGTCGTTGAAAGCGCGAGGGCCATCGACAAGGCCGTTCAGGCGGGTGCCTGCGTCTGAGCGGTCACCTCGTCCGCTGGGAGCACTCCAACCGTTGGGCTAGTTGTGGCG
>JAOATP010000210.1 GCA_030158185.1 Propionicimonas sp.
CACCGACCCCGACGTCATCGACGTCGGCTGGACCCTCGTCATCCCGAAGGCACGGACGGGTGCCGCGAAGGAAGTGCCGGAGACTGTGCGTCGAGCCGAGCCCGAGGATCCCGCGGCGCCGGCTTCCGCACCGGCCGAGCCAGCTACGGCGGAATCCACCTCGCCAGCCCAGCCGGTGGTCGTGGCATCCCAGGCTGCGACACCTGCCCAACCGGCCCCCGCGACGTCCGCAGCCCCGGCGACTCACGCCCCGGAGACGTCCTCGGATGCCGCAGCCGCCGCAGAGGGCGCGGCACCGACCCCCGGCTGGCTGGTGCACGGCTTGGTCGGTGCGGGCAGCGTCCTCGCCGGGTCCCTCTGGCTAGCCCTTGTTCGGCGACGCGCCGCCCAACTTCGCAGGCGGCGTCCGGGCCGGATGATCTCCACCCCGCCCCCCGAGCTTGATCCCATGGAGAAGACGCTTCGTACCGAAGGAGTTGCGGCCGCCCTCGACGTCGCGTTCATCGATGAAGCCCTCCGCAGACTCGCCGCCCGTCAAGGTCGAGCGGGAGAGCCGATGCCACACCTCGCCGCGCTGGAGCAGGCCGGTGACGTTCTGCGGCTGCACCTTGCCGACCCGGTGGACATGCCCGAGCCGTGGCAGCAAGCCCCCGACCGGCTCCAGTGGGAGATCCCCACCACTGTTGATCTCGCCGCGATCGGACCGCTTGACCCGGCCCTGCCCGCTGCCTACCCGCAACTGGTCACCCTTGGCCTCGACGATCAGGGCCACCGCTGGCTGTACAACCTCGAAGAGGCGGGCGTCCTGCGCGTCACCGGCGATCCCGAGCGAGCTCGCGACTTCGCCCGCCACACCGCTGCCGAACTCGCTGTCCACCCTTGGACCCGGGACGTGCAGGTCGAATGCGTCGGCATCGCCGCCGAGGCCGTCGCGCTCAACCCCCGCCGCGTCCGTCACCACAACGCCAGCGACATCACCGCCCACGTCATCGCCGACACCGTCGCCATGATCGACCGCACCAGGGAAGCCAACCTGGACATCGCCACCGGACGTGCGACCCTCCTCGACGACCCGCTCTGGGACAGCCGCCTTCTCCTCCTTGACGCCGCCCGCACCGAGCTCACCGAGCAGCTGGCCCGAGTCCTCAACGACCAGCACCGCCAGACCGGCACCGTCCTCGTGCTCATCGACACTTCTGATGCTCAAGATGACCTCGACGCTGAGGTGCTCCAGTTCACGGGGGACGGCCGTGTCGTTCTGCCCGGGGTCGGGCTCACCCTGATCGCCGCCGGGCTCACCGCCCAGGAGACGGCCGGGTGCGCCGCCATCTTCGCTCAGGCCGACGAGCCCGACGTCGAGTTCCCCGAGCATCCCGAACCTGCCGACGGCTGGCAGGCCCACACGAATCAGGCCGGCCAACTCCTGCCCGACCTCACGCTCCCGCGCGACTCGAGCCCCACAGAGCCCGTCACCAATGTGCTACCTGAGGCCGACGAGGTGTACCTCGACGTCGCAGCCGTCACCAGTGAGGACCTGGCTGCGCTCGCCCCGCACGTCCCGGTAAAGGTCGCTCAGCAGATCGAGCGAGATGACCCCACGCTCGACGACGACGTGAGGACTTGGTTCGATCCCCACTGCAACCTGCCCAAGCTGATGCTGCTCGGCCCGCTGACCGTCCGAGTCGCGCCCACGGGGAAGCCCACGGCCGCCGCCGGACGCAAGCCCTACTTCAGCGAACTCCTCGCCTACCTGGCCACCCGCCCGCACGGCGCCACCACCGAGGAAGTCGCCGACGCCATGCGGATCCCCACCGACCGCGTCCGCAAGGACATCCTTGCTCTGCGCAACTGGCTCGGTGTCAACCCGCGCACCGGTCGCCAGCACCTCCCCGACAGCCGACAAACAGAGGCCGCCCGCCTCCGCGGCCAAGCCGCCTACCAAGTCGAAGACGTCCTCGTCGACGCCGACCTCTTCCGCCGTCTCCGCGCCCGCGGGGAGGCCCGGGGATCCGCTGGCCTGGACGACCTCTGCCGCGCCCTCAGCCTCGTGAAGGGGGCACCGCTGGGCCAACTCCGCCGCGAGGGCGGAGCCTGGCTCAGCGAAGGCCATCGCCTCGACCAGATCCTCCAATGTGCGATCGTCGACGTCGCCCATCTCGTCACCACGGCCAGCCTTGCCCTCGGCGACCACGCCCGGGCCCAGGAG
>JAOATP010000211.1 GCA_030158185.1 Propionicimonas sp.
ACTCGCCGACGTAGCTCTTCGCCACCGTGATGCCCTGGGCAGCCAGCTTCTCGGCTGCGATGCCGTAGAGCAGGTAGAGCTCGCTGATCGGGGTCCCACCGAGGCCGTTGATCATCAGGGCGACCCGGTCACCGGAGGCGTAGGGCAGGTCGGGGACGACCGCGCCCAGCAGTTCGTCGACGATCTCGTTGGCGCTGACCATCTTGGCGCGACGACGTCCGGGCTCGCCGTGGATGCCCACGCCGACCTCGATCTCGTCCTCGCCCAGTTCGAACAGGGGGCTGCCCTTGGCCGGCGGGGTGCAGGCGGTGAGCGCGATACCCATGGTGCGGGTGACCGAGTTCACCTTCTCGCCGACGGCCTTGACCTCTTCGAGCGATGCGCCCTGCTCGGACTTCGCGCCGACGGCCTTGATCACGAAGAAGTTGCCGGCAACGCCGCGGCGTCCGACCGTCCAGGTGGAGTCCTGCACGGCGACGTCGTCGTTGATGAACAGGGTGTCGACCTTGATGCCGTCCGCATCGGCCAGTTCCTGCGCCATCTCGAACGCCATCCGGTCACCGGTGTAGTTGTTCACCAGCAGCAGCACGCCCTTGTCGGAAGCGACGAGCTTCGCCGTCTGGTAGACGTAGTCGCTCGGCGGGGCCGCGAACACGTCACCGGGGCAGGCAGCGTCGAGCATGCCTGGGCCGACCACCATGACGTGGGCCGGCTCGTGGCCGGAGCCCGAGCCCTGCACGATGCTCACCTTGTCGTGGCTGGGCGCGTCGGCGCGCATGATCAGGTTGTACTCCGGGACGTACTTGATGGTCTCGGGGTTGGCCAGCGCGATGCCCTTGAGCATCTCGGGGACGAACTGCTTGGGATCGTTGACGAACTTCTTCATGACTTCCCTTCCTTGGGTCTTCTCGGTCGTTCGATTAGTTGGCGGGCCAGGCGTCAGCCAGGCCTTCGAGCAGGACGGCGATCGCCATCGCGCCGGCGTCGACCGACCCGATGCTGCGTTCGCCGGTGTAGGACGCGCGGCCACGCATGGCCTGCATCGGCTTGGTCGCCTCCGCTGCGCTGCGGGCGGTGACGGCCATGGCCTTCACGGCTTCTGCGCCGCTGTGGCCTGCGCTCATCTCGGCTTCGAGGGTGTCGGTGGCCGGGACGAGCGCGTCCAGCAGGGTCTTGTCGCCCAGCTCGGCCTGGCCGCGGGCCTTGATGCCCTCGATGGACGCCCGCAGTGCCCGGACGACGTCCGTCCCCTCGATCTGCGGGTGCTCCTTCAGCTGCACGCCCGCCCGGAGCATGGCGGTGCCCCAGATCGGCCCGGAGGTGCCGCCGATCCGCGCCGACACGGCTGCGGCGATCTTGGTGATGAACACTCCGGGATCGCTGCGGTCGTAGCTGTCCCAGTTCTCGATGACGATCTCGAACCCGCGCGCCAGCGAGTAGCCGAAGTCGCCGTCCCCCACCACGGCGTCCAGTTCCCCGAAGTAGGTCTCGTTGGCCACGATGTTGTCCGCGAGATTCCGCATGACGAACTCGACGTCGGTGATGGAGCCACTCATCTGGTTTCCTCC
The DNA here is from genome assembly GCA_030158185.1 of Propionicimonas sp. Lineage (GTDB taxonomy): Bacteria > Actinomycetota > Actinomycetes > Propionibacteriales > Propionibacteriaceae > Propionicimonas. The sequence continues at coordinate 1,569 of JAOATP010000211.1, forward strand.
TGGTTGGTTGGGAGCAGTTGTTCGAGGTGGTCCTGCGTGACCATGCCGTCCGGGCGGACGCCGGCCGGCGCGGCGATCAGGGTGAGCGGGGTACCGGGATCGCCGAGGTGGCTGAGCACGAGGGCTGCACCGGTGAAGTCGTCATCGGCGGTGAACGCGCTGACCGTGACGATGGTGGTGAGACCCGCGGCGCGGGCTGCCGCGACCCCGATCCCGGAGTCCTCGACGACGACGCACTCCTTCGGGTCGAGGCCGAGGTCGTCCAGCACCTTCAGGTAGATGTCGGGGGCGGGCTTCTTCCGCGCGACGATGTCGCCGGCGAACACGTGGCAGCGGCCGGCGAGCTCAGCCCCGACAGCGTGCTCGAGGACGGCGCGCACCGACGGCTCCGCAGAGGTGGAAGCGACGGCGACCGTCCAGCCGTTCGCGAGGACGTCGCGGATCAGCCGGTGGATGCCGGGCCGGCCCGGGAGCAGGCCCGCGTCCACCCGTGCGGTGAAGAGCTGGGTCTTGCGGGCGTGGAGCTGCTTGATCAGGTCGGTGCGCTCCGCGCCATCGTTGAACTCGCTGGCGATGCGTTCCTTGCCGCCGCCGATCTTGAGCTTCTCGGCGTACGTCGCCTCGTCCCAGCGGATCGGCAGGTCGAACTCGGCGAAGGCATCGTTGAACGCGGGCAGGTGCCCGTCCTTCTCGGTGTCGGCCAGCACACCGTCGCAGTCGAAGATCAGCGCCGGCACGTCAGGCCTTGCCCGAGCTGCCGAAGACATCGGCGTAGTGCCTCGTCAGGTCGCGGACGGCGTCGCCGACGGCGGTGAACAGCGACGGCGGGTCCCACTTGCCCTTGGTCTCGGCCTCCTTGAGGAAGGCGAGGCTCGACTGCATGTAGGTCTCCTTCAGCGCCGTCGAGATGTTGACCTTGGCGCAGCCGCGGGCGATGCAGTCGCGGAACTGGTCGTCGGTGAGGCCGCTGCCGCCGTGGAGGGCAATCGGCACCGGGTGCGCGGCGACGATGTCGGACACCCGCTGGAAGTCCAGCACCGGGGCACGCTTGTAGGTGCCGTGGGCGTTGCCGATCGCCGGGGCGAAGACGTCGACGTTCGTGGCTTCGAGGTAGCGCAGCGTCACCTCGAGGCTCTGGCGCCTGGACTCCTCGTCGGAGCCCACCCCGTCCTCCTGGCCGGTGATCGACTCGATCTCACCTTCGACGTCGGCGTCGTAGCGGCGGGCCTCCGCCACCACCTCGACGGTCTGGCGCTGGTTCTCGGCCACGTCCAGCTGGGAGGCGTCGAAGAGGACGGAGTTCCAGCCGGCCTTCAGGCAATCGGTGATGACGTCGCGGTCAGGGCAATGGTCGAGGTGGAGGGCGCAGGGCACCTCGATGCCTGCGGTCATGTAGTGCCACATGGCGTAGAGGGTGTTGACCCCGACCGTGCGGACGGTCTTCACCGACGTCTGCAGGATGACCGGCGACCGGGCCTCGACCGCGCCGGCAAGGACGTTCTCCATGGTGAGGTCGTTGACGATGTTGATGGCCGGCACCCCGTACCGCTGGTCGAACGCGGGCGCGAGGATGTCGGAAAGACGCTGGACGGCCACACTGCTCCCCTCTGCATTGAGATTGAGCCTCACCCTAGGAACGCCCACTCCCCCGGCATATGGGGTAATCCCCCCACACCCTCTGGGGGACGGCGGTGGGGGTTGGCGAAGGCCAGGGTGGGGTCAGACGCGGGCGAGGAGCTCGGTGCGGGAGTGCACGCCGCCCTTGCGCAGGATCGCGCCGACGTGCTTCTCCACGGTCTTCACCGAGATGCCGAGGCGGCTGGCGATCTGCTTGTCGGCGAGGCCCTGGTCGAGCAGTTGGCGGACCTCGTGCTCGCGTCCGGTGAGCCCGTCGCCGTCCACGGCCGGCAGGCCACCGAGCTGGGCGAGCACGCCGCCGAAGACCAGCACGTCGCCCCTGGCGACCCCCACCACCACGCGGCCGAGAGTGGTGGCGTCCACGTCGCCCTGCACGAACCCGCGGACGCCGGCTGCTGCCCAGTCCCGCAGGTCGGCCTCCGGCGTCCCGGCGTCGATCACGCCGATCACCCCGGTGGCAGCGGACGCGGCGCGCAGCCCCGCGACCAGTTCGGCCCCCGTGGCGTCATGGACGCGGGTGCCCGCCAGCACCACGTCGGGCCGCAGCAGCCGGACGGCCTCGACCGCCGGCCCGAACTCGGCCACCTCCGCCACCACCTGGACGCCCGGCTCGCTCTGGTCGAGCAGGCGCACCAGCCCTGTGCGCATCGCCGGCACCTGGTGCACGACGACCACCCGGAGCCGTGGCCCCTCGACGTTGCCGTTCAGGGCAGCGCGGTAGGGCAGGTCGGCGCGGATGCGCGTGCCCCAGCCGGGTGTGGAGTCGATGCGGACCCGTCCGCCCACCTGCGCGGCACGGGCCACCAGTCCGGAGAGGCCCACGCCCTGCCGTCCGCCCGCTTCGGTGTCGAAGCCGCAGCCGTCGTCCTCGACGATGACGGCGATGCCCTCCGACCCGTAGACGAGCCCCACCCGCACCATCGAGGCCCGCGCGTGCTGGACCACGTTGGTGAGCGACTCCTGCACGATCCGCAGCACCTGGGTCTCGACGTCGCGGTCCAGCGGCTGCTGCTCCCCGAACACGCGGAACGTCGGCACCAGCTCCGAGGTCGCCTGCACCCACTCCAGCTCGAGGCCGATGCTCTGGTCGAGCGGCCGCGCGCCCAGCCCGGCAGGACCAAGCCCCCAGATGGCGCGGCGGCCCTCGTTCATGGTCTCCTGCGCTGCCTGCTGGGCGAGGGTGAGCGCCGGCAGTGGGTCGCCACCGTGACTGGCGATCGTGTGGGCGTCGGCGATGCGCAGTGCGATGGTCGCGAGGCCGCGTCCGATGCTGTCGTGCACCTCGAGCATGGCCCGTTCGCGTTCTGCTGCCACCGCTGCGGCCTTCGCCCGCTCGCTCGACTCCTGGTGCAGCCGGGAGTTGGCGATCGCGATCGCAGCGTGGGTGGCGAACCGCTGCAGCAGCTGGGCGTCGGCAGCGTCGAACCGTTGGGCATCGGTGGCGGCGAAGACGATGACCGCGCCGATCAGGTCGGTGCGCAGCATGATCGGGACGCCGACCACCGAGCGGCGGTAGCGATCCTCCACCGGACGGATGTGGCCGTTGGGCACCTGCGCGTACTCCTCGAAGATCACCGGCTTGCCCGATCGGGCAACGGCCCCGGTCGCCCCCTCCTCGAGGGAGAACACCATGCCGGTCTGGCAGCCCTCGTCGAGGTCGATCTCCTTGCGGTAGGTGTGGCTGACCTGGTCGACGAGGCACAGCGAGCCGCTGCGGCAGTCCAGCAGGTCAACGGCGCTGCGCAGGATGCGTTCGAGGAGCGGCTGCAGCCGGAACTCCCCGGCAAGGTCGTTGGCCACCCCGGCCAACGCATCCACCGATGCCCGGTCCCGGGCGTCCGCCTGCACCGTTGCTGACATCGCCATCTCCCCACGCCTCCGTCGGCACGACGGCTGGCGTTTGTCGCCAGCCTAGGCGCGGGACCCTCGCGCCGGAAGGTGCGTGCGCGGGGCCAGCCGCGGGCCATGCCGGGGACGGTGCAGCCCGGCGAGCATCACCAGTCGCTGCACGCGCAGCCGGTGGGGACGGTAGGGCTCGAGCAGCTCCGCGAGGCCGTCGTCGTCCACCTCGACGCCGGTCAATGCCCAGCCGATGTCCTTGGCCACGTGGTAGTCGCCGAAGCTGACCGCGTCCGCGTCGCCGAGGGCCCGCGCCCGGATCTCCGCGCTGGTCCAGACACCGATGCCGGGAAGGCTGCGCAGCCGCTCGTCCGCCCGGGACGGGTCGGCCGGCAGCACGCGTTCGAGGGTGCCGGCCACACGGGCGGCGCTGATGATGGTGCGGCTGCGGGCCGGGTCGATGTGCAGCGCGAGCCACTCCCAGGACGGGATCGCGCGGACGACCTCGGGGGTGGGGAAGGTGCGCAGACCGAGCGCGGCGCCCGGACCCGGGGCCGGCTGCCCGTGACGCGCGAGCAGCGACCGGATGCCGATCGTGGCCTCCTCACCGGTGACCTTCTGCTCGATCACCACCGGGACGAGCGCGTCCCAGACCGCCGCCGTGCGCCCCAGCCGCCAGTGCGGACGGAGCCGGTGGAGCTCGGCCAGCAGCGCGTGCTCCGGCCGGAAGCCGGACGGGTCGTCAGAGGCGCCGAGCAGGTCGGGGAGCAGGGCGAGCACCAGCTCAGCTCCCGGACCCCACGCACGGCCCTCGATCATGCCGGCGGCGTCCAGCGGCCGCACGGCGAGCGTGGCAGGGCCGGACGGGCTGTTCAGCGCCCGCCAGTGGAACCCGGCGTGCACGCGGTACGTGGGGTCGCTGACGCCGCGCTTGAACGACCCCCACACCTGCTCCACCGGGCACGGCCAGTCCGGCCGCCAGGTGCGCGTGCGAGCTTCGTCCACCCGGCAACGGTAACGCCGGAGGCCGACACCCGGTCGCCGGGAACCCGCGAGCGCGAGCCCAGCCCCCCGTCCCACGTTCGCTCCCGAAACACGCGTTCGCTCCCGGAATTCCGGGAGCGAACGCGTGTTTCGGGAGCTTGAGGGTGCCGAAGTGGCGCTGCCGCCGACGTCGGGAGGGCCGCTGGGTAGGGGCTTTGCCAAACCCTGTTGGTCCTAAGTGAAGGTAAGCATTGCCCGCGCTGTGAGCGGGGTACCAAGTTGGGTTCCGTTCGGCACCGGGGCCGTCGGCCCTCTCGCCCCCTTGGAGGTCACGTGTCAGCACATCGTCCAGCCGCGCTCGCCGTCGCCCTGCTCACCATGGCAGGACTGATCGGCACCGTCCCCGGTCAGGCCGCAGCCACACCCCAGGCTCCGGCACCGCAAGTGGCACCCACAACACAACCGAAGCACAACGACAGCGCGGCCAAGGCGGTCTTCTTCGCCGCCGACGGCATGCGCCAGGACCTCGTCGAGCGCTTCGCCGCCCAGGGCACGATGCCGACCATGCGCACCCTGCTGCGCAACGGCGTCAAGGCCAGCGGCAACGGGCTGCTCACCCAGGCGCCCCCGAACACCGGGGCAGGCTGGTACACCCTCGCGACCGGCGCCTGGCCGGGTGTCGCCGGCTCCACCAACAACACGTTCCACACCAACGGCGCGGCGTTCACGGCCCGCAATTCTGCCTTCGACACCGGCACCCTTCAGGTCGAGACCATCGCGCAGTCCGCTGAGCGCGGGGGCCTCAAGGTCGCCCAGGTGGAATGGGCTGGTGGGGCGAACGCGAAGATCAATGGACCGACCGTCGACTACCGGACCTTCCATTCCGGCAGGGGCGTCACCACGAACTTCAAGGGCACCAAGGGTGCCCCGCTGTTCGACGAAGAGAGCCTGATCACCTCTCTCGGCCTGCAGTTCGACCACCCGGACGGCTTCGCCGGACAGGCCCCGTTCGCGGGTGCAGCCCCGGCCACGGCCAGCGGCTGGACGAATGTGCCGCTGTCCTACAGCCCGCCCAAGGAGATGCGCCTGCGAGTGCTCGACTTCGGCACCGACAAGTACGGCCTGAACGCCTACCTCTACGACAGCACCGACGACCACGTCACCAACTACAACCGGGTGCTGTTCGCCAACGCGAAGAACGGCGCGGAGGCCGTCGGCGACCTGAAGCAGGGCCAGTGGGCCGACGTGAAGGTGAAGCTCAGCGGCGGCGCGCTCGACGGCAAGACCGCCGGATTCCTGGTGAAGGTCGAGACCCTCACCCCAGACCTCTCCAGGGTGCGGCTGTTCCACACCTCTGTGACACGGGCGATTGCCACCTGGCCGAACTGGGCCGGGGACGCCGGCTACACCGACTTCGCCGAGTTCATCGCCGTGAAGTTCCCCACGTCCACCGCAGCCGACTTCGCCGTCGGCGAGGCGGGCATCGTCTCCGAGGACACCTACGTCGAGCAAGGGCTTGCCTGGACCAAGGCACACTGGCCGATCCTGAAGTACATCGGCAAGCACTACCGCCCCGACCTGCTCCTTGCCGGCTTCCCGGTCACCGATGAGTTCTCCCACCAGTTCCTCGGGCTGGTGACGAAGAAGCTGCCCAAGAACATTCCCAACCCTGCCTACGACGACGCCAACCTTGACCACGTCAAGGACGGACGGGTCGCCGTCCGCGAGAACTACCTGCGCAAGGCGTACGCCGGGGCCGATGCGACGCTTCAACTGGCCCGCTCGCTGGTCGGCCACAATCCGACCACGTTCGTGTCCTCCGACCACGGGTTCGCCCCGCAGTTCCTCGCCGTCGATGCCAGCAAGGTGCTGGTCGATCTCGGCCTGCTGAGCAAGCCCCAGACGTCCAACTGCCGCCTGGCTGTGGGCGAGACCATCGGCAAGGCGAAGGCCTGCTGGGCGGGCGGCACCGTCCAGATCTACCTGAACCTCACCGGACGCGACCCGGTGAACGCCGCCATCTCCCAGGTGCCTGCCGCCGAAGAGGCGTCCACCGTTGCGAGCATCAAGGCCGCCTTCCTGGCCCTGAGCGACTCGAACGACTGGACCGGTGACCACAACCCGGAGGGCTGGGACGTGATCGACCGCGCCTACACCAAGGCGGAGTCCCGCTACATCCCGAACGGGCCGGGCTCCACCGCGGACATGGCACACCCCACCCGGACCGGTGACGTTGTTGCCTTCGCCGCCGTCCCGTACCAGTTCGACGCCGCGACCCCGGGCACGCTCGTCGCCCCGTCGCACTTCTTCGGGCAGCACGGCTACGTGCCGGACGTGAAGGACCTGGACGGCAACACCAACATGCGCGCCACCTTCCTCGCCGGCGGGAAGGGCATCAGCCGTGGTTCGGTGAAGGCCCGCTCGATCGACCTGGCTCCCACGCTGGCGTTCCTGCTCGGCGTCCCCGAGCCGCAGCACAGCCAGGGGGTGGTGCTGCGCAGCGTCGTGGCCGGGGGCAGCAGGTACACCCCGGTGTCCGTGGTGGGGCTGAACGACTTCCACGGCCAGCTCGATCCCACCTCTGCCCTCTTCGACACGAGGAACACCCCGGTGGGTGGCGGCGCCTACCTGGCGACGCTGTTCGACGAGGAGGCGGCCAACCTGCCCGGCCAGGAGCTCATCCTCGCCGGCGGTGACAATGTCGGCGCCTCCCCTGCGAACTCCTCGCTGTTGCAGGACAAGCCGGCGATCGCCGTCGAGAACGCCTGGGGCCTGGACGCGACGTCCTACGGCAACCACGAGTTCGACTACGGCGTTGCCCGGTTGCTGGATCAGCAGGCGCAGGCGCACTTCCCGTTCCTCGCAACCAACATCGTCGAGACGGCCTCGGGCAGGGCCCCGAGCTGGGTGACCCCGTCCAGGGTGTTCACCGTCAACGGCGTGAAGGTGGGCGTGATCGGCGCGGCGCTGGAGGGCACTCCGGAACTGGTGTCGGCCGGGGCCACCGCAGGGTTGACCTTCCTCGATGAGGGGCCGCGGATCAAGGCAGAGTCCGAGCGGCTCCGCAGGCTGGGCGTGAAGGTGCAGGTCGTGGTGATCCATGAGGGCACAGCCCTCGGGGCGAACCCGATCGGCAACGCGGCCGGCGTGCCGTGGGACGGTCCGATCCTGGCCATCGCCGACCAGCTGCAGCACACGACCGTCGATGCGATGGTGGTCGGCCACACCCACCGCGTCTCGAACCTCATGCGCGGCAGGATCCTGATCACCGAGGGCATCAACGCCGGTGCCAGCTACTCGGTGCTTCAGTTCATGGTCAAGGGTGGAGATGTGGCCTGGGCCGGTGGCGCGACCCGGATGGCGAAGAACCTCGGCGTTGCTGCGAGGACCGACGTCAAGGACATCATCGATGACGCCAACGCCGAGACCGCCGTGCTGCGCAACCAGGTGATCGGCAGGCAGGTGGCCGACATCAAGCGCGAACCGACCCGGTTGAAGGAGTCGGCGATGGGCAACCTGGTCGCCGACGCGATGCGGGCCAAGTACCCGGGTGTGGACGCCGCGTACACCAACTCCGGCGGCCTGCGACAGGACCTGCTCTGCAGCCCGCCGTCGGCCGGCGAACAGGCCTGCGAGATCACGTGGGGTGAGATGTTCGGCGTCCTGCCCTTCGCCAACCGGACGGTGATCCTGACGCTCACCGGAGCCCAGCTCAAGCAGGCCTTCACCAACGGGTTCTCCCCGGTCTGCAACCCCGCGATCGCCACCGGACGGTTCCCGCAGGTCTCCGGCCTGAGGGCCACCTTCACCTGCAACGGTACGAACGCCGAGGTCACCGGCATGTGGAAGACACCCACCGGGATCGGTGGCACCCAGACCCCGATCACCGACACGGACACGGTGCGGTTCGTGACGAACGACTTCATGCTCACCGGAGGTGACGGCTACACCGTCTTCGCCAATGGCACGAACGTCGTCCAGCCCGGTGACGACCTCCTGCAGGTCAGCATCGAGTACGTCACGGCGCACTCCCCGGTGAACCCGGCGGTCGAGGGGAGGGTCACCGGTCCGTAGCAACCATCCGGCGGGGATTGGCGATAATTGGGGACGGTTCCGTTTCCGTTCAGCTGAACGGAAACGGAACCGTCCCCATTTGCCACCATCGACGAGAGTTGGCACATGCTGTTCAACGAGGTGGTCGACACGTCGGCCCGGGTGGCCGCTACCGGATCACGGACGGCCAAGGTGGCCGCGCTGGCGGAGACGCTGGCGCGCGCCGATGGCGCAGAACTCGAGATCCAAGCCCACTACCAGTCCGGCTAGCTCCCGCAACGGCGGACGGGGGTGGGCTGGCGCTCGCTCGTGACCCGGCCCGAGCCGGCGGCGGAACCACGACTCACCCTCAGCGAGGTCGACGCCGCCTTCTCGGAGCTGAGCCTGCTCGCGGGGACCGGCTCCCAGGGCGCCCGGCAAGGGTTGCTGGCCGAGCTGATGGGCAGCGCCACCACGTCCGAGCAGGTGTTCCTCGCCGGGCTGGTGACCGGCGAGACCCGGCAGGGCGCGCTCGAAGGGGTGCTCCTGCCGGCCATCGCCAAGGCGTTCGCCGTCGACGTGGACGCGGTGCGCCGCGCAGCCATGTTCGCCGGGTCGATCCCCGTGGTCGCCGTCGCGGCAGCAGCCGGTGGCGATGCTGCGCTGGCCGGGATCACGCTGCAGGTCGGGCGCCCGGTCCTGCCGATGCTGGCCTCGTCTGCGCCCGACATCGCGTCCGCCTTCGAGCGCTTCGGCCCGGGGGCGACGGTGGCCGTGGAGGCCAAGCTCGACGGCATCCGCATCCAGGTGCACCGCGAGGGCGACCAGATCTCTGTGTACAGCCGCAGCCTCGACGACATCACAGCCCGCCTGCCCGCGGTTGTCGCGGCAGCCGCTGCCCTGCCCGCCCGCCGCATCGTGCTGGACGGGGAGGCGCTCGCCCTGCGTCCGGACGGTCGTCCGATGCTGTTCCAGGACACCGCCTCGGCAGGGTCGGGGCTCACCCCGTTCTTCTTCGACCTGCTGCACGTCGACGACCTCGACCTGGTCGACGAGCCCACCGCCGTCCGCCACGACCACCTCGCCCGCCTGGTTCCGCGCGAACTGCTGGTCGAAAGGCTGCTGACGGCGGACGCCGAGGAGGCGTCCGCGTTCTCGCAGGACGTGCTGGCCAGTGGCCACGAGGGTGTCGTGATCAAGGCGCTGGACGCCGGTTACGCCGCCGGCCGGCGCGGCGCGTCCTGGGTGAAGGTGAAGCCGGTGCACACCCTCGACCTCGTCGTGCTCGCCGTTGAATGGGGCAGCGGGCGACGCCGTGGCTGGCTGTCGAACATCCACCTCGGGGCCCGCACGGACGACGGCGGGTTCGTGATGCTCGGCAAGACCTTCAAGGGCATGACCGACCAGATGCTCGCCTGGCAGACTGAGCGCTTCCTCGAGCTCGAGACCCACCGCGAAGGCCACGTCGTATTCGTGCGACCCGAGCAGGTGGTCGAGATCGCCTTCGACGGGCTGCAGCGTTCCACCCGGTATCCGGGAGGGTTCGCGCTGCGGTTCGCCCGCGTCCTGCGCTACCGCGAGGACAAGTCCGCGGCCGATGCCGACACCCTGGTCACGGTGCGTGCGCTGGCACCCTAAGGTTCGACCGTGCGCATATCGAGGTTGTGGCGAGTCCTGTGCTTCGCCGTCCTCGGTGCACTGCTGGCCAGCGGCTGCAGCCTGGTCGCGACGACGGGCAACCCCAACCTGCCCGAGACCCGGGTGCTGTTCATCGGCAACAGCATGACGTCCTTCAACATCGGCGTCGACAAGGTCGTCCAAGGCCTCGCACCACGCACGACGGTCGAGCTCCAGGCGGTCGGCGGAGCCACCGTGACCGACCACCTCGCCAACACCACAACGATGGACAGGGTGCGGCAGGGCCACTGGACCTACGTGGTGATCCAGGAGCAGAGCCAGTACCCGGTGATCTTCTACGGCGCCTACCTATCGAGCCTGCGCAAGCTCGTCGCCGAAGTGCGCGCGGCCGGGGCGACGCCGCTGCTGATGATGACCTGGGCGCGTCCGGACGACCCCCGCGTGTCGACGGCGTCGATCACCGCGGCCGTGCGCTCGGCGGGCAAGGAGGTCAAGGCGGCGGTGATTCCTGCGGGAGTGGCGTTCGGCGCCTCGCGGGCCTCGCACAACGGCATCTCCCTCGCGCTGCCCGACGGGCACCCGACGCCGGAGGGAACCTACCTGGCCGGCTGTGTGACCTACGCAGCGATCTTCGGCGAGAGCCCGGAGGGCAACACCTTCCTCGGCGGTGTGGACGCCGGCTTCGCCAAGGTCCTGCAGGAGACGGCAGAGAAGGCCGTTCGCGGCACCTGAGCTGCGCCACCGGCCGCCTCTGCGGGAGCTGTCAGCCTGCCTGCCACCACCGCAGGACGCGCAGCGCCCTGAGGGTGGCAAGGCGACTGGGCCCTGCCGGCTCCAGGGTGAACCAGTACTTCCCCGAGTACGGCACGTGCCGTGGCCAGCGCCCATCCGCGAGCCGGAGGTGCTCGATGGCATCCACGCCGTCCTGCATGCGCGCATCCGGCGGGGCACCGGCGTCGCGGAAGTGCTCAAGTCCCCGCAGCACGTCGTAGTGCCAGCCCGGCGGGAACGGGATCCGCAGGTATCGCCGGTCAACGATCTCCCCCGAGCGGTGGGACCGGAACAGGCTGTGCTCCAGCAGGAAGCGACGACCTTCCGCCATCGGCTCCTCGACCGGGACGCCACCACCCGTCCGCCTGTACGCGAGCAGGGCCTCGAGCGCGAGGATGGTGGTGTGGAACGAGCCGTGGCGCGACCCGTCCCGGATGCTGCGGCAGTTCCAGCCGCCGTCGGGAAGCTGCGCGCGTAGCAGCCAGTCGACGGCGGCGGGCACGCGCGGATCGGGGAGGCCGAAGCCTGCGGCCAACCCGATGAGCATCGACGTGATGCAGGCCTCGGGTCTTCCGACCGACGACCCGAACGTCAGGCCGCCATCGGTGAACGTTGCGCCGTCCCACAACAACTGCACGCCGGTCAGGGCAGACTCGTGCCCGGGCGGCAGGCCCAGCCGCTGGAGCAGCAGCAGGGTGTAGGTCGTGGAGGTGTACTTCGGGCTGTACAGCGCCTGCGCCCAGCCTCCGTCGGGATCCTGCCGGGCGAGCAGCCCAGCGCCCCAGCCTTCCGCGGCCACCAGCGCACGGATCGCTTCCACCTCTGACGGTGGCGCGTCGAGCAGGTCGGCCAGCACCTGCCAGCGGACCGCCGGATCACCTGCGAGCAGCCAATCGACCACGTCGGAGGGTGGCTCGTCCAGGCCAACGGTGCCCATGGACGCAATTCTCCTGCCGCCGTCAACCGGACGCCACCGGCACCCGTCCGTGCGCGGACTCGTTCTGCCGCGTGCGAACGGGCAGCTAGATCGCGAGTGCCGTCGGCGTCGCCCCGCCGCCGGCGCCGGCCTCCACGTCGGCCCAGGCCGCGGCAAGGCGTTCGACGGCCTCCGGGATGGCGTCCAGCGGAAGCGTCAGTGGCAGCCGCACGCGGTTGGCGTGCGTCCGGTCGGCGGAGAACAGCGGCCCGGTCGCCACAACGAGCCGGTGCGCGGACGCAGCCAGTGCCAGCTCGGTGCTCGCCCGGCGCGGCAACTCCACCCACAGCGCGAGGCCACCCGCAGGATTGCCCGCGCTCCAGGACGGCAACCGCTCGGCGAGCAGTCGCTGCCACTGCTTCCTCGCCCGCCGGAGTCGCTCGACAACCTCTGCGCGGACCGCGTCCGGGTTCTCCAGGTAGCTGGTTGCCACCAGCTGGTCGAGGGCTGAGGCACCGAGACCCAGCTGGACGGTGCGGGTGCGCACGGCGTCCAGCAGGTCGGGCGGGCAGCGCAGCCAGCCGATCCTGATGCCGCCCCACAGCACCTTCGACAACGAGCCGACGCTGACGGCGGCCGGGTCGAGGCTCGCGAACGGTGCCGGCCGGAACGCCGCATCAAGATCCAGTTCCGTGAGCGTCTCGTCGATGACCGGGACGCAGTCCTGGTCGCGCAACAGCTTCGCCAGCTCCTCGCGCTGGGGACCCGGCATGAGGAGCCCGGTCGGGTTGTGGAACTCGGGGATCAGGTACGCGGCCCGCGGCCGGGTGCGCCGCAGCACGGAGGCCCACCCGGGCACGTCCCAGCCACCCACCAGCGGGACGGAGACCGCCTTGGCCCGCACGGCCTCGATCGCGCCCAGCGCGCCGGGATAGGTCGGGGAGTCGACGGCGATCCGCTGCCCGGGGCTGAGCAGGGTGTGCAGGGCGACGCTGACCGCCGACATGGCGCCCGTTGTGACCACGATCTGCCCCGGGTCGGTGGCCAGGCCGCGCGCGTCGTACCACTGGGCCACCAGGCGACGCAGGTGGGGTGCGCCGAAGGGCTCGTAGCCGGCGCTGTTCAGCGTTGCCGGCAGCCAGTCCAGCGCCCGGTGAATGATCGCCGACGTGCCGGACGGCGCCAGTCCGGCGGCGGCGGAGAGGTCGATCGCGTCCGTGCGGAGCCCTGGGACAAGGGGCAGTGACGGCAGGCGCGCACTGCTCGGCAGGGTCACCACGGTCCCCGATCCCTGACGTGCCTTCGCCCAGCCGGACGCGACCAGTTCGCCGTACGCGCGGGTGATCGTGGTGCGGCTCAGCCCGAGCGCGAGTGCGAGGGCGCGCTCGCTGGGCAGGATCGCGCCGACGGCGATCCGCCCGTCCATCGCCATGCCGCGGACGGCCATGGCCAGCCCGAGATAGGCCGGCCGGTCGTCCGGCAGTGGCAGCAACGCGAGCCAATGACGAGGATCCACCAGACCACTGTTGCACAATTGGCTATTTGAGATAAGTCCAATCCTTGGCAGAGTAGCCCGCATGCGTTTCCGCCTTCCCGTCCGTTTCGGCCGCCGCCTGCCCCAGCTGCTGGTGGGCCTTGTGCTGTACGGCTGGTCGATGGCGATGCTCATCCGCAGCGGCCTCGGCCTCGACCCGTGGGACGTCTTTCACCAGGGCCTCGCGAACCACCTGCCGATCACGTTCGGCCAGGTGACGATCCTGGTTGGCGCCCTTGTGCTGCTGCTGTGGATCCCGCTGCGGCAGCGTCCTGGCATCGGGACAGTCCTGAACGTGTTCGTGATCGGCCTCGCAGCCGACGCCGGCCTCGCCGCGATGCCGGACGTGACCGGCCTGCCCGGCCAGATCGCGATGCTGCTCGGCGGGGTGGTGGCCAACGGGCTCGCCGGCGCGCTGTACGTCGGTGCGCGGCTCGGCCCCGGCCCGCGCGACGGACTCTGGGTTGCGCTGACGAAGCGCACCGGCCACAGCATCCGGGTCGTGCGCACCGTCCTCGAGGTCACGATCGTCGCCATCGGGTGGCTGCTCGGCGGGGTGGTCGGTGTCGGGACGGTCGTCTACGCCCTCGCGATCGGCCCGATCGTCCAGTTCTTCATGCCCTGGGTCGAGGTCCGGCTGGAGCCTGAGCCCGCCGCCGCAGTACCCGTGTCGTGATTCCTCGCCTCGATTCCCCAGAATCGGCGGATCGTCACTTCCCGGGCATCGAGCTGCGGAATCCCGACACTCCATCGCGTCGCAGCCGCTGAGCCACCTGCTCGTACGTGGGCGCCGTCGCCGGTCCCTGCCTCTCGACGGCGATGGACGCCGCGGCGTTGGCCCACGCGGCTGCTGCGAGCGGCGTGCTGCCGAGCGCCAGTTGGGCGATGAAGGCTCCTGCGTGGGCGTCGCCTGCGCCGTTGAGGTCGACGACCACTGCTGCCACCCCGGGAACGGGCACCGGGTCGGACCCGGGAAGCGCCACAACACACCCGTCCTTCCCGCAACGCACCACGACGCCACCGCGCGACCGGTCCCGCAGGGCGATGGCGGACGCCGTGGCATCGGCACACCCCGTGAGCGCCTCGGCCTCTGCAGCGTTGGCGCTCACCCAGTCGGCCCTTGCAAGGACGGCAGCCAGGGCCTCCGCGGGCAGGGATGACACCAGCGGACCCGGGTCGAAGAACACCACGGCGCCGTCGCCGACGCCGGGCAGCCAGTCGAGGAGGGCAGCCCGGTTCGAGGCGTGGGCGAGGCTGTAGCCGGTCAGGTAGAGGTAATCGCCGGCGACCAGTTCCACCCGGGCGAGGGCGGCCGCGTCCAGCCGCGCCTCGGCGCCGGGTGCCGTGATGAAGGAACGCTCGCCGTCCTCCTCCACGATCACGACCACCAGGCCGGTGTCGCAGCCGGGCAGCTCGGGCTGCAGCACCGTGATGCCCTCCGCAGCGAGCGCTGCCCGCACCTGGTCACCGCGCGGCCCTGCGCCGTGCAGTCCGGCGTAGACGACCGGCAACCCCTGCCGCGCGGCGGCGGCCATGACGTTGAATCCGCCTCCGACAAGCTCCGAAGCTGCGCGAGCGAGCACGTCGCCGCCCCGCTGCGGCGCAGCGGGCACCTGCAGCACCAGGTCGACGACGGCATTGCCCAGGTGCACGAGCCGGCTCATCGTGCTGCCCCTCGCAGGGCCAGGAGACCCGCGGCGAGACCGGGAAGGTCAAGTGCGGGGTTGGCGGCCTCGAGGTGCGCGACGGCCTGCGTCGGGAAGCCTGCGGCCCCCACCAGCGCGCCGCTCATCGCTCCGGCCATCGCAGCGATCGTGTCGCAGTCGCCACCGACGGACGCCCCCAGCCGGCAGGTCAGCCACGGGTCATCGGGGTGCAGCGACCACAGCGCGAACGCTGCCGGCACCGACTCCTGCGTCGCGAGGCTTGTGCCCACGAGCCGCTGGACGAGGTCGCAGGCGTCCGCGTCGGCGAGGCCGGCCACCAGCCCGATCGCCCAGCGGATCCGTGAGGCGACATCGGCGCCGGCCACCCAGCGTCCCCGTGCCGCCCCGGCGGTCGCGGCGGCGAGCGCCTCCCCGACGGCGGCGTCATAGCCCTGCCCGGCCACTCCTGCGCTGACCGCCGCTGCCACAGCACTGGCCCCGGCGAGGGCGATGCTCGTGTTGTGGGTCACCCGGCTCGCAGCCTCGACAGCCGCCACGATGGCAGCGGTGTCGGGCACGGTGGCGATGCCGACCGGCGTGATCCGCATCGCAGCACCGTTGGTGTCGCCGCTCCGCCCGGTGGTCTCCGCGTCGCCGCCGGCCAGCAGTTCGGTGAGCGCGCGCCGCGTGGACGGACCCAGAAGGTCGAGCGACCCCCGCGCCCGCATGTCGGCCTCCCAGGCGACGAGGCGTCCGGCGAGTTCCTCGGGGTCGATGACCCCACCGCCGTCGATGAGCACCTCGGCGAGGATCACCGCCTGCTCGGTGTCGTCGGTCACCTGGCCGGCCCTCATGCCGGCGGCGATCGGGTGCCCGGGCGGGGCCGGCTCGAACCCGTCCAGCAGCGGCCCGTGGGCCTCGACGATCTGGTCGCGTGACAGCAGCTGGGTGGGCATGCCGAGGGCGTCGCCGATCGCGAGCCCCAGCAGGGCACCGAGGGCCCGCTCCCCGATCGTGCTGGCGCTGCCGGACGGAGCGGCGCGAGGTAGCCCGCGAGGTTGCACGAAGGAGCCCTTGCCGGTGCGGGTTGCGATCAGCCCTCCCCTGGTCAGCTCGGAGAGGGCTGCCCTGACCGTGGTGCGGCTGACCCCGAACCGGCGGGCGAGGGCGACCTCTCCCGGGAGCTGGGCGCCGGGTGTGAAGCGGCCGGTGGCGATCTCCTCGGCCAGCGTCACGGAAATGGCTTCGTGCTTGAGCGGGACGTCGGCGCGCGGCGACCCTTCGTGACGCCCGATCGCTCCGCTCACGGGCTCCTCAGGGATCGGTTCGTGACGCTCACTCACCGGCTCATGACCCCTGGGCCAATGCAAGGGCCTGGGCGAGGTCCACCACCCGCACCAGTGGCGCGTACAGGTCCATGATCTCCAGCGCCTTGGCGTGGGTCGTGTCGTCCAGTCCTGCGCAGGCGTCCTCGACAACGACGACCTCCGCACCGGCGTCGGCCGCCTCCAGCGCCGTGGACAGCACGCAGCAATCGGTGCTCACACCACACAGGACGAGGCGTCCGCCGGGGGCGAGTTCCGCGGAGAGCTGGCGCCACTTGCTGAAGGTGGGCGCGCTCACCGTCCGCCCGGCCAGGTCGGCGAGCTCGTCGACGACGTCCCACAGCGGCGCGTCCGGGGGCTGGAGCGCGAACGGCCACTGCTCGTAGTACGGACGCCAGGAGCCCACGGGTTCGGTCGGCGCAATGAACCGGGTGAACACGACGTCTCCACGGAAAGCCGTGGCCAGCTGCCGGATCGGGCCGACGACGTCGGGGAACCGCGGCGTGCGCCACGGGCTGTCGGCAGCGGCGAAGACGTTCTGCATGTCGATCGCCGCGAGCAGGGTCGCCGAAGGCATCAGATCGCCTCCGGCGCCTTCATGGGCGGGGCGACCGGGGTGACGGCGAGGTCAGAGGCGATCGGTGCGGACGGCGGCAGCGCCTCCTGCCTGCGGACGGCGCCGGCACGGAGGATCAGCGTCCCGAGGAAGCCGATCAGCAGCGCAACAAGCACGCCGAGGTTGGAGAAGGCCCAGGCGCCCTCGCGTCCGCCGAGCCCCAGGTCAAGCAGGTAGCCCTGCCAGCCCAGCCAGTCGGCGTAGCCGTTGGTGACAAGTCCCCAGCCGACAACCGTGCCGACGGCAAGAATGGCCATCGGAACCGCCGGGACGTCGCCGTAGCGACCGGAGGGACGGTAGAGGTCACCCTCGTCGTAGTTCTGACGGCGCAGCACGATGTCGGCCAGCATGATGCCGCACCAGGCTGCGATCGGGACTCCGAGGGTGATGAGGAAGCCGGTGAACACACCGAAGAAGCTGTCGCTGAAGAACACGATGTAGATGGTCCCGAGCACCATGATCACCCCATCGAGGGCCGCGGCGACCGGACGCTTGATCGGCAGACCGGTTGCGGTGAGCGCGAGGCCGGAGGAGTAGATGTCGAGCACAGCACCGCCGATCAGCCCTGCGACGGCGACGATCGCGAACGGCACCAGGTACCAGGTGGGCAGCAGGGTGGTCAGCGCGCCGATCGGATCGGCGGAGATCGCCTCGTTCAGCGCCGGGTCCGAGCCGGCCAGCAGCAGGCCGAAGACCACCAGCAGCAACGGTGCCAGCGAGGCTCCGAACGTCGTCCAGCCGACCACGCCACCACTGGAGGTGTGCCGCGGGAGGTACCGGGAGTAGTCGGCTGCCATGTTCACCCAGCCGAGCCCGAAGCCGGTCATCATGAACACCAGCGCCCCGATGAGGGCCTCGCTGGAGCCGTCCGGGATGGCGCTGACAGCCGCCCAGCTGATGTTCGGGTAGACCAGGATCACGTAGCCGATGGTGAGGACGCCCGTGACGATGGTGATCACGGTCTGCATCCGCATGATCAGGTCGAAGCCGATGACGCCGGCGCCGATGATCAGCAGGGCGACGACGATCAGGGCGACGATCTTCGTGGTCGTACCGCCGCCCCAGCCGAGCCGGGCGAACACCGTCGCGGTTGCGAGGGTGGCCAGCGCTGTCAGCACGGTCTCCCAGCCGACGGTCAGGATCCACGAGAGGACGGACGCGACCCGGTTGCCGCGGACGCCGAGCGCAGCCCGGCTGAGCACCATCGTCGGCGCGGAGCCACGCTTGCCCGCGAGGGAGACGAAGCCGCACAGCAGGAACGACACGACGATGCCGATCACGCTGGCGATGGTGGCCTGGCCGAAGGAGATGCCGAAACCGAGCACCCAGGAGCCGTAGCTGATGCCGAGCACGGAAACGTTGGCTGCGAACCACGGCCAGAAGAGGTCCCGCGGGCTGCCCTTGCGATCCACGTCAGCGATGACGTCGATGCCCTGCATCTCCACCTGCAGGGCGCTGCGTGCCTGCTGTGTGCCGTCGGTCATTACGCGCCTTCCTGCCAACCTGTCCAGACCTGTCTGCTCCACGCTAAGCCCGCAGACGTGCGGCCGTCCAGAGTGGAGAGAACAGCAGGGAAGGAAGGGGCGATGAAGGCCGGCCCTTGCCGCGTGCGGCGCTTCGCAGGCTTACGGGCGCGCCGCTCGAGGGATCAGCCCTCCGCGCCGGGAACGCCCGGGAATTGAAGACGCCCCCGGGTCGTGTAGCGAGCACTGTCCGGGGGCTGACCGTTCTCCGTTCTGACGGGAGAGGGCTGCCGCCAATCCTACCGGGGTTTGCCCGAACGGCGAAGCGCGGTGGCCGGGACGCAGAACCGCCCCGTCACCAGGAGTCCTGGGACGGGGCGGAGACCGCACACACTTGCGCGCCTGGAGGGATTCGAACCCCCAACCTTCTGATCCGTAGTCAGATGCTCTATCCGTTGAGCCACAGGCGCTTGGAAAGCGTGTTTTAGCCTACTCGACCCGGTCCGGCAGCGTCCAACCGGGGGCTTCGGGCCGCTCCCGACGGCCTTCCGGACCGCCTGGCCAAAGCCCGGAATCCTGCCCCGGACAACGGGGTGTAGTGCACTATGAGGCATAGCCCAGCCGCCTGGCGGCGAGAACGCCTAGGAGATCACATGGCCCAGGAAGCCACCACGATCGAGAACACAGCGCCCGCCAACGCTCCGCAGGCCCTTGTCACCTGGGTTGCCGGGGTGGCAGAACTCACCCAGCCCTCCGCCGTGTACTGGTGCGACGGGACCATCGAGGAGCGCGACCGCCTCTACGACGAGATGGTGGCCAGCGGTACCTTCATCAAGCTGAACCAGGACCTGCGTCCCGGCTGCTACCTCGCGCGCTCGGAGCCGTCCGACGTTGCACGGGTGGAGTCGCGGACGTTCATCTGCTCGGAGAACCCCGAGGACGCCGGCCCCACGAACAACTGGGCCGACCCGGCGGAGATGAAGAAGACCCTCGGCTGGCTGTTCGCCGGCTGCATGCGCGGCCGCACGATGTACGTGATCCCGTTCTCGATGGGCCCGCTGGGCGGCGAGATCAGCAAGCTCGGCATCGAGATCACCGACTCGCCCTACGTCGTGACCAACATGCGGATCATGACCCGCATCGGCACGCCGGCGCTGGACGCGATCGCCGCCGGCGGCACCTGGGTGCCCGCCGTGCACAGCGTCGGCTACCCGCTGGTCGACCCCGACGGCAACGCCCGCGCCGACGTGCCGTGGCCGTGCAGCGACGAGAAGTACATCACCCACTTCCCCGAGACCCACGAGATCTGGTCCTACGGCTCCGGCTACGGCGGCAACGCCCTGCTGGGCAAGAAGTGCTACGCGCTGCGGATCGCGTCCGTGCTGGCCCGCGAGGAGGGCTGGCTCGCCGAGCACATGCTGATCCTGCGGATCACCGGCCCGGACGGCCGGGTCTACCACCTGTCGGCGGCGTTCCCGTCCGCCTGTGGCAAGACCAACCTGGCGATGCTGCGTCCCACCATTCCCGGCTGGAAGGTCGAGACGGTCGGCGACGACATCGCGTGGATGCGTCCCGGTGCCGACGGCCGGCTGTACGCGATCAACCCGGAGGCGGGCTTCTTCGGGGTCGCGCCGGGCACGTCCGAGGAGACCAACCCCACCTGCCTGCACGCCCTCGGCCACGACGTGATCTTCACCAATGTCGCGCTCACCGACGACGGCGACGTGTGGTGGGAGGGCATGACGGAGGTCGCCCCCGACCACCTGATCGACTGGCAGGGCAAGGACTGGACGCCCGGCTCGGGCCGTCCGGCCGCCCACCCGAACAGCCGGTTCACCGTGCACGCCTCGCAGGCCGAGTCGATCTCGCCCGACTGGGAGGACCCGGCAGGCGTCCCGATCGACGTCATCCTCTTCGGCGGCCGCCGCGCCCGCAACATCCCGCTGATTAGCGAGTCCTACGACTGGGAGCACGGCGTCTTCATCGGCGCGACCGTCTCCTCCGAGCAGACCGCCGCAGCGGAGGGCACCGTCGGCTCGCTGCGCCGGGACCCGTTCGCCATGCTGCCGTTCTGCGGCTACAACATGGCCGACTACTGGGCGCACTGGCTCGAGATCGGTGAGGTGCTCGGTGACAAGGCGCCGAAGATCTTCCAGGTGAACTGGTTCCGCAAGGATGCGGACGGCAAGTGGCTGTGGCCGGGGTTCGGCGACAACTCCCGTCCGATCGAGTGGGCGCTGCGCCGCGTCAACGGCGAGATCGGTGCCCTCGACGGGTTGTCCGGGCACATTCCCGCACCCGGGGACCTGAACCTGGACGGCCTCGAGATTTCCGAGACCCAGCTCGCAGCGCTGTTCGAGCTCGACCCCGACGCCTGGGATCGCGAGGCCGCCCTCACCGAGGAGTACTTCGCCCAGTTCGGCGACAAGGTGCCCGAGGCCCTGCACCAGCAGCTCTGGTACCTGCGCGAGCGCATCGCCAAGGCCCAGGACGCCGCCGAGTAGCCACTCACCACCCACTCACCACCCACTCACCCCGACAAGCTGTGACTAGTTCGCCGAGTACGGCGAAAAAGTCACAGCTTGTCGGGGTTGGGGTGTGTGGATCAGGCGGCGAAGCGGACAAGGGCTACACCGGCGAGCACAAGCGCCGCTCCTACCAGCCGCCAGACGGTGATCGGACGCGGGCGGACGCCCAGCCAGCCGCGATGGTCGAGGACCAGCCCTGCTGCCACCTGGCCGAGCAGGACGATGCTGACGGCGAGGGACGTCCCCAGCACGGGAGCGTTGAAGGCGTTGACGAGCACGAACGCCGCGCCGAGCAGGCCGCCGCTGAATTGCCACCACGGAATCGCCGGGCCGCCGCGCGGGATACGAGGGAGGCTGACAAGGTTGACGATGACCAGTCCGGCGGTGCCGATCAGGAAGGACACCAGCGCGGCGGCAAGGGCGGAGCCCATCGCCTGACCGAGACGGCCGTTGACGGCGGTCTGGATCGCGCCGAGCGTCCCGGCGAGCACGGCGACAACCCACAGCAGGGGGTGCGGGCGATGAGCCCCCGGTGAAGCGTCGGCGACCGGGCGACCGGCGAGGTTCACCATCGCCGCCCCCACGACGACGAGCACGGCACCCAGTGCTCGGAGCAGGCTCAGCGGACGCACGGCGGTGTCGAAGGCCCCGGTCATGTCGACGACGAGGCCGCCGAACACCTGCCCCACCAGCGGGAGCACGACCGTGGCCGACGCGCCGATGCGGGGCATCAGCACGATGTTCATGGTCAGGAAGACCAGCCCGCAGACACCACCGATCCAGATCCACCACGGCTGGCCGGCGGCGGTAGCGGCCCAGGGCATCGGGGTTCCGGTGACCAGCACCAGCAGGCCGAGGCCAGCGGACCCGATCGCGAAGGACACGAGGGAGGCGGGGAACACC
This sequence comes from Propionicimonas sp., assembly GCA_030158185.1. GTDB lineage: Bacteria > Actinomycetota > Actinomycetes > Propionibacteriales > Propionibacteriaceae > Propionicimonas. The sequence continues at coordinate 23,402 of JAOATP010000211.1, forward strand.
GCACCGAGCCGGACTGCCAGCCGGGAGTTGATCGCTGTCTGGAACGGGATCAGAGCGCCGGCGAGCACACCCATCACGAGGGCCAGCAGCACCACCTCACCGCCCACAACGGCCTCCCGATCTCGACTGCAGCGCAGCGTACTCATCCACAGCCCGTGATGGTTCGATGTTCTCCTGGCCACTGAATGGAGCCGCCGATGTTCGCACTGCCCGAATCGTGGGTGTGGGACTTCTGGTTCGCCGACGACGGGGAGCTGTACCACCTCTTCTTTCTGCACGCCCCGAAGTCGCTCATTGACCCCGACGCCCGGCACTACTCGGCCTCGATCGGCCACGCGGTCTCTCCCGACCTCACCAGCTGGACGCGGGTCGCCGACGCCCTCACGCACGGCCAGCCCGGCGACTTCGATGAACTGGCCACGTGGACGGGCTCGGTCACCCGGCACTCCGATGGCACCTGGTTCCTCTTCTACACCGGGGCCCGGCTGGTGGACGGCAAGAACGTGCAGTCCATCTGCTACGCCACCTCACCCGACCTGGACGCCTGGGAGAAGCAGGGCTGGATCGCGGAGGCAGACGACCACTGGTACGAGAAGCTCGCCGACCAGGGCTGGCACGACGAGGCGTTCCGCGATCCCTGGGTCCTCCCGGACCCGGACGGCAACGGCTGGCACCTGCTGATCACGGCCCGTGGGCGCACCGGCCCCACCGATGACCGCGGGGTCGTCGGCCACTGCTGGTCTCCCGACCTTCGCACGTGGGAGGTGCGTCCGCCCTTGTCGGAGGTGGGTGAGGGATTCGGTCAGCTCGAGGTGATGCACACCGTCGTGGTGGAGGGCCAGCCGTTCCTGCTGTTCAGCTGCCTCGCGCAGGACGCGTCCGAGGCGCTTCGGAACACCGGCACACCCGGCGGTACCTGGGCTGCGAGGGCCCAGAGCGTGCTCGGCCCCTACGACCTGTCCGGAGCCCAGCTGCTGGCCGACGCACGCTTCTATGTCGGCCGGCTGGTCCAGCTCCGCGACACCGGGCAGTGGCGGTTCATGGCCTTCGACCACGAGATGCCCGACGGCTCGTTCGGCGGAACCATCACCGACCCCCGACCGGTGTCCCTCGTCGACGGCGAACTCGTCCTCGGCGGATAACGGGGGCTCCGACGACTCAGTGGACGGGCTCGATGGCGGGCCATCGTCCGCGCTGGTAGGAGTCGGGGTAGCGGGCCATCGCGTCGGCGTCCAGCTCCGCTGCTGCCCGCTGCGGCCAGGACGGCTCGCGCAGCGCGACCCTTGCCAGCGAGATGACGTCGGCGCTGCCCTCGTCGAGAATGGCCTGGGCCTGGCCGGGCTCGGTGATGAGGCCGACGGCGCTCACCGGCAGCCCGGCAGCGCGGACGGCGCGCGCCAACTTCACCTGGTAGCCGGGGCCTGCGGGGATCTTGGCGACGACGTTCCCGCCGCTGGAGACGTCGATCAGGTCGACACCGTGGTCACCCAGCATCCTGGCGACCTCGGTGGCCTCCTCGACGCTGAAGCCGCCTTCGGTCCACTCCGTCGCGGAGATGCGCACCAGCAGGGGCTTCTCGGCTGGCCAGGCCGCGCGCACGGCGTCGGTCACCTCCAGCAGCAGGCGGCTGCGTCCGGCGAGGTCGCCGCCGTAGCCGTCGGTGCGGTGGTTCGACAGAGGGGAGAGGAACTCGAAGAGCAGGTAGCCGTGCGCGGCGTGCAGCTCGACGGCGTCGAACCCTGCAGCGTCGGCCCGGCGCGCTGCGGCGGCGAACGCGCCAACGACCTGGGCGATGTCCTCAAGGCTGGCCTCACGGGGCGTCGCCAGACCCGGGAACGCGATCGCCGAGGGCGCGATGGTCTCCCAGCCACCGTCCTCGAGGGGCACCGAGCCGGACTGGTGCGCCTCGAACCCGCGGTAGGTGGACGCCTTGCGTCCCGCGTGGGCGAGCTGGATCGCCATCGCAGCGCCCTGGGAGTGGCAGAAGTCCACGATGTGCTTCCAGGCCTCCTGCTGCTCGGAATTCCAGAGTCCCGGGCACTGCGGCGTGATGCGTCCCTCCGGCACCACGCCGGTGGCCTCGGCGATGATCAGGCCGAACCCGCCGGTTGCCCGCGCCCCCAGGTGCACGAGGTGCCAGTCGCGGGGCACACCGTCCTTCTGCTCGCACTGGTACTGGCACATCGGGGCAAGGACGATGCGGTTCGGGATGGTCAGGCCGCGCAGAGTCAGCGGATCGAAAAGGGACACCATGGTTACAGGTTAGGGACGGGCTTGTTGCAGCTGGCGTGCCGTCCAGCGATTCGGCCTAGCCTCGCCGGAAGAGGTGAGGCGATGTCGGAAGCAGCCAGCTGGGCTGAACGTCACGCCGCAGCAGCGATGGCCTGGGACACCACCCCCAACCCGTTCGTTGTCGCGGCGTGCAGGAAGCTGCGGCCCGGTCGCGCCCTCGACCTGGGTGCCGGCGAGGGCGCCAATGCCACCTGGCTCGCCGGACGGGGCTGGCAGGTGACGGCCATCGATTCCAACACCGTCGTCGTCGGACGCATCCAGAGCCACTCGGCGCTGCTGAACCACCCGGTGGACGCCATCGTCGGGGACGCGGTGAGCTACCGGCCGCGGCCGGCGACGTTCGACCTCATCCTGCTCAGCTACCTGCAGCTGCCCGCGCACCAGCTGCGACTGGCGTTCCAGCACGTCGTGCCGGGCCTTGCCCCGGGCGGACGGATCCTGATCGTCGCGCACGATGCCAGCAACCTCGACCAGGGCTGGGGCGGTCCCCGCGACCCGAACCTGCTCACGACGCCGGAGGTGGTGGCAGGCGTCCTGACCGCTCTCGGCCTGGAAGTGCTCCGCGCAGAAGTTGTCCGCAGGGAGGTGCCGACGGAGGTCGGTTTCCACGTGGCCCTTGATCACGTGGTCGAGGCTGTCGCGCCGGCTCGCGATCAGTAGCCGCGCGGCATCGGGCCGACCTGGCCGCTGACCGACAGCCACCTTCCCGCAGCGTGGTTCACCAGGGTGACCAGACGCCGAGGGGTTTGCGGGGCCAAAAAGCGGACCAGAAGGCGTGAACAGACCACCGGTCCGGGTAGCGGGTCGAGACAATTCTGAGGCCACCCTCGCCGACCCCTCGCGAGGCGGTTCTCCCGAGCAGCCCTCACCCCGGCGGTCCATCCCCCAAGACCCCTCAGGACCGCCGGAGTTGCCGCCGTGATGCGCGGGCATTTCGGAGAATCGGCCGGCGCCGCCATGCCGGCTGGCCCACGTCGGGACCAGGCTTCTGCCTGGTCCCGACGATGGCGAGAACCCCCGGTGCCGAGGTGGAGCCTTTCGGGGGGTTTGGGTCGAGAATGAGTACCACCATCCTCGGAGGTACATCGATGCCCGATGCTTCCAGAACTGCCAGCCGGCAGCTCGCGAATCCCGGCATCGGTCCTCGCGCTGTCCGGCGGCCTGCCGGGGAGCGAACGCTTCCCTCCGGGGCGCCGGCCTGGCTGCCGGTCCTGAGCGTGTGCCCCGAGGTCACCGAGGACTCCTACGCCGCCATCGCCGAGTGCTTCGGCGAGTCACCGGGCGGCTGGCCGGAATTCGAGTGCTGGCTGCGCAGCGCGGCTCTTGCGGATCCGGTTCCCCATTCCCAGCCGGTCTCGCTGAAGGTGCGGGACGTGTGGTTGCCTGCGCTCGATCTCGCCCTCGGCCGCCTCCTGGACCAGGCAGAGACGCGTGCCAGGCTCGTCCGGTGCCCCCATCGGGAGCTTCGAAAGCCCCTGATCACCGCCGTCGCTGTCTGGGCGCGGAACGCCGGGCGCTGGGACGTGCTGCAGGACCTCTGGCGTCAGGTCGCCGACGACGCTGCAAACATTCCGGACGGCGTCTTGCCGGTCTATGTCGACCTGCCCGCCGACGCGCGCAAGGACTACCCGATTCTGACCTGGGCCTCCGCCGTCGCCGAAGCCGACGCCGCGAACCCCCGCTCGACGCGAACCGCGGTCTTCCTCAACAGGATGATCCTCGACTCTGCGATGCTGCACGCCGACTGGGCCCTGCGGGAAGACACTGACACGGCCGTCTTCGCAGGAATCCTGAGGATGATCGGCGAGCGGCACCTCCCACCGTCCGGCATGCCGCTGGACGCCGCCTGGCGGACCAAGGAGGCCATCGACAGGTTCATCGACGAGCGCTCCCGCATGGGGAGGCCGCCCACCCGCCTGTCGCACTCGCTCTTCCGGGTCACGTCCGGACAACTCGCCGTGTTCCGGGCCGACCTCGCTGGAGCGGTGGCGGAGGCCCGCTGGGGCGGCATTCTCGCCCTGGGCCCCTCGACCTCCGACCTCGCCGTGGGGATCGAGGCGCTGGCCCACGGCCTTGCCGGAGAGGCCGGCGACCGGCCGACCAGACCCGCGGGCCCCTCCCCCGACAGCTTCCGGTTCGGCTGCCTCAGCCAGATGGCTTCCGTGATGAAGTCACTGGCGGACGGCCGGGACGCGCTGGAGAGCCTGGATCGCGCCGGGGTCGAAGCTGTCCTGGGCGCTGTCAGCCAGGACACGGCAACGATCGCCGGCGTATGGGCCTCCTGGGTCGGTCTGGAGGCACTCCACGCAGCGATCTGGGGCGAGGCACCGGAGGGACTCAACCGCCTGTTCGCCGCGCTCGCCGACCAGCCGATGGGAGTGCGCCAGCAGGACGAGCCGTTGAGCGGCCTGATGCTGGCCCGCGCCCAGGCGCTCCTGCTCAGCAGGATCGGGGCCTTCGGTGCAGCCACCTTGTGCACCGACCTCATTGCGGAGCGCTTCCGGACCGTGCCGCTGGCAAGGACGCTGCTCTGGGCCGGCCAGTTCGGCCCGGCCGTGCGGACCATGGAGCTGACCCTTCCCGACCCCTACCTGTTGCACTCGGACCGGCTGCAGCTGCTCATCATCCGGGGTGCTGCAACGACGCTGGACGGCAGCATCACCGACGACATCAGAAGCGACACCCTCACGGCGTTGCGGCATCTTGTGCAGGACCGGAGCTACCTGCCCCTGGCAATGCTGCCCCGCCGGGCTCGGGACGCCGTCCTCGATCTGGGCGGGACGCTGGCGACGGACCCCGGGACGACGGAGCAGTTCGCGGGACTCCTCGACCGCCTGCCCGACGTCAAGGACGGCGTGGGCGGGGTGGGGTTGATCCAGCTGACCGAGCGCGAAGCCGTCCTGCTCCCGCTCCTCGCCACCAACGATTCGGTGCCCGACATCGCGAAGCGGCTGCACGTCTCGGTGCACACCCTTCGCACGCAGGTGGCAACTCTCAGGGAGAAGTTCCAGGCGTCCACCCGCGCCGAACTGGTGCGCAAGGCAGGCTCGTACGGAGCCCTCCGCTAGCAGGCGCTGCGGCCCCACCGGGCCTCGCGGGAGTCCGCCCCTCCGCCCGCCGGGCTCAGAGAGTTCCCATGGCCAACGCCTTGCCGTAGGACGCCGGATCGTCGAGGACCTTCAGGATGTGGACGGCGACGTCGCTCCGGCTGATCCGGTTCTTCATCGGACGACCCTCCGACGTGGCCTGGGCGACGTAGGTGCCCGTTGCCGGATCGTCGGTGAGGCCGCCGGGACGGACGATCGTCCAGTCCAGCCCCGAAGCCTGTGCTGCGGCCTCCTGCTCGGCGTGGTCGGCGAGCGCCTTCCCCAGCACGGTCCGCGCGAACACGCGGACGGGTGCGGGCATCAGGCTCATCGAGTCCCCGACGCCGAGGGAGGACTGCACGATCAGCCGGCGGACGCCCGCAGCCTGCATGGCCGCGATGACACTGCGGGTCACGACGGCACGGTTCCGGTCAGCACCCGCCGAGCCGCCGACGGTGACAACGACAGCGTCCGCACCTTCGACGGCCGAGCGCACCACTGCTGGATCGGTGGCATCACCGACCACGTCCGACACCAGCCCCGAGGGCGTGGCCCCACCCCTGCGGGACAGGCAGGTCACTGCGTGACCCGCCTCCGCAGCGAGCCTGACGACCTGCGCACCGGTTCCTGAGTTGCCACCAACAACGGTTATGTTCACGAGCCCATCCAACAACCCCGCCCCAAAGGGGGCGCAGCGCGAGTCGCCTCCGGCCGCGTAGCCGACCCCGCTGCCGCTGTTCCCTCGATCACACCGCCATCTGTCAGGTGGGGCGGATCACCGCCAGCAACGGGCGCGGTGCCCGTCAACCCGTCGGCCCGTCCACCGCGCCACCGGACTCCACCCAGGCCTTGAAGCCGCCGAGGTTGTAGACCTGCTCGAAGCCGAGCTCCTTCAGCGCCTTCCCACCGAGGGCCGATCGGCCGCCGGACGCGCAGTACACGATGAGGGGGCGCTCCGTCTGGAAGTGCGGATCGTGCGATGCGCTCGCCGGGTCGGCACGGAATTCGAGCATGCCGCGCGAGATGTTGATCGCTCCGGCGATCTTGCCTTCGCGGGCCACCTCCGGGGCGTCCCGGACGTCGACCACCAGGGCATCGCCACCGGCGATCATCTGCTTCGCCAGCTCCGGAGTGATCCGGGGTACCACTGCATCCGCAGCCTCGACCATCTGCTTCACACTCAGGTTCATTGGGCCAATCTCCCTTGATTCGGCGCCTGCCCTCTCAGGCTATTCCTCGCCCAGAGGTTCCACGCCAGATTGGTTGAGTTGGCCCCATCGGGCGACGGTGACCCGGTCAGCGGCTCCCACCATCATCAGCGGGGTGGCCGTCCGTGAGTGTCCGTGCAGCTGATCCTCGCCTGTCGGACACCACGCGGATCACGGCGAGCACCGCAACACATGCCGCGAGTATCACGAGGCCTTCTGGGTGGCCGTGGCGGCGAGCCGGAAGCGGCACTCGCGGCAGCGGGACGTTCTCGGACCGGGCGTGGCCATCGAGGGGCTCCGCACGAGGCGGGCCGCCTCGGGCGCGAGGGCGACGAGGAGCGCCAACGCTGCTGCCAGGTTGAGGATCTCCATCCCGTCGGGTGCCGCGATGAGGAGCGAGCCGGCGAACAGGGCGGCCGCCTGCCACTTCGGCCACATCCCGGACCGCAGCAGACCGGCAGCCTGGATGGCGACGCCGACCGGCAGGAGCACCATCCCCCAGACGAGCACCACCCAACCCTGCTTCGCGAAGATCGCCGTGAGCCCGGGGATCATGGCGGTGAAGGTCGCGTCGTCGACCGCGTCCAGCGCACTCATGGTGAGGCACATCGCGCCCTTGTCGGCAGCGAGCAGGCAGGCTCCGAGCACCGCCATCGCGCCCCCGGCCAGGCCCGCCCAGGCGCCCCGACCGGCCCGCAGGAGCGACTGGAGGTGCCACGCCACGACGACAAGGAGCGCCGTATTGAGGGTCACCAATGCGTGAGCGAACTGCAGGAGTGGGTTGCCGCGAGCCCGCAGGATCAGCTCGGCCGGCTCGAGCAGCTGCATGCTGCCCAGGCCCGGATGGGTGGCGAACGCGAACACGAAGATGGCCGGCATGGCGACCAGCGCCACGGCTGTGCCCAGCCGGCGGGCACGCTCGGTAGGATCGGGCTGGTTCAGGCTCCGCGACGAGGCGGGCAGGGTCTTGGTGGTCACTGGTTCCTCCTGACGATGGACTACGTGTATCCACCATCCGTCCGGTTCACGAGGTGCGCCACGAGGAACCCCGGCAGTCCCGGACAGGAGGCGCGTATGTGTCCGATATCGCCAGACGCTCGGTCTGTCCGTACCCGCAACCGGCTGCGTGGCGCCGTGCTGGACCTCCTTCGCACCCGCTCGTGGGAGGACATCACGGTCGCGGACGTTGTGGCTCACACCCAGTGCTCACGGTCCACCTTCTACGCACACTACGACGACCGCGATGCCCTTCTGGCCGACGCGTTCCTTGGTGCGATGGACATCGTGCCCGCGACCGGGAAGGGCCACTGCCTCGCCTTTGTTCCCGGCTTGTTCGAACACCTCGACCGGCACCGAGTCCTTGCCGAGCCCTACCTCGTGCAAGGGCATGGTGGTCCGATGGTGCCAGCGCTGCGCGAACGGATCCATGTCCACGTCCGCGAGCGGCTGGACGCAACCATGCCGAACCTGGTGGACGCGCAACGTGCGGAGCTCGCGGCCACCGTCGGAGGGGCGATCTGGGCGTGCATGCTCTGGTGGCTCGAGGACGGCCACGACGTCACTCCCGCCGACGCGGCCCAGTCCCTGGTCGCCCTCCTCGGCCCCGGACTTGCCCGCATGTCGCAGGGCTAGCTGCCCGAGCCCGAACGACTGCCCGGCTGAGGGGGCGTTTCCCGTAGTCAGGCAGAGGTGATGAGATATGAACTCACGATCGGGCATTGACAACACGAGAACCGATCGGCCCTGTGTCATTCGACATCTCGGTGCTGGCGGATGGCCACGGACCGCGTCAGGTGCCGGCCGTTTGCTGAAGTGTCGATTCGTCCATCGCGCTGTCGCGTCGCGAGACCCACGCGAGCACATCCCGAGGGAAGTTGTCGCTCATGATGCTGCCCGCGTGCCCTGCGCCGGCGTACTTGACGACCGCGCAGTCCGGGATGACGGCGGCGGTCTCTTCGAACGACTCAAGCGGGATGTATTCGTCCTTGTCGCCGAAGACCATCAACATCGGGACCTGAGCCCGCGTGGCGTGTTCGAGCACGTCGCTGGCCTGGAAGGTGCATTCGGCCTCAGCCTCGACCAACAGGTCACCAGGCGGAATCTTGAGGCTGGCGGTCATCAGCCCCATCACTGGAGCGATGAGGGGCCTCAACCACGCGGCACGCGGCCCCGGCATCATTACCTCGAGCATGACCCTGGCGGCCTCGGTGTGACGACCTTCAGCCCGAAGCTGCGCCCAGCGGCGATCCTGCTCCCTGCCCGCGGCAGGAACCGTGGCGGCAGCTCCTGCGGCCACGACGTAGCGGGCAACCTCTGGATGGTTCGCCGCGAGATAGAAGGCGATCAGCCCGCCGTAGGATTTGCCGACGACCAGGTCGACGCGTCCACCCAGCTCCTTCTGGATGAAGCGAGCGTGATCGGCAGCCATGTCGGCGATCGAATGGCCCACCGGCATGTTCCGGGGGCGGGTCACGAAGCAGACCCGGTATCCCGCGGCCAGATAGTGCTTCCAGTCCACGGTCATCACCAGCCCTAGTGGACCGGTGGGGAGTTCGCTCCCCGGTCCACCGGGAATGATCAGCACCGTCCGTGGACCGGCACCGGCCATCACGTATTCCATCCCCTCGGCCGACCGGCCAGTTCGCCGTAGGGTGCGTGTGGCGTTTCGTTGTCGACCGCGCCACGCGATCACAGCCGCGGCTCCGCCGGCGAGAACGCCGGCCAACCCGATTCGTTTCAGAGCGCTCATGAGCGGTCCTTCCCAACCCAATTGTCCTCCTCCGGGACCGGCCGCGATCAGGATCCGAACAGATCAGTCGCACCATGAAGCGGGTGACCGTTCTGCTGAGGCACCGCACCTGCAAACCAGTCCAACCCGCTGGGTGAGGGTCTATCCAGGTTTGACTGCGCCGACGAGGCGAAGTTCGTCGCTGCCGGCTGTCCAGCGACTTACGGCGTTGCCCAGACGATTCTCGCCACCCACCCTTCCGTAAGTGATCGTCACCTCCCGGAATCCGGCATCCTCGACCAGGCGGCGCGAGGCAACCTCATCGCCAGCCAAAGGGCTGACCGGGTGCGGCATGTGCTTTGGCGGCCCGTCGGGCCATCTCATCCCGATCTGCATCAGCATCCGGCCGCCCGGACGCAGCACTCGGAAGACCTCGGCCACGACCCGATCCGGCGCAGAGAAGAACGGAAACGCATCCATGCAGGTGACCGCGGTGAACGTCGCCTCAACCCAAGGCAGCGTCCCAGCGTCGCCCTGGACCACCTCGGCGGTTCCGCCCGCAATACGGGCAGCCAAGCGCTGCCGCGCCAACGCGACCTTCTTCTTCGACACATCTATGCCGGCCACCAGGCGTGCTTGGTTGGCATAAGACAGGAGGAACTCGCCCCAGCCGCACGCCACATCCAGAACCTCATCCTCCGGCGTTGGGGCGAGTGCTGCGGCCATCAGCCGATAGGACGGCCCGTTCAGATAGGAGTTCAACCAACTCCCGAATCGCCCAGGGAGTGTTCCTTCTGAAAGATGTGCCTTCAACGGACCGCGCGCAGCAACGGCCCCGACCACCGCCGCACCAGCGAAGGCCATCCCCGTCAACACAGTGACCCGCTTCATGGTCTGGCTCCTTCCATACCAATTCTCCCTCTGCCGACCGCCCAGCGTGGCTGGCAGTCGAACACCCCGGTCGGTCTTATCTCTCCGTGAACGCGAGATCGGGCTATCCGCTGGGGTCAGTCGCGTCCGGCACTGTTCGCGCAAATCCGCCGGTGACCGCCAACTGAGACCAAGAATTGAGACTGAGGCCACGAAACAACCGGGAAACGTCCCTCCCGAGGACCTCGGGAGGGACGTTTCCCCTTGTCATGGCGGAGGCGGCGAGATTTGAACTCGCGATGG
>JAOATP010000212.1 GCA_030158185.1 Propionicimonas sp.
CGCGCTTGAGGCAGTTGTAGCTGCGCATCGTGAGCTTGAGCTCCTCGACCGGCAGGGCGAGGTCGGCGGCAAGCTGCTCGTCGACCGGCGACGGGCCGATCTCGATGCCCTCTGCGTCGACGTTCAGCTCGCGGGCGAGGCCGAACAGCTCGACGAGGGTCTTGCCCGAGGATGCCATCGCGTCGCGCGGCTTCATGGACATCTTGGTCTCGACGTCGACGATCAGCTTGTCGAAGTCGGTGCGCTGCTCCACGCGGGTGGCCTCGACCTTGTAGGTGACCTTCAGGACCGGCGAGTACACGGAGTCGACCGGGATGCGGCCGATCTCTGCGTCGGGGTTCTTGTTCTGGACGGAGGAGACGTAGCCACGGCCACGCTCGACGACCAGTTCCATCTCGATCTTGCCGGTCTCGTTCAGGGTCGCGATGTGCAGGCCCGGGTTGTGCACCTCGACACCGGCCGGGGGCGCGATGTCGGCAGCGGTGACCGCGCCGGCGCCGGACTTGCGCAGGTACATGACCACCGGCTCGTCCTCCTCGGAGGACAGCACGAGGGACTTCAGGTTCAGGATGATCTCGGTGACGTCCTCGACGACCCCCGGGAGGGTGGAGAACTCGTGCTGGTTGCCCTCGATCTTGATGCTGGTGACCGCTGCGCCCGGGATGGACGAAAGGAGCGTGCGGCGGAGCGAGTTGCCAAGGGTGTAACCGAAGCCCGGCTCGAGCGGCTCGATGACGAACCGGGAGCGGAACTCGTCGACGACCTCTTCAGTAAGGATCGGACGCTGTGCGATAAGCATTGTGTTTCTTCATCCTCTCCACCGCCCACTATTTGACGGTGACTTTGCTGCCCCGGACGATCTGCCCGCAGCGGAGCCCCCCGACTTGTCAGAACCTCAGGCTGCTGGAGCGACCTGAGATTCTGACAACTCAGAAGGGGTGACTACTTGGAGTAGAGCTCGACGATCAGCTGTTCGGTGACGTCGATGTTGATCTGCTCGCGAACCGGGAGCTGGTGAACCAGGATCCGGCCCCTGTTCGGGCGGGAGGTCAGCCAGCCCGGAACGGCCTGGTCGTTGTGCACCTCGCGGGCAACAACCAGCGGGTGCAGGTTCGCCGACTTCTCCTTGACGTCGATGACGTCGTAGGCGCTCACGCGGAAGCTGGGAACGTTGACCTTCTTGCCGTTGACCGTGAAGTGGCCGTGGACGACCAACTGGCGGGCCTGGCGACGCGTGGACGCGAAGCCTGCACGGTAGATGACGTTGTCCAGACGCGACTCGAGGATGATCAGCAGGTTGTCACCGGTCTTGCCGGAAACCCTGTTGGCCTCTTCGTAGTAACGACGGAACTGCTTCTCGAGAATGCCGTAGGCGTAGCGGGCCTTCTGCTTCTCGCGAAGCTGGAGCAGGTACTCGCTCTCCTTGGTGCGGCCGCGGCCGTGCATGCCCGGCGGGTAGGCGCGACGCTCGAAAGCCTTGTCGCCGCCGACCAGGTCGACGCCGAGCCGGCGCGACTTCTTGCTCATGGGTCCGGTGTAACGGGCCATATCTGTTCAGTCCTCTCTTCGGCTCAGGGGTTAGACGCGACGACGCTTGGGCGGACGGCAACCGTTGTGCGGCACCGGGGTGACATCGGCGATGGGGCCGATCTCGAGGCCAACCGCGCCGAGTGAACGGATCGCGGTCTCACGGCCGGAGCCGGGACCCTTGACGAAGACGTCCACGCGCTTCATGCCGTGCTCCATGGCGCGACGCCCTGCGGCCTCGGCTGCCATCTGCGCGGCGAACGGGGTGGACTTGCGCGAACCCTTGAAACCGACGGTGCCGGCAGACGCCCATGAGATGACTGCGCCGGTGGGATCGGTGATCGAGATGATCGTGTTGTTGAACGTGCTCTTGATGTGAGCCTGCCCGGAGACGATGTTCTTCTTCTCCTTGCGGCGCACCTTGGTTTTCGCGGCCTTCTGGCTCGCGGTACGGCCTGCTGTAGCCAATTCAGTTTCTCCTGGAGTTTCTGGTGTCTAGGGGCCCGCTGTTAGCGGACCTTCTTCTTACCGGCGACGGCCTTCTTCTTGCCCTTGCGAGTGCGGGCGTTGGTCCGGGTGCGCTGACCACGGACGGGAAGGCCCATACGGTGACGACGGCCCTGGTAGGAGCCGATCTCGATCTTGCGACGGATGTCTGCGGCCACGCTGCGTCGCAGGTCACCTTCCGTCTCGTAGTTCGCCTCCATGTAGTCACGCAGGGCGACCAGATGTTCGTCGGTGAGTTGGTGGACACGGATGTCGCCACTGATACCAGTGGCCTCCAGGGTTTCCTTGGCTCGGGTACGGCCGATGCCGAAGATGTAGGTGAGGGCGATCTCCAGGCGCTTTTCGCGCGGGAGGTCGACCCCAATGAGTCGTGCCATCAGGCGGTTACCTTTCAATAGTCAGGTCGGTGTCCCGGCCCGCGAAGGTGTCTGGCGTGATGCGTCCCCTTGCCGCCTGGCATGGGCCCCGGCCTTCGTCCGGGGGTGGCTGCCGGAGCTGGGCTCCGTCAGGTGCAATCACGTTTAGTTGTCGATCCCCTTGCGGAGGATCAGGTGTTTCCGCGTCCCGCGTCAGCTTCCCGCGGTAGGGCTACTTCAGCCCTGGCGCTGCTTGTGGCGCGGGTTGTCGCAGATCACCATCACGCGACCGTGCCGGCGAATCACCTTGCACTTGTCGCACATCTTCTTGACGCTCGGGTGAACCTTCATCGAGCAACTTTCTGACTCATCGCCGCGCGCAGGTCTGCCCTGCGTTCGGACTGGTGGTGGATTCTTGCGTTCTCTGCTTACCGGTGCCGGAAGACGATGCGTCCACGACTCAAGTCATAGGGAGAGAGTTCCACGACCACCCGGTCGGCCGGAATGATGCGGATGTAGTGCTGCCGCATCTTGCCGCTGATGGTCGCCAGAACCCTGTGCCCGTTGGCCAGTTCCACGCGGAACATGGCGTTGGGCAGGGCTTCGACGACGGTTCCCTCGAGTTCGAGGGCGCCTTCCTTCTTCGCCATTACTCCCAATCGTTGATGTGATGTGGTCGCACGCCTGCGCAGGCACAGGTCATGCAAGGGTCAACACTACTTCACAGGCGGTAACCGCCCCAAATCGGGGCCGTTCGCGTGCCGGCAGGACGGAATGTCGCAGGGCGGCGGGTGGTTGCCGGTGGTATGCGTGCGATCCAGTTCACCCAGTATGGCGGCCCCGAAGTACTCACGCTCGTTGGCGATGCCCCCGAGCCCTCGGCCGGTGCGGGAGCGGTCAGGATCCGCGTCCACGCCACGGCGGTGAACCCGTTCGACTACAAGGTGCGTTCGGGGATGATGGCTCGCGGCGCAGCCCTTGCCGGGCCGGTGATCCTCGGGCTCGAGGCGTCCGGCGTGGTCGACCAGGTCGGCCAGGGAGTCACCGGTGTCGCCGTCGGGGACGCGGTCTTCGGCCTCGGCCCTGCCACCTACGCCGAGTACGCCGTCCTGCGTGCGTGGGCACCCAAGCCGGAGCGGCTCAGCTTCGCAGAGGCGGCCGCCCTTGCCAACGGCGGCGAGACCGCCCTGCGGGTACTCGGCCTGCTGGCACTCGAGCCGGGGCAGGTGTTGCTGGTCCACGGCGCAGCCGGTGGCGTGGGCCAGGCGATCGTCGGACTCGGCGTCGTCGCCGGCCTGCGGGTGATCGGGACGGCGAGCGAGGCCAACCACGACCTCCTGCGCGAGCTGGGGGCCGAGCCGGTGGCCTACGGCGACGGCCTGGTGTCCAGGGTCGACCAGCTCACCGACCACGTGGACGGCGTCATCGACGCCGGCGGCACCCAGCTGGACGAACTGCTGGCCATCGCCGGCTCCCCCGACCGCGTCGTCTCGATCGCCAACTACGCAGCGCGCGACGCGGGCGTCCGGTTCTCCGGAGGCGGCGGGGACGCCATGGAAGCGCTCGCCCGGGTTTCCGAACTGGCCGCAGCGGGCAGGATCGCCGTCCGCGTCGCCCGTGCCTTCGACCTGGCCGAGGCCGCTGATGCCCACCGGCTCAGCGAGTCACGCCGTGCCAGCGGGAAGATCGTGCTGACCGTCGCGTGAGCCGTTCTGACTGGTGGCGACGCGGCAACCCCTGCGCGGCTAGACTTGTCCGTCGCGCACCTTTGGCGAAGGACACATAAGTGGATTCAGCTGAAACACCCCCCAACGCACTAGAACGCGAACTGGCGATCGAGCAGGCGCACGTCGACCTCGTCTACGAACACCTCGAGCACGCCACCCGTTCGGCACGGAAGGTCGCATCCCAGGGACGGGAGATCTTCCACTCCGACCGGGAGAGCTACGTGCGCGAGGAGGACGGCACTGCCCTGTTCGAACGCGACGCGTTCGCCTTCCAGGCAGCCCGGCGACTGGCGACCCTCGACGCTGAACACGAGGGCCTCGTCTTCGGACGGCTCGACCACACCGATGGGGAGGTCCGCTATATCGGCCGCATCGGCGTGCGCGACGAGGAGTACGAACCGCTGGTCATCGACTGGCGTGCGCGGGCGGCAGAGCCCTTCTACCGTGCAACCCCCACCGAGCCGATGGACGTGGTTCGCCGACGCGTGCTGCGGTGCCGCAACGACATCGTCACCGGCATCGAGGACGACCTGCTCGACGACAGCCAGGGCACCAACCAGCTCGTGATCGTCGGCGAGGGCGCGCTCATGGCCGCCCTGAAGCGGGCCCGCGGGCACCGCATGCGCGACATCGTTGCCACCATCCAGGCGGAGCAGGACGAGGCGATCCGCGCCGACTACCCCGGCGTCACCGTGATCTCCGGCGGCCCCGGCACCGGCAAGACGGTCGTCGCGCTGCACCGTGCCGCGTACCTGCTGTACTCCAACCGGCGGCGGTTCGAGCGTGGCGGCATCCTCGTCGTCGGGCCGAGCGGGCTGTTCATGAACTACATCGAGCGCGTGCTGCCGTCCCTCGGTGAGGACTCGGTCGTGCTGCGTCCGATCGGTGGCGTTGCGGTCGACACCCTGAACTTCACAGCCGTCCGCATCGACAGCGCCGAAGCTGCTGCCGTGAAGGGCAGTCTGCGGATGGTGCCGCTGCTGAAGCGGCTGGTGAACCTGCCGTTGTTCGAGGCCGTGGGGGGCGACGTCCCGCTGCGGGTCACCGTGAAGGGCGAGGCGCTGTCGCTGGACGCGACCACCCTCGGCAGGATCCGGCGGGACGTGCTCACCCGCACCAAGGCCAACGCGGGGCGCGTTGCTGCCGAGGCTGCCGTGATGGCTGCGCTGTACGCGCGGCTGCCCGAGGACCTTGACCTGGAACTGGAGGACATGACCGAGCTGGTCAGCGACTCCGCCGCCTACCGGATGTTCCTGCAGGCCTGGTGGCCCGACCTGACGGCCACCGACGTCCTGCGCCGCCTCGGTTCGCCGCGGGTCGTCGCCCGCGTCGGCGAGGGCATCCTCGACGATGCCGAGCAGGCAGCGCTGGCCGCCAGCTACGACGAGGACGACTGGACGGTGGCCGACACCGCCCTGCTCGACGAGCTCGTCGCAGTACTCGGCCCGATCGAGGAGGACGAGAACGAGGAGCCGCTGCTGTTCCTCGGCGAGGAGACCAGGACCACAGAGGTGATCACCACCGCTGACTGGCTCCGCGACGTGCGCGAGACCGACCCGAACGCCGAGCCCCACGACACGTTCGCCCACGTGCTGGTGGACGAGGCCCAGGACATCAGCCCGATGCAGTGGCGGATGCTGCGTCGTCGCGGCTCCCAGGCGAGCTGGACGATCGTCGGCGACCCTGCGCAGAGCAGCTGGCCCGACCTCGACGAGTCGGCCAGGTCGCTGCAGGAGCTGATCGGTTCCTCGCCGCACCGCAACTTCCGGCTCTCCACCAACTACCGCAGTCCCGCGGAGGTGTTCACGCTGGCGGCTGAGGTGGTGCGTCGCGCCTACGCCGACGCCGACCTGCCCGTCGCCATCAGGACGACGGGGGTGGAGCCGCTGCTGCTCACCGCACCGGAAGCTGCGCTGTCTGCGGAGCTCGACCGTCAGGTGGCAGCGCTCGCTGAGAACGTCGAGGGCACCATCGGCGTGATCGCAGCCCCGTCACGGCTGTCGTCGCTGTCGTCCTTGTCGTCCTTGGAAACAGGGGCGATCAGCGCCAACGCCGAGCGGGTCGTGTTCCTGAGCCCGCTCAACGCGAAGGGCCTCGAGTTCGACGGCGTCATCGTCGTCGGGCCGGACGAGATCGTCGCCGAATCACCCGGCGGGGTGCGTGTGCTCTACGTTGCGCTGACCCGCCCGACGCAGCGGCTGGTCACCCTTGATGTGGGGGAATCTGCCGGAGCCTGGCGAGTATCTCCGCAGTAGCCCGGGAGCGGTTCTGGGTGAAGAACTGCAGGCCGGGCGCTCCGCCGGCCAGCAGCCGGTCGCACAACTCGGTGGCCACTTCGAGGCCGACGGCACGCACCGCTGCCGGGTCGTCGGCGACGGCGTGCAGCCGCGCAACCAGCGGCGCAGGCAGGTCGGCGCCGGAGAAGGTGGCGAACCGCTCGATCTGGGTGACGCTGGTGACCGGCATGATGCCGGCGATGATCGGCAGCTGGCAGCCCGCTGCGCGCACGCGCTCGACGAGCCGGAAGTAGGCGTCGGCGTCGAAGAAGAGCTGGGTGATCGCGAACTCCGCGCCGGCCTGCTCCTTGTCTGCGAGGATCCTGGCGTCGAGGTCGAAGTCGTGGTGCTCGGGGTGCGCGTCGGGGAAGGCGGCGACGCCCACGCGGAAGTCGCCGCTGGCCTTGATCAGCCTTACCAGGTCGGTGGCGTTGTCGAGGCCCTCGGGGTGCTTCTCCCACGGCGCCGTCGGTCCGCCGGCCGGGTCGCCGCGGACGGCAAGGATGTGAGTCACGCCCGCCTCCTTGTAGGCGTCGATCGCCCCGGTGATCTCGGCAACGGACTGGCTGGCGCAGGTGAGGTGCGCCATCGTCAGGGCGTCGGTCCTTGTCTGGATCAGGCGCGTGGCGTCGATCGTGCGCGCCCGGGTCGAACCGCTCGCCCCGTAGGTGACGGAGACGAAATCGGGACGCAGCGGGTCGAGCCCTGCGATGGTCTCGACGAGCTGTGCCGTGCCTGCGTCGTCCTTCGGCGGGAAGAACTCGAACGACATCGTCGGATGGTCACCACCGGCCAGGACGTCGGGGATACTCGGCGCCGGCCTGGTCGTGGACATGGGGGCAAGGGTAGGCCAGCGTCCACGAGCCGGGCAGTCTAGGCTCAGACCGTGGTCAACCTGGACGCTGCCGATCCCCTCTCCGCCGAGTTGCGGGCGGCCGTCGGCGCCGAGTTGGCGGGGTTCCTCGATTCGCGTGGAAGCCAGCTGGCCGAGCTGGGGCCGGAGGTCGGCGCGCTGGTCGAGCTCGCCTCCGCGTTCACTGCGGGTGGCAAGCGGCTGCGTCCGGCGTTCTGCTGCTGGGGCTACCTG
The DNA here is from genome assembly GCA_030158185.1 of Propionicimonas sp. Taxonomy (GTDB): domain Bacteria; phylum Actinomycetota; class Actinomycetes; order Propionibacteriales; family Propionibacteriaceae; genus Propionicimonas. The sequence goes on from JAOATP010000212.1 coordinate 7,481, forward strand.
GCTGCGTCCGGGGGTAGCGAGGTGCCGGCGCACGTGGTGCGGGCTGCGGCGAGCCTCGACCTGCTGCACGTCAGCGCCCTCGTGCACGACGACGTCATGGACGGTTCTGACACCCGCCGTGGGGTGCCGGCGGCGCACGTCCAGCTGGCCGGACGGCACGTCGATGCCTCTCACCGGGGCGATGCCGATGCCTTCGGGCGGGCCGGCGCGATCTTGCTGGGCGACCTGCTGCTGATGTGGTCGGTGGAACTGTTCACCGAATGTGGTGCGCCGGCGTCGGCCCTTGCCCAGGCACAGCCGCTGCTGGCGGCGATGCGGGCAGAGGTGACCGGCGGCCAGTACCTGGACATCACAGCCCAGACCCGCCAGCCGCTGGACGCCCGCAGCGACCCCGAGTCGGTGCTCGCGCAGGTGCGGCGGGTGGTGGAGTACAAGACCGCGCGCTACACGGTGGTGCGGCCGCTGCAGATCGGGGCTGCGCTGGGTGGGGCGGGTCCGGAGTTGCTGGCGGCGCTCGGCAGGTACGGGTCGCCGCTGGGCCGGGCCTTCCAGTACCGCGATGACGTCCTCGGGGTGTTCGGGGACGAGGCCGTGACCGGCAAGCCGGCGGGCGATGACCTGCGCGAGGGCAAGCTGACGGTGTTGATCGCCAACGCGATGCGCGCTGCGGGCGAGGCCGAGGCCGAGCGGCTGGATGCTTTGCTCGGGACGCGGCTGTCGCCCGACGATGTCACGGAGGCCCGCGGGATCATCTCGGGTTCGGGCGCTCTCGCGGCCACCGAGCTGGAGATCGAGGAGGCTACCGCTTTGGCCCTTTCCGCGCTCGAGTCGGCGGGGATCGCTGCTCCCGCGCTTGATGGTCTTCGACGGCTCGCCCGGTTGGCCAGCCAGCGGGACGCCTGAGTCCTACTTCACGACGAGGGCGTTCAGTTCGCCGACCGGGAGCGACCACTGACCTGTGTGGGCCCCCGGCACCGAGCCGGACTGTCCCAACGCGCGCCAGCTGATGCGCCAGTTCGTCGTCGACGTGACCGTGTAGTTGCCCTTCGGAAGTGACGACGCGAGGTAGGTGTAGCCACAGGCCGGGGACTTCCTGCCCGGCTTCGTGTTGGTGGGGTAGACCTGCGTGCGGCTGCACGTGACCCGGTGCCCGTCGCCCATGTCGAAGGTGGTGGACTGCCAGTCGGCGCGCAGCGTGAACGTGATGCCGTACGCCCGCACCCTGCTCGAGACGACCGTGGGACCGTCCGTCCAGAGCCACAGCGGGTAGCCGACAGCTGCCATCTTCCATTCGTTCACGGACGGGTCGGGGCCGAAGCGCGGGGTGGGGTCGGGAAGCTGCAGCTTGACGATCAGCGTGCGCGCGAGCTGGTTGAGCCCGCCGACGAGTTTTGCCGGGGTGAGCTTGCTCTTCGGGCCCGCCTTCGGTCCGGAGTCGTCGCAGACCCCGCCAGGGGCCTCGCGACACATGGCCTCGATCGCTGCCAGTTCTTGTTTGGTGAGCTTGTG
>JAOATP010000213.1 GCA_030158185.1 Propionicimonas sp.
GGGGGATGCCTCCCGGGCGCTTGTCGCGCTAGCCTGCTTCAATGCCCGCTGCGCTCTTTCCCGGCATTGAAACCCACTACAAGGGTGGCCACCACGCCGTTCTCGACGCCGGAGCACACGTCCTGGCCTGGACTCCTCACGACCAGGTACCTGTGCTGTGGGTGAGCCCACTGGCCACCTTCGAACCGGGCGTCCCCGTCCGCGGTGGCATTCCGGTCATCTTCCCCTGGTTCGGCTCCGGGGCAGCAGGCGATCGCACGCCGGCCCACGGCTTCGCCCGCACGGCGGAGTGGGAGCGGACGGGACTTGTGGACGACCTCGTCGAGACCGGCCGGCTCGAGGTGCGCCACCGGCTGACCTCCGACGGGTTCGCCTCCGTGCCGTTCAGCGCCGAACTCGTCTCGGAGTTCACGCTGCAGCACCTCCGGGTGTCGTTGACGGTCACGAACACCGGCAGCGCCGACTTCAGCTACGAGGAGGCGCTGCACACCTACCTCGCCGTGAGCGACGTCGCCCGCATCGGCATCGAGGGGCTGGACGGGTGCACCTACACCGACAAGGTGGACGGCGGCGACCACGTGCAGGCGGGCCCCGTCCGCTTCACGGGGGAGACCGACCGGCTGTACGGCCACACCGGTGATGTCGTGGTCGACGACCCGGACTGGAGCCGGAGGATCCGGGTGTCGAAGGAGGGCTCGGCGATCACCGTCGTCTGGAATCCGGGCGCTGCACGGGGGGCATCGATGTCCGACGTCGCGCAGCACTGGGCCGGGTTCGTGTGCGTCGAAGCTGCCAATACCGGGGATCGGATGGTCACCATCCCATCTGGTGGGACGCACACGCTTGCGCAGACGCTGCAATTGGTCTGACCACGTCCGATCCCGGCATTCCAAATGCGGAGGAGCTAAGTAAAAGATACCCTTCTCCTCGTTCACCCAGCGCTGAGGAGAGACCATGTCGCGCATCGATAGCAAGGCCTTCCGCAAGAAGATCACCACCGCCGAGGAGGCTGCCAAGCTCATCAAGCACGGCACCAACGTCGGCTTCTCCGGATTCACCGGAGCGGGTTACCCCAAGGAGACGCCGGTCGCCCTTGCGAAGCTGATCTCCGAGGCCCACGGCCGCGGCGAGGAGTTCATGATCGGCTGCTTCACCGGCGCGTCCACGGCCCCCGAGCTGGACGGTGCGCTGGCCGAGGTCGACGGCATCAGCTTCCGGATGCCCTACCAGTCCGACCCGATCATGCGTACCAAGATCAATGCCGGCATCAGCGACTACTGCGACATCCACCTCTCCCACTCCGGCCCCCAGACCTGGGCCGGCACGCTCGGCAAGCTGGACACCGCCGTCATCGAGGTGACCGGCATCACAGCGGACGGGCAGCTCATCCCGTCCTCCTCCGTCGGCAACAACACCACCTGGATCGAGGCTGCAGACCAGGTCATCCTCGAGGTGAACTCGTGGCAGAGCATCGACCTCCACGGCATGCACGACATCTACGAGGGCGTCGCACTGCCCCCGAACCGGGTGCCGATTCCGCTGACCCACCCCGGGGATCGCATCGGCAGCACGACGATGAGAATCGACCCGAAGAAGGTCGTCGCCGTCATCGAGACCGACGCCGAGGACCGCAACACCCCGTTCAAGCCGCTGGACGACGAGTCCCGCATGATCGCCGGCCACCTGCTCGACTTCCTCACCAACGAGGTGAAGCAGGGCCGCCTGCCGAAGAACCTGCTGCCGCTGCAGTCGGGCGTCGGCAACATCGCCAACGCCGTGCTCGCCGGGCTCCTGGAGGGTCCCTTCGAGAACCTCACCTCCTACACCGAGGTGATCCAGGACGGCATGGTCGACCTGCTCGACAGCGGCAAGATGGAAATCGCCTCGGCCACCGCCTTCTCGCTGAGCCCCGAGTACGCCCACAAGATGAACGACAACGCGGCGGACTACCGCAACAAGATCATCCTGCGGCCCCAGGACATCTCGAACCACCCCGAGATGATCCGCCGCCTCGGCGTCATCGCCTGCAACGGCATGATCGAGGCCGACATGTACGGCAACGTGAACTCGACCCACATCATGGGTTCCAAGATGCAGAACGGCATCGGCGGCTCGGGCGACTTCACCCGCAACGCCTACATCTCGACCTTCGTGACCCCGTCGACGGCGAAGGGTGGCGCCATCTCGGCGATCGTCCCGATGGTGTCGCACCACGACCACACCGAGCACGACGTCCAGGTGATCATCACCGAGCAGGGCCTCGCCGACCTGCGTGGCCTCTCGCCCCAGAAGCGGGCGAAGGTCATCATCGAGAACTGCGCGCACCCGGCGTACAAGCCGATGCTGCAGGAGTACTACGACCACTCGGTCAAGGTCGCCAACAGCCAGCACACGCCGCACGACCTGCACCAGGCTCTCAGCTGGCACGCACGCTTCCTCGACACCGGGACGATGGCTCGCTCCTGATCGATCGCAGCTGAATCGAACCCCGGGTCGCCTCACGGCGGCCCGGGGTTCGATGTCACCGCGACTGGCGATCAGCCACGATGGTCAGTAGCCGAACACCTTCACCGGATGCAGGGCGGTCGTCGTGGTGTTGTCGCCCACAGCGCCGTAGACGTTGTAGCCCCAGCACTTGACGGCCTTCTTCGCCGTCACGACGCAGGTGTGCAGGTAGCCGACGGTGAGCTTGGTCGACTTGTCCAGGTTGTACACGTTGACCGGCTTCAGCGAGTTCGTGGTCGAGTTGTCACCCAGTGAGCCGTAGGCGTTGTAGCCCCAGCACTTGACCTTGCCCTTGGTGGTGAGTGCGCAGCCGTGCGTGACAGCCACCTTCACGGTCTTGATGCCCGAACCGAGGCCATAGACCCCGACCGGCTTGGACGAGCTGGTGGTCGAGTTGTCCCCGAGCTGACCGTTCCCGTTGTAGCCCCAGCACAGGGCCTTGTTCTTGCCGTTGACCGCGCACGTGGAGTACTGGCCCACAGAGATCTGCTTGACCTTCTTGGTCAGCCCGTACACCGTCACCGGCTTGTTCGAATTGGTCGTGGAGTTGTCGCCCAGCTGTCCGTAGCTGTTGTTGCCCCAGCACTTGGCAGCACCCTTCGACGTGATCGCACACGTGCCCGTGTAGGAGGACGAGACCGCCTTGGCACCCTTGGTGATGCCGTACACCGTGACCGGGGTCAGCGAGTTCGTCGTCGAGTTGTCGCCCAGCTGACCGTTGCCGTTGTAGCCCCAGCACTTCACGGCGCCCTTGGTCGTGATCGCACAGGTGTGCAGGTAGCCGGCGTCGATCGCCTTCACCTTGCCGAGGCCGGCCACGGCGACCGGCTTGGGCGAATTGGTGGTCGTGTTGTCACCCAGTTGACCGTAGGCGTTCCAGCCCCAGCACCACACCTTGCCCTTGGTGGTCAGCGCGCAACTGTGCATGTAGCCGGAGCTGACGGTCTTCACCTTCGAACCGAGGCCGTACACCCCCACCGGCTTGAGCGAGTTGGTGACCGAGTTGTCACCGAGCTGCCCGTAGGCGTTGTAGCCCCAACATCGCGCTGCGCCCTTGGTGGTGACGTCACAGGAGTGCACATAGCCACCACTCACCGTGATGGCCTTGGTCGGCGCCGCATCGGCTGCGGCACCCGGCATGACCAGCACCGAACCCATCGCGATCAGCAGGCCGGCGACAACGCGCGGCCAGGGTAGACGACTTGCCATGAGAAACCCCCTTTTGGGCCAGCCATGTGGCGGCTGGACGTTCGTGAGGTGTGAGGCGGCGGCCGACGTCCTGATACGGCGAGGGTCCTGCCTAGCGGGCCACGTCGGGCGCGGTCTTGTCGAAGAGCAGTGCGCGGAGCTCCGCCATCGTGTCGACGACGGCCAGCGGGCCGGCGGCCACCAGGTCGTCGCGGTCCCCCGCCCCCCAGGTGACGGCGATCGAGGCCATCCCGGCAGCCCTTGCCGCCTGCACGTCGACAACGGCGTCCCCGATGTAGACGCACTCGGCGGGCCGGACGCCGAGGCGCTGCAACGCCAGCAGCAGGGGTTCCGGATCGGGCTTGTGGGCGTCGGTGTCCTCCATGGCCACCAGCAGCGGCAGGTGCCCGTCCAGCCCTGCTGCCCGCAACGTGTTGGTCGCGGAGACGTGGCGCTTCGACGTGACCACGCCGATGACGGCCCCGGAGCCTGCCAGATCGGCAAGGAGTTCCTCGACGCCGGGGTACTCCTCGAGCAGGTCGGTGAGGTGGTCGGCGTTCCACGCGACGTAGCTGTCGACCAGTTCCTGGGCCCGTTCGGGGTGTCGCCCCGAGAAAGTTCCGTACAGCGTCTGCCCGATCCAGCCTCGCGCTTCCTCCGGCGAGGGCCTTACCCCCAAGACTGACCACATTGCGTGCTCGTATGACGCGATAATGAGCGGGATAGTGTTGACCACGGTCCCGTCCAAGTCGAAGACGACGACGGACCATCGGGGTGTAGGCACAACGGCGAGGATACGACCCCGTACAGGAAAGGAACTCAGGTGACCATCCAGGCGCACCGGCCAAGGGGCCGGCGGCCCGGCAGAACCGATACCCGTGGTGCCATCCAGAGTGCAGCGCTGACGCTGTTCTCGGAGATGGGCTACGAGAAAGTCTCGCTGCGAGCCGTGGCCCGCGCAGCAGAAGTCGATCCGGCGCTCATCCATCACTACTTCGACAACAAGGCCGACCTGTTCGCGCGGTCCGTCCTCGACCTGCCGCTGGACGCGGAAGCGATCGTCCGGCAGATCCTCGATGGCCCGACCGAGGGCATCGGCGAACGCACCGTGATGGTCTTCCTGCAGGCCTGGGATGCCCCCGGCGCCGGTGAGCGGTTCACCGCGATGATGCGCGCAGCGATCACCGACCCGGGAGCCCGCCGTCCGCTGAGCGAGTTCATGAGCAGGGAGGTGCTGGTGAAGGTGGCGGAAGCCGTCGGCAACAGCAACGCCAAGCTTCGCGCCCAGCTCGGCGTCAGCCTGCTCCTCGGCCTGACCCTCAGCCGCGACATCCTGCAATTGCCCGCGCTGGTGAAGGCACGCAACCCGGCCCTCGCGCGCTCGCTCGGCCGGGCGATGCAGGCCCACCTCGTCGATCCGTGGTGACGTAGGCTGGGGCACCAAGGACAGCGGAGGTGTGGATGAGCGCGGACCAGCCGGTCGAAGCCATGGCACCCCGTCGGCTGCTCGAAGAGCCCCCACCGGCTCCGGACGCAGCCGTGGAGCCTGTCCCCCAACGGCCTGCCCCGATCGCGACGGTCGCTGCGCCGCCGCAGCTGGTCGTCGGCATGCCGATCGACCCGCGGACGGGTGAGCCGCGCCGTCCCGTCGTCATCGTCCTCGCCACCGTGCTGTGCTGGCTCGCCGTCGCCATCACCGCAGCGTCGGTCCTGTGGGTCTACTGGGACGCAATCTCCCGCTTCGCGCAGGCCTCCTGGCTGATGGGCCAGTTCGTCACGGAGCCCGGCTCGCTGGAACGTGTGCTGCTCGCCGTGGCTGTCACGGCCGTTGCCATCATCATCGGCACCGCCAACGCGATCGTCGGCTACTACGCCTTCACCGGCTACCGGTGGACGCGGATCGCCGGCCTGATCAGCGCTGCCCTCACCTGCGGCGCCCTCGTCCTCAACCAGCTCGGCTGGTACGCCATCCCCGCAGCAGTGCTCGGCGCCGCGCTGCTCTGGCTCCCGCCGGCGAAGCGGTTCTTCATCGCCTGGACGGCACGGCGCCATCCGCAGCAGGTGTTCGCCCCTCCGACCGTCGACGTTGTCTACGGGCCGCTGCCCCGCTACCAGGCCTGAAGCGGGAGCAGCAGCGCACCGGCATGCGGCGGCAGGACCACCGTCGTCCCCGTCACCCGCGCCCCTGCCGGTGTCGCCCAGCGCAGCTGGTGCCGTCCGTCCAGTTCGACCACGGCCTCCTTCTCGCCGAAGTTCACGACGACGGCGAGTCCGCCGCGGCGCATCAGGAACCAGCGGGCGTCCTCGTCCACCTCGCAGGTGGTGCGCGCCAGCACGGGGTTGGTCAGCTCTGCATACTGCCTGCGCAGCGTGATGAGCTCCCGGTAGGTGTCCAGCAGCACCTTGTGCCGGCCGTCTGCCACCTCGGCCCAGGCCAGCTTCGCCGAGAGGAAGGTCTCCGGGTCCTGTGGGTCGGGAACCTCGTCGGTGTCCCAGTCCATCCTCGCGAACTCGGCCAGCCGCCCATCGGTGACCGCCGCCCCGAGGTCGGGCTCCGGATGGGAGGCGAAGAACGGGAAGGGCGTGCTGCTCCCCCACTCCTCACCCTGGAAGAGCATCGGCGTGAACGGCGACGTGAAGACAACGAGCGCAGCGCAGGCCAGCTGGTCGACGTCCAGCAACTCCGTCGGGCGATCCCCCCTGGCCCGGTTGCCCACCTGGTCGTGGTCGGAGCTGTAGACAACGAGCCGCCAGCCGGGCACCTTCCCGGTATCCAGCGGACGCCCGTGCGGACGCTCCCGGAAGCTCGAGTACGTGCCGTCGTGGAAGAAGCCACGCTCGCACACCTTCGCCAGCGCTGACAGCGGGGCGAAGTCGGCGTAGTAGCCCTGGGTCTCCCCGGTCAGTGCCACGTGCAGCGCGTGGTGGAAGTCGTCGCTCCACTGCGCGTCGATGCCGTAGCCGTCGGCTTCCACCGGCGTGATCAGGCGCGGATCGTTGAGGTCGGACTCGGCGATCAGGGTCAGGGGGCGCCGCAGGTGGGTCGAGAGGTCGGCGGCCACCTGGGCCATCTCCTCCAGGACGTGCGGACGCGACTCGTCGACAAGGGCGTGCACGGCGTCCAGCCGCAGCGCGTCCACGTGCAGGTCGACGAACCAGTGCCGCAGGTTCTCGCTGATCAGGCGACGGACCTCTTCGCTGCCCTCGCCATCGAGGTTGATCCGGCTGCCCCACCCGCTCTGCTCATCGGTCAGGTACGGGCCGAACAACGGCAGGTAGTTCCCGCTGGGTCCCAGGTGGTTGTAGACCACGTCCTGCACAACGGCCAGCCCGAGCGAGTGTGCAGCGTCGACGAACCGGCGGTAGGCGTCCGGCCCACCGTACGGCTCGTGGACGGCGAACCACGCCACCCCGTCGTAGCCCCAGCCGTGCTCGCCGTTGAAGGCGTTCACCGGCATCAGCTCGACGAAGTCCACGCCCAGCTCCACGAGGTGCGGCAGCCGGCCGATCGCAGCGTCGAGGGTCCCCTCTGCCGTGAACGTTCCGACGTGCAGCTCGTAGATCACGCCGCCGGCCAGCCGGCGGCCCGTCCAGCCATGGTCGTGCCACGCGAAGCCGCCCGGCTCGAACGTGCGCGACAACCCGTGGACGCCGAACGGCAGCCACCGGCTGCGCGGGTCCGGCACGGGATCGGTGCGGTCATCGATCAGGTAGCCGTAGTCAACCCTGCCCAGCGGCTCCGGCTCTGAAGGGGTCCACCAGCCGTCATCCGACCTCGTCATGGGCACGATCCGGTTGGCGACCTGCAGGCGCACCCGCTGCGGCAGCGGCGCCCACACGTCGAAGCGTCCGCGTTCACCGGCGCGACGCTCCTCGCGCACGAGCAGCGCGACCGGGTAGTCGCAGAGGACGTCTGCCACCAGGGCGCTGCCGGCGTCGTCCGTTGCCACCAGCCGTCCCGACACCTCGTCGCGCCAGCGTCCCTCCGGGAGCGGCAGGACGGTGTCGCCCCAGCCACCGGCGGCGGCGAGGCCGACCGGCAACCGGGTGGCGAGGGCGATCGCACCGCCGCGGTCGAAGGCGATCAGGTGGCCGGCGGAGTCACCGACAGCAGCCAGCGGCGTGTAGCCGCCGAACAGCTCCGGGTGGTCGCGGCGCAGCGTGAGCGCCTGGTGCACGAGCAGCAGCTTCGCCTCGCCGACGTCTCCCGGCGCGCAGGCGAGGGCTGGACGCCGCCCGGTGCGCACCTCCGTGAGGAGGCGTCCACGTTCCGCGAAGTCGACCGGCCGGCGGTTGTCGGGATCGACGAGGCTCAGCTCCCACAGCTCGCTGCCCTGGTACAGGTCGGGCACGCCGGGAATCGTCAGGTCGAGCATCTTCGCAGAGAGGGCGTTGCTCCAGCCGGGCCCGGCGACGAGGTTCGCCACCCGCTCCAGCACGGCCACAACGGCCGGGTCGTCGAAGGCTGCGTCGACGCAGGCCTGCACCGCCGACTCGTACGCAGCGTCCGGCGCGGTCCAGCCGGTGTGGTCCCCGCCCTCGCGCATGGCCTTCTCCGCGTACGCGTGCAGCCGGTCGCGCTCGGCCGGCCAGGCACCGATGACTGCCTGCCACAGCAGGTTGGCGAAGCCGGGGTCGGGCATCGGCACGAGCCGCTGCAGCTCGGCAAGGGCTTGCGCCCATGCGCCGGGCACCTCGGAGAGGACGCTGATGCGGGCACGGACGTCCTCCCCTCGCTTGGTGTCGTGGGTGGTGCCGGCGTTGAGCGCGACCGGCCACAGCTCCTGACGCAGCCCCATCAGGCGGTGGAAGTCCTCCACCCCCACGAAGAACAGGTCGGGGTCGCCGCCCACCTCGTTCAGGGAGGTCAGCCGCGACCAGCGGTAGAACGCGCCGTCCTCGACAGCCTTGGCCATCACCATGCCCGAGGTCTGCTGGAAGCGCTGCGCCGGCCCGGACGCACCGTCGGCCAGCACCGGGTAGAGCAGGTCGAGGACGGGGCCGAGGTCGGGGCGGTGCTCCCACGCGAACCCGAACGCACGGTCGAGGTACTCGTGCCCCTCCGGGAGGTAGGAGCGGTACACCTCGAAGTCGGCCAGCAGCTCGGCGACGGCAGCCACCACCTGCTCGAAGTCGGGCTGGTCGGTGGCGTCGGCGCCGGCCAGCACCTCACGCGCGATCCGGCGCACCTCCGAGTTCAGGATCGTGTAGGCAACGGCGAGCTTGCTCTCGTGCACCAGTTGCGACCACACCACCTCGCGTCCCCGCAGCCCGTTCTCCAGCTCGGTGAGCCCGGCCTCGCCGGCGGGGTCGACCAGTACCCGGTCGATCAGCGCAAGCGCGTCGTACCCAGTGGTGCCCGCCGTCGCCCAGACCGACGGCAGCTGTTCGAGCACCACGCCCTCCGCCTCGTTGCGCCCGATCGCGAGGATCTTCTCCACCAGCACGTAGCTGCCGCCGGTGAGGGTGGCCAGGTCCTCCAGGTACTTGCCGGGGTCCCGGAGGCCGTCGGGATGGTCGACCCGGAGGCCGTCCACCAGGCCCTCGTCGAACCACCGCTTGATCTCGGCATGCGACTTGCTGAACCACTCCGGGTCCTCCACCCGCAGCGCGACAAGGGTGTTCACGGCGAAGAACCGCCGGTAGTTCAGGTTGCTGTCCGCCTCGCGCCAGCTGATCAGCTCGTAGTGCTGCCGGGCGTGGACGGCGTTGGGATCCTCGTCGGCCCCCCGGGCGGTGTCCGGCGCCAGCGGGAAGCGCTGGTCGTGGTAGTGCAGCTCGCCGCCGAGGACGGTGAGGTTGTCGATGCGGCCGTCGGGCAGCAGGTCGTCGTCGCCGACGACCGGGATGCGCAGCCTGCCGCCGCCGGCGGCCCAGTCGATGTCGAAGGCGCTGGCGTACGGCGACTCCTGGCCGAGGGTGAGGACGTGCCACCACCACTCGTTCTCCTCCGGCCGGGCCACCCCGACGTGGTTGGGGACGATGTCGACGAGCACACCCATCCCGAGCCGCTTCGCCTCCGTCGCCAGCGCAGCCAGCCCGGACGCCCGTCCCCGCGAGGGATCGATCGCCCGATGGTCGGAAACGTCATAGCCGTGGTCGCTGCCGGTCTCCGAGGCCAGCAGCGGGGAAAGGTACACCCAGTCGACGCCCAGCTCGTGCAGGTACGCGACCGTCCGGGCCGCCGCAACCAGGTCGAAGTCCTCGGTGATCTGGAGGCGGTAGGTGCTGACCGGGGTGCGGGTCATCAGGCTTCAGCCGGCCCGCTCCGCCGTGGCCACAAGTCTCCACGGGCGGATTCACGATTCTGGGCTGCCATGCTCGGCATAGTACCCACGCTCCCGGGCGATACTATGCGTGAGCCGCATCCCGATGGCCCGAGCGCACGAGGAAAACCCCTTGGCCCACCCCACGCCGAAGATCACGGTTGTCGTCGCCGCCTACTGCCCCGGCCCCGCGATCCACCGCGTCATCGACTCCCTCGACGCCCAGACCCTGCCGCAGGCCGAGTTCGAGACGATCATCGTCGACGACGGGTCGCCGGACGACACCTTCGAACAGCTGCAGGCACTGGCCTCCACCCGCCCGAACCTCACGGTGACCCGGATCGAGAACTCAGGCTGGCCGAGCCGGCCGCGGAACATCGGCACCGGCATGGCTCGCGGCGAGTACGTGTTCTACATGGACCACGACGACTCGCTGTACCCGGACGCCCTGCGGCGGCTGAGCGAGTTCGCAGCATCCAGCGGTGCCGACTTCATCAGTCCCAAGGAGTCGAAGACGACCGACCCCTGGTGGGGGATGTCGTCGCTGGCGGCGGGGAACACAACGGACCTGAGGCCCGAGCGCGCCACCCGGCTGTTGCCGATGGTGCCGCACAAGCTCTACCGCCGCGAGTTCCTCCTTGCCAACGACATCTCCTTCCCAGAAGGCCGCCGGATGCTCTGGGAGGACGTGTTCTTCAACGTCGAGGTGTACGCCAAGGCTGAGCGGGTCGCCATCCTCACCGACACCCCGGTGTACCTGTGGCACGACTCGGGGGCGAACAATTCGAAGACCTACGCTCCGACAGACACCGAGTACTGGGACCGGCTCGACGAACTGATGGCCTTCATCGACCGGACCCTGAGCGCCCCTGAGCTGGCTGACGCGCGGCGCCTCATCCTCATGCACCAGTATCGGGAACGGGTACTGAAGCGGCTCGAGAGGTCGCTGTTGACAGCGAGTGATGCCGGGACCGCGATCGCCATGTCCAGGGCCCTCGCGATCCAGAAGACCTACATCCCGCCCGAGTGGGACCGCTACATCGGGGCGCTGGCCCGGCCCCGAACCCAGCTGCTGCGGGAGCAGCGTCCCGACCTGCTGCGGATACTGGCCACCACGCTCAAGCAGATCAAGGGGCGCACGCAGGCCACGGCCGTTGCCTGGGATGACGGGGCGCTACGGATCGAGGCCACCTCGCGATGGGTGCATGCCGATGGCCGTCCGTTCACCTTCCTCCGCACTGGCGATCGGGTGGTCATGCCGCTGCCGGAGGAGCTCGCGACAGCCATCCCACTCGAGGCGCGTGACCTGACCGACCTGATCGACGTGTTCAGGCTCGCCGTGGGGGTGAGGGCGGAGTCGGTCACCTGGGAGCTCCCCGGGGAGACCACCATCACCCTCGAGCCGGTGGGCGACGACCGGGTGAGCATCGTTGCGCACACGGTCGTACGGCTCGATCCGGAAACCGCGGCGCATGGTCGTCCACTGGCGCCGACCGTCTGGGAGCTCACCTCGATCAGCCGCTGGCACGGGGTCCAACCGGTGAGCCCGGTCAGGACCGGGATCACACCCCTTCCGGCCCTTGTCAATGGCGCTCCGGCGGTCGCCTTTCGCAATCGCGCCGGGACGCTGTCGGTCGACCTGGCCCAGCGGTTGCGCAGCATTGTCGGCGATGCGGGTGTCCCGTCCGGGAGGGTGACCGCCACAGCTACCGGCTTCGAGCTCCCGCTCCCGCGGGTGCAGGCGTTCGGGGCGGGCCGCTCGGAGCTGGTGGTCGTCCCGCTGGGCGTCACAGGGACGGGGCGGGCTGACCACGACGAATTGCCGGCGACACTCGTCGGGGACGCCGCGGGTGCCCGGCTCGTTGTGTCCGGCACCCTTCCGCGTGGGTCGTCCCGGCTCAGCTTCCGGAGCGCGACAGCAACCGTCGCGAGCGACATCGTCATCACGGCACGGGCCAACGGGCGCCTGAGGCTCGAGCACCGGCCGCTGGAGTCACCGCGGCGAAGGTTGGGACTACTGTGGCGCCGCGTCCGGAGCAGGCTCTCCCGCCCCCGCCACCGCAGCTAGCTCCGTCATGGCCTCGACGGAGGCCGCAACGGAGAGCCGGGGTTCCGGGGACGCGCCGGTGTGCTCCATCAGCACGAGGACGCTGCGTCCGGAGAGGATGCGGGTGCTGCAGGCGTCGAGCGGGCTGGGCTCCATCCCTTCGCCCGCCGTGTCGATGGCCACCTCCCACTGTGCGGAGTACTCCTCTGGCGGCAGGACGACCTTCACCGGATCGGGACCGCCGTTGAAGTACAGCAGGGCGTGCAGGTCGACGATCGGGTTGCCGGTGGCATCCTTCCCCGCAATGCCGTGCCCGTTGAGGTACATGCCGATGGCCCTCGCGTCGTGGGTTGACCAGTCGTCGTCGGTCATGTTGTCGCCGTCGGGGCGCAGCCAGACGATGTCGTTGAGTCGCTGCTCGTCGCCCGTCCGCACGGCAGCACCGGTGAAGAACCGCTTGCGACGGAAGGTCGGGTGCTCCGCCCGCAGGCGGGCGACGGTTGAGGTGAACTCCAGCAGCGGCTGGTCGAGCTGGTCCCAGTGCATCCAGGAGATCTCGGAGTCCTGCGCGTAGGTGTTGTTGTCGCCGTCCTGGGTGCGGCCCACCTCGTCGCCGTGCAGGATCATCGGGACGCCCTGGCTGAGCAGCAGGGTCGCCAGCAGGTTGCGCTGGGCGCGCGCACGCTCGCCGATGATCGCCGTGTCGCTGGTCGGGCCCTCGACGCCGTGGTTCCAGGAGCGGTTGAAGCTCTCCCCGTCCCTGCCGTTCTCGCCGTTGGCCTCGTTGTGCTTGTCGTTGTACGAGACGAGGTCGCGCAGCGTGAAGCCGTCGTGGGCGGTGACGAAGTTGATGCTCGCGAACGGGCGGCGTCCGGAGTGCTCGTACAGGTCGGCGGAGCCGGCGATCCGGGCGGCGAACTCGCCGAGGTTGGGCTCCTGTCGCCAGAAGTCGCGGACGGCGTCGCGGTACTTGCCGTTCCACTCGCTCCACTGGGGCGGGAAGTTGCCCACCTGGTAGCCGCCGGGGCCGACGTCCCACGGTTCAGCGATCAGCTTCACCTGGCTGATGACCGGGTCCTGCTGCACGAGTTCGAAGAAGGCCGCCAACCGGTCGACGTCGTAGAACTCGCGGGCCAGCGCGGAGGCAAGGTCGAAGCGGAAGCCGTCCACGTGCATGTCGAGCACCCAGTAGCGCAGGGAGTCCATGATCAGCTGCAGCGAGTGTGGCTGCCCGACGTTCAGGGAGTTCCCCGTGCCGGTGTAGTCCATGTAGTACTGCAGGTCCTCGTCGACCAGCCGGTAGTACGCCGGATTGTCGATGCCCTTGAAGCTCAGGGTGGGACCCATGTGGTTGCCCTCTGCCGTGTGGTTGTAGACCACGTCGAGGATCACCTCGATGCCGGCCTCGTGCAGCGTCTTCACCATGCCCTTGAACTCCTGCACCTGGCCGCCGGGGTCCTTCACGGACGCGTAGTCGGCGTGCGGGGCGAAGAAGCCGAGCGTGTTGTAGCCCCAGTAGTTGCGCAGGCCGCGCTCCAGCAGCGTCGCGTCGTGGACGAACTGGTGCACCGGCATGAGCTCGACGGCCGTGACCCCCAGCCCCTGCAGGTGCTTGATCACCGAGGGGTGGGCGATCCCGGCGTAGGTGCCGCGCTCCCCCTCCGGCACGTCGGGGTGCAGTTGCGTGAGGCCCTTCACGTGCGCCTCGTAGATGAGGCTCTCGTTGTAGGGGATGGCGAGGGTGCGGTCACCGGTCCAGTCGAAGAACGGGTTGATCACCACGCCGAGCATCATCCGGCTGGCCGAGTCCTCGTCGTTCCGGGACCGCGCGTCGCCGAAGTTGTAGCCGAACAGCGGCTGCCCCCAGTCGATGTCACCATCGGTCGCCTTGGCGTACGGGTCGAGCAGCAGCTTGTTGGGGTTGCAGCGCATCCCGCCGTCCAGGTCGAAGGGCCCGTGGACGCGATACCCGTACCGCTGGCCCGGGTCGACCTGCGGAAGGAAGCAGTGCCACACGTGCGCGTCGACCTCGGTCACCTCGACGCGGGTCTCGTTGCGGTCGGCGTCGAAGAGGCAGAGCTCCACACGGTCGGCGATCTCGCTGAAGAGGGCGAAGTTCGTGCCCCTCCCGTCGTACGTCGCACCCAACGGATAGGGACTTCCCGGCCAGACCTGCACGCTGTCCTCCTCGGTCGTGTGAGGCACAGCGTAGCCAGCGACGCCGGCAGCCCCCGGAACCCTGTTACCCAGCAATGGCTCCGCTGATCGCGTCAGCGGACGTTGAGTCCCCCGACCAGCACGCAGCGACGCCGCCGGGCGAAAGTGCGGGCAGAGGTGAGGCCCTCGCCCGTCGGCCCGGCGATCGTGAACGAGCAGTAGCCCTCGCCACCGATCCCGATGCCGGCGTAGGACGGCCCGTTCTTGACGAAGATGGTGGTCTGGATGCGCTTGGCCATCCTTGTGAGGGCGTTCACGTCCGTGGAGTGCATGATCGCGGTGTGCCGGTTGCCGTGCTCGGCGATGACGGCATAATCCATGCCCTGCTCGACGTCCTTCACCCGGACGATCGGCAGCACCGGCATCATCAGCTCGACCCGCACGAAGGGGTGCTCGAAGGGCACCTCCGCGATGATCAGCCGCGTTCCGGCCGGGGCGTCGATGCCGATGGCCTTCAGGATCGACGGTGCGGACTTGCCGATCCAGTCGGTGACGGCGTGGCGGCCGTCCACGACGAGGGCTTCGAGCTTGGCGATCAGTGCGGGGTCGCGCAGCTCGTAGGCGCCGTTCTTGAGCATCTCGAACTTGAGCAGGTCGGCGATGGCCGCAACGGCCAGCACCTCCTTCTCCGCCGTGCACGGCAGGTTGTTGTCGAAGCTCGCGCCGTCGACGATGTCCTTCGCCGCCTTCTCGATGTTCGCCGTCGCGTCCACGAGGGCCGGCGGGTTGCCTGCGCCCGCGCCGATCGCCTTCTTGCCGCTGGACAGCACGGCCTTGACGATGCCGGGGCCACCGGTGGCGACGAGGAGTCGCACCAGCTTGTGCTGCATCATCGCGTTGGTGTTCTCGATCGACGGTTCCATCACGGTGACGATCAGGTTCGGCGGGGCGCCCGCTGCCACCAGGGCGTGGTTGAGCTTGCGGATCAGCCAGTGGCTGACCTTCGTCGCCCGCGGGTGCGGGCTGAAGACCACGGCGTTGCCCGCTGCCAGCATGCCGATGCCGTTGTTGATGATGGTCTCTGTCGGGTTCGTGGTGGGCGTGATCGCGCCGATCACCCCGAACGGGGAGATCTCGACCGTTGTCAGGCCGGCATCGCCCGACCAGGCTTCCGTGACCAGGTCCTCCGTGCCGGGCGTGAGCTCCGCCACCGCCCGGTTCTTGGCGATCTTGTCCGGGACATTGCCCATGCCGGTCTCCTCGACCGTCGAGCGGGCCATGAACTCGAGGTGCTCCGGGATGAGGGCAACGTCACGGATCGCCTTGACGAAGCGGGCGCGGTCCTTCATCGAGCAGTTCAGGTACGCGCGCCAGGCGGTGTCGGCGGCGACGATCGCGCTGTCCATATCGGGAAA
The DNA here is from genome assembly GCA_030158185.1 of Propionicimonas sp. Taxonomy (GTDB): domain Bacteria; phylum Actinomycetota; class Actinomycetes; order Propionibacteriales; family Propionibacteriaceae; genus Propionicimonas. The sequence goes on from JAOATP010000213.1 coordinate 15,579, forward strand.
GATGCCGTCGGTGACGGTGGCCGGGGGACAACTGCTCGCCCCGACGACCTGGCGGACGACTTCTGCTACGACCTGGCGAACGGTCTCGTCGCTGATGGTGCTCATGGCTATCTCGCTTCCTGAACTGCGGAAATTGCGTGCGTGACGATGCGGACGTCCTCTTCGACCGTGCCACCGGAGACACCGATGCCCCCGCAGATCCGGCCGTCGATGAAGACCGGCAACCCACCCCCGAAGACGACGACGCGGCCGTCGTTGGAGTTCTGGATGCCGTGGAGTTCCCCAGAAGGGGTGGACGCGTCCTTCAGCGCCGACGTCGGCAGCCTGAAGGCTGCGGACGTGAACGCCTTGCCGATGGCGATGTCGATGCTGCCCAGCAGGGAGTCGGTCATGCGGTGCAGCAGCATCAGGTTGCCGCCGGCATCGACGCCGGCGAACACGATCGGCACGCCCAGCTCCGAGGCCTTGGCCTCAGCTGCCTCGGCCATCAGCTTCAGCGTGGCCAGGTCGTAGCTGGCCGGCTCGCCGGCGGCGTCGTTGACGCCGGCGAGGGCCGCGGCGACGGCTCGTCGTACGACCTGCTCGATCATGGTCATGTCGTGGTGGTGCTCGGTGAGCCGCGCGAGCGCATAGAGCGTGTCGGAGAGCCGGTTGAGGTACTTGATCAGCTCCGGACGCACCGGGATGGTCTCGCTCATCGTCAGGACCCGGCGTTCGGCCCTCCGGACAACCGTCCGCGCGCGGTGCAGGGCTGCGGAGGGGACGTCCCGTCCGGGGACGACGAACTCCCGCTGCGGGCCCGTCACCACCTGGCACATGTCAATCAGGTCTTCGAGGTCCTTCACGTCGGCCGGACCGACGGTGTTGGCCAGGATCTCCCGGCCCTTGGCATCACTGGCCAGTTCCGCAGCGACGACGAAGAGCCGTTGCTGGATGCCGTGCAGGGTCGCCCGGACGGAGTCGTCCATGGCGACGGCCTTCGCCTCACCGATCGCCGAGTTGGCCTCGTCGACGGTGCCGTAGCCCTCGACGCCGGGATCCTGCTTGGGCACGCGCGAGCCACCGAACAGGCCGGTGAGACCGGCGTCGCCGGTGCGCGTGTAGACGTTGGGCATCCGCTACTCCTGCTCGATCTCCACCGCGTCGACGATCCCGACGATGGTCGAGTCGATCGGCGAATCGGGGCGCGAGGACACCCGTGCCGAGCTGCCGCCGGTGACGATCACGGTCTCACCGACCCCGGCGCCGACCGTGTCGACCGCAACCTGCGGCAGGCCGATGTACTCGCCGTTGATGCCGAGCCGCATGACGACGAGCAGCTTGAACCCGACAAGGCGCTCGTCCTTGCTTGTCGAAACGACGGTTCCGCGAACCTTGGCCAGGAACATGTCACACCTCTCGTGAGATCCGGATGGAACGGGCCGCAGCAAGGTCCCGCGCCATCGCGGTCACCTTCGCTGTGGCGGGGATCCGCAGTTCGACCCCGTCGGGCAACGGCTGGATCACCTGGTTGCTGATCAGGCTGCGGGTGCAGGGCACCACGCCTGGAGTGGGGGCCGGTGCCGCCTCCACTGCGACGGTGTCGGCGTCGGCACCCGAAGCTGCGGAGGCCGCGGCCCACGCTGCGACGTTCGTTGCGAACCCGGCGACAGAGGTGCCCATCGCGGCGACCACCGGCGCGCGTCGGGCCTCGTCGCGGCGCTCGAAGGCGGCGATCGCCGTGCGGTAGAGGAACCGTGCATCCGAGAGCCGCACCCCGAAGGATGCCAGCGTTGCGAGGTTCGACCGCAGCAGGTCGGCGTAGGCCGGAGGCATGTTCGGGAACCATCCGCGCTTGGGTGCTCCGTCGGGGCAGATGGCACTCCGCGACACCACGACAAGACGGTTGCTCATGATGAACTCGCTGAACAGGTTGCTGGCGAGGCAGTCGGCGACGCCGTGGGACACCTTGGCAGCGATGTTGCTGGTGAGCGTCGGGGCGAGGAGCATGTCGTGCTCCTCCACCATCTTCGTCGACACCTCCCGCATGCCGATGGAGGCGATCTTCGCCTGGTCCAGAACACGCAGGGCGCTCGGGGTCTGCAGGTAGTCCAGCTGGACGCCGGCTGCTGCCAGCAGCTTCAGCTCATCGACCGCCTGGTCGAAGCCCAGCAGCCCGCCAGTGAACAGCACGAGGGCGCGCCGGGGAGCGGGGGTCATGAGCTCGAGGATCGCTTCGAGGATGATGGCGCGCAGTTCAGCCTCAGTCATCGCCGAGCTCCTTCATGGGAATGCCGAGTGGCGTAACGAACAGTGGCTCGATCGGCCGGACGACCGGCCGTCCGAGCCTGGAGGCGAACACGTCGGGAGCGTTGGGGAAGGAGCTGGAGCCACCGACGAGGTAGACCATCGGCACGTCGTAGCCCACAAGGGCAGCCTGCGCGATGGAGGCCATCTTCTCCAGGGTGGGGCGGATCACGCCGATCACGTCGTCGCGCCGGGCCGGGTCCTTCTTCATCACCTCTGCTGCGTCGTAGTCGATCTTGTAGGCGCCGGCGAGGACGAGGTTCATGTGGTGGCCACCGGTGGCCTCGTCGATGCTCTTGAGTACGCGGCCACCGGCGAGGATCGACACCCCGGTGGTGCCGTGGCCGACGTCGATGACGCAGCCGTCGGCGATGCCGAGCGCGCGGGCCGCTGCGACCGGCTCGTCAACGACCTCGTCGGTCTCGAGGCCCGCAGCCGTGGCGACGTTCCGGAAGACCTTGATGTCGCCTTCGCTGATGCCCGGCGGGATCGAGACCGACGCCGTCGTGAAGCGGTGGCCGAGCCTTCGCTCGACGTCCTCCTTCAGCCGGCGGACGGCCGTCGTCGCGCCGGCCCAGTCGACGACGACACCGTCGCGCACGACAGTGGAGTGCACCCAGGCACCGGCGACCGGACGGTTGCCGCCGTCCACGACGGACACGACGATGTTCGCCGTGCCGAGGTCGATGCCGAGTCGCAGGTCCCCCCGCGGCTCCTCGACCTCTCCGGTGCGCACCAGTTCCGCGAAGCGGCGGATCGCGGCTTCGGGTGCCATCAGGGCAGGCGCCATTGTCGTCGTCACTCCTTGATCAGCTTCCCGACATCACCGTCGTGCAGGCCGAGGGCGTTGGCCTCGTCGGTGTCGAGGTGGATCTCCGGTACCCAGTCGTCCTTGATCCGGATGATGAAGTTGTCCATCACCCCGCCCCGCTCGCCACCGAACGCCACCTTGACCAGGTCCTGGTCCTTCACGCCCCATGCCCTGGCGTGACTCGGGCCCATGTGGATGTGCCGCGCGGCAACCATGACGCCGTGCTCGACGTGGATCTTCCCCGCAGGGCCCACGATGTCGATCGGCCCGGCGTCGTCGAGGTAGCCCGACTGCGTGATCGGGGCGGTGATGCCGAGCGTCACACAGTCGGTGAGGCTGAGTTCCACCTGCGTCTTCGCGCGGCAGGGCCCCATCAGCCGGAGCTTCGGGAACGTCCCGCGTGGTCCGGAGACGGAGACCGTCTCCTCCGCTGCGAAGTCGCTCGGCTGGCGCACCTTCCGGTACACCGTCATGGCGTCGAGACCGAACAGGGTTGCCAGGTCTGCCTTGCTGAGGTGGGCGTGCCGGTTCGACACACCAACGACAATCTGCAGTTCGAGGTCCTGCAGCCGGGTGAGCACCATCCTGGTCACCTCCTCGACGACGTGACGGGTGTCCGGAACTGCCACGTCAGGCCTTCTTGGGCAGCAGCATCTCGACGTCGGCGTGCGGACGCGGGATCACGTGCTTGCTGATGACTTCCTCGCCCACCTGTGCCGCAGCAGCCGCACCGGCGTCGACGGCGGCCTTGACCGCACCGACGTCGCCGCGCACCATCACGGTGACGAGGCCGGCGCCGACCTTCACGTGGCCGATCAGGATGACGTTGGCGGACTTCACCATTGCGTCGGCGGCCTCGACGGCACCGACGTAACCCTTGGTCTCGACGAGACCGAGTGCTTCATTCATGGCTTTCCTCTCTCACTACTTCTTGGTGGAACGAGTCCTTGTGGTGCTGCGTGGCTTGACGCTGGCCGAGCCGGCAGAAGCCTCGGTGACGGGCGCAGCGATGGTTTCTGCCGGCTCGACCAGCGGCTCCGGGGTGGGGGTTTCGACAGCCTCGGCCACCGTCTGCTCGACGGGGGCAGGGGTCTCGACAGGCTCGACCACCGTTTCCTCCACGGGCTCCGGGGCCGGGGCCGGGGTCGGCGCCGGAACAGGGGCAGGGGCAGGGGCGACAGCCTTCGGCTTCGCGAAGCCGACGGTCTCTGCGGTGTACACGACCGACTCCACCTGGTCGCTCGGGCGGGCGATGATCGAGGTGGCGAACACCTTGGAGACCCGTGCGGCGGCTGCGCTCGCTGCTGCGACGGCTGCCTGGACGGCGGACACCTGGCCTTCGATCTTCACGGCCACCATGCCCATCCCGTCTGTGGTCTCGTAGCCGATCAGCTTGACGTCAGCTGTCTTGAGTGCGACGTCCGCGGCCTCGACCGCGGCGGGCAGGCCGAGCACCTCGATGGTGCCGAGGCTCAGTTGTGGCATGGCTGCTCCTTCATTCTGCGTTCAGGTCGGACAGTGGCATTCGTTTGACGAGACGTGCGGCATTGGCGCCGGCCCTGCGGTCGATGGTCGGCGAGGTGTTGAGCACGGCTGCGAGGTAGGGGCGGTCGGCTGGCAGCTTCTCCGTCGTGATGACGACATGGTCGAGGCTGATCCCGATGCCGATCCCCAGCCGGGATTCCAGGCTTGCCTCGTGGGCGAGCAGCAGCGGGTTCAGCTGGTCGTGCCGCGTCACCTCGACCGGCACGCCCTCCTCCTCGATGCCGTGCAGGACCTCTGCGATGCGCGCCTCGTCGACCCGGTCGTTCAGGCGCAGGCGGATGGTGGGGCGATCGGCGTTCATCGCTGCTCCTCCCAGGCCAGGACCAGCCCGGTCGCGACGGCGTTCCGCGGGCCTTCTGTGCCACGGATGTTGGCCCGTCCGGCAACCACGCGGTACTCCCCCAGGGCCTTCGTGACCAGCTGCGGGATCTCGAAGTCGAGCGCCGAGCCCCCGACGAGGACGACGTGGGCGATGTCGCGGACATGATTCGTGGGGCTGACGGCGCCGAGCGCGCGCAGTGCGTTGGTGACGAACACCCGCTGCTTGGCCTTGATCCGCACCTGCCGGATCACCTCCAGCGGCTGGCGCAGCGGCAGCGGGATCATGCCCTCCGGGTGCAGCACGACGGTGCGCGCGAACACGTGGGGCGGGAGCGGGGTGTCGAAGAACTCGACGGTCCCGTCCTCGTGCCGGATGTTGAACAGGGTCTCCACCCGCGCGAGCGGGTAGCGCTTGACGTTCTCTGCGTCCTCCATGCTCTCCAGGCCGAGCTCCGACTGGATCAGCAGGGTGACCATGTTGCCGGCACCGGCGAGGTGGATCGAGCGGGCCGGCGCGTCCGCACGCAGGACGCAGGCGTCGGTGGAACCGGCGCCCATGTCGAGGATCGCTATCGGGATCGACGATCCGGGAGTGGTGAGGGCGCCGCGGACGGCCATGTCGGCCTCGACGCCGCCGACCTCGACGGGGATGCCGAACTGGGCCGTCATGTCATGGGCGATGCGCTGCATCTGCAGGCGGTCGGCCTTCACCATGGCAGCGATGCCAACAGCAGCCTCCAGGGAGAACTCGCCGGCGAGCCCGCCGGTGACCTTCTGCGGCACCTCGGTGTCCACGGCCAACAGGTCGGTGACCTCGATACCGGACGGGTCGCGGTCGGTGAGCCGGCCCATCACGACGCGGACCTTCTCCATCATGCCGCCGACGTTGGTGCCGGGTTCGCCCCGGACGTTGCGGATCGGGCCGACGGTGCCTGCGACGCGCATGATCTCCTCCGCGCCGCGATCGACGTCGACCTCGGAGGTGCGATCACCGATGAACTGCAACCAGCCGGCGGGGATGCGACGCTCGGTGACGTCGCCCTTCGGGGTCTTGATGACGACGGCCGACCGGTTGCCGACAAGGGAACGGGCCATCGGCACGACGGAGGCGGTCTCGTCCGAGGTGAGGCTGAAGAGGGTTGCGATGCCGTAGGGGTTGGCGAGGGTCTCGATGATGCGGCCGACCTCGGCCACCTCGACGGCCGCCAGCATGCCGATCGGCACCTTCTCGACGAGGCTGACCTCGTCGACGATGGGGATCTTGCGGGTCAGGCGGTTGTGCACCAGCACACCGTCGTCGCGCTGCAGGATCGCGCCGGTGATCTCGATCCGGCCCTGGACGGCGTTGATCCGGTCGGCCACGTCGTCGAAGGTGTGGGTCTTGTTGGCAACCACGATGTAGGCGGTGCCGCCGACGGCGCGATCGAGGTTCCCGATCTCGATGGTGATACCCACCCCGATGCCGAGGCCTCCAGGGGTGGTGGGGTTGTGCCCGATCATCGTCGACTCGGTGATGATCGTCTCGGAAATGGTCTCCATTGCGACGTCGCCGATGACCGGTGCCGCCTCGTTGATCCTGATCAGGTCAAGCTCGGCCAGCGACCTGCCGGCCGCGTCCAGGGCGACGGTCAGTGCCTGGAACACGCCCTGGGTGTTCTGTGCTGTGCCCTTGATGCCGGTCGTCGGGACGATCGAGGACGCGACGAAGACCGGGGTTGCACCGGCGGACAACTCCGCGAGTGCCACCTCGGTGGTGGCGTTACCGATGTCGATGCCGGCGATCAAAGCCATTGTGTGCGGGTCCTCACGGTTGGGGCTTCGTCAGGCCCGGCCACCACGGCCGGGCCTGACGAAATGCTCACTGAAGCGTCACTCGGCCTTGAGCCGGCCGCGCTTCTCGTACACGTCTGCTGCTTCACGGATGAACGCAGCGTTGACCTTGCACTTGTACTTCGTCTCCAGCTCGTCAGCGATTCCGTAGAGCTCGGCCTTCGTCGAGCGGTACGGGCGCAGCGAGTTGTAGATGCTGAGCAGCTGGTCGTCCGGGACGGCGATGAGTTCCGCCGCCCGGCGCATGTTGCGCGCAAGGCTGTCACGGTCCACCGACTCGGCCACCTGGGCCTGCATCTCGAGGGTCTCCGGGGCAATCCGGAAGTCCTCTGCTGTCAGCTCGCCGCTCTTCAGCTTGTCGAGGCTGAAGTCGGACAGCTTCTTGCCGGTCGCGGAGAAGACCTTCTCGGGCATCTTCTCGCCGAGCGGGTACTGGTCCTTGCCGATGGCGCCGCCGGCAGCCGGCGACTTCTTCTGGAAGGCCACGCTGTCCTTGCCAAGATTGGCCATGACCTCGGCCATGATCTGCCGAATGAGTTGTTCCTGATCCATATTGGTCACCTCCTACCGGTACTCGACCCGAAGTTCTTGGGTCTTTTTGTTGGGATCGAGCAGCTGCGTCTCCTTGATGTGCAGCAGCGCGGCGATGGCCTGGTACTTGGGCCGGGCCATCTGGTCGTTGCGGACCGGCACGGGGCTGGGCGATTCGCCCTTGGCGTACTTGGCCGCGTTCTTGCCGATGGCCCGGAAGGTCTCCAGGTCGATCAGCGGGGACTGGCTGAACAGCTCCAGGTTCGACAGCGGCGGCAGGTCCTTCTGGTGGATCACCGTCGTGCCGCGGGACTGGATGCCGATGCCGATGCCGGAACCGGACAGCTTGGCAGCCTCGTGTGCGATGAAGCCGACGTCGGCGGTGCGGAAGAGGCGGATGAAGCGGTAGCTCAACCCTTCTTCCTCGATGCCGGCGCAGATCTCCTTGACGACCTGGTCGTGCGGCAGCCCGATGATGGTCTGCGTCTGACGGCCACCGAAGGCGGCCGCGAGGCCGATCACGATCTCGCGCGGGTTGGTGCCCCGTGCGGCCGTGCCGGTCTCCGTGATGACCAGGGAGGTGCTGGGCGTTTCAGCCGAACGTCCCGCAGGCTTGCCGGCGGGAGCAGTTGCCCCGACGACGGCCATTTCCTTCATGACCTCTTCGATGATGTTCTTGAGCGTCTTCTCGTCCATGGTGATGACCTCAGATGCTCTCTGGGCTGATGGCCTGGCGGATGTCTTGCAGGATCGCCCACTTCTCGTCGGAGATCTGGTAGCCGGTCATGGGCCCGCGGTAGTCGTTGGGCTGGTTGACGGCCGAGATCACCTCGAAGTTGCGGGTGAGGATGGCGGACGTGTGCAGGTAGTCACCTGCGACGCGCTGCTTGAGCATGCCGAACACCGCATCCGCGACATCCTCGAAGCCACCCTTGATGAGTGCCTTGGCGATGTCCACGCCGGTGGTCCCACGCTTCATCATGTCCTCGGCGGACTTGAGGTCCTCCACCACGTTGCGGGCAGGCATGTCCTGCGATCCGCGGGCGTAGGTGGCAGCTTCGACCTCTGCGTCCGTGATCTCGGTCAGGCCGAGGTTCTTGAACACAGCCTGCAGCGCCCGTGCCGCCTTGTTGCGGGCAGCAACGACATCGACTTCCAGAACCGGAACCAGGCCACCGTCGATCTTGAGGTCGCGCTGGATGATCAGCCAGTCGTCGTAGTCGTCTGCGTCCCAGTTGGAGCCGGCGAACATGTTGTCGTAGTTGGGCGTTGCCGAGTAGCCGGAGCAGATGAAGTCGGTGCCGGGCACGAACTGCATCAGGGACCGGGCGACGCGGCGCAGGTCGGAGTGGGTGAACGTCTGGTCGTTCGACGACGCGCACTCCAGGTCGAGGGCCATGGCGATCAGGTTCTCGGCGAGGATGGCGCGAATGCCACCCGGGACGGCGGCGGGAACGCCGACGCAGGAGACCGAACCGTTCTGGATGCCCTGGGAGCCTGCACCCTTGGTGATGTAGATGCAGCGAGCCTCGAGGTACAGCATGGACTTGCCTTCGGCGTAGCCCATCTGGACCTCGGAGCCGGTACCGGAGGTGAACCGCATCTTCAACCCGCGGGACGCGTAGCAGGAGGCCAGGAAAGCCTTCGACCACGGGGTGTCGTCGCCGTCCATGAACACGGCTTCGGTGCCGTAGACGGAGACGGTTTCGGCATACGCAGTGAAGCCGCGCATGCCCAGGTTGAGTTCGGTGGCCTCTTCGACCGCGCACTGGGTGAGGATGCCGGGACGTCCGACCTGCGCGCCGACCATGATGGCCATTGCGTTGAACGGGGCGTACCGACCGATGCCGACCGTGGTCTCTTCTTCCGCGAAGCCACGCAGGGAGGCTTCGGCGGCGTCAGCGGCGATCTGTACCGGGTTGTCCTTCAGGTTGGTGACGTGGCACTGGTTGGCCGGCGTGAGCCGGGCCCGCATCTTGGCCACGGCCATCATCATTTCGAGCACCGTCATCTTGCCGACGACCTCGGTGATCTTCGCCGGCGTCATCGACGTGGTCAGCTTGACCACTTCGGAACGCGGGACGTTGATGTCGACGAGCTTGCGGGCCAGTTCGAGGGAGTCCATCTTGCAGACGGCCTCGGCGTTGTCCAGCCGGATCGCATAGTCGGCGATGAAGGAGTCGATCATGTCGAAGTCGGCGCGCTGCTTGCCGTCGAGCTCGACGACCTTGCCGCCCTCGACGCGAATCGACGGCTTGGGGTCGTTCGGGCCGTTCATGGCGATCAGCCCGACCTCTGACCATTCGGTCACATACCCGTCCTGGTTGACGGGCCTGGCGTCAAGCGCCTCAAAACGCTTTGATCTCACGCTTCTTCCCGTCTCAGATGTAGGGCGTGGTGACGGACTCCGGGTACGCACCCATGGCGCCCAGCAAGCCGCGGCCGACCTCGCGTGCAGCGATGATCGCCTGGCGCACAGCGCCGGAATCGCCACTGAAGAACGAAATGACCTCGTTGGAGTAGCTGGTGCCGGCAGCGGGGCTGGCGTAGCCGACGACGTCAATCGTCGATGCCTTGACGGCGGTGTCGGCGAGAACGACGCCGATCGCTGCCGGGGCGCCGACCGTGATGCCGAAGGCCTTGCCGATCGGTGCGCCGAACGCCTTGTTCAGGGCGTAGGAGGCACGAGCGGTGTACTGGAACTCGAGGTGGCCGGCATCGTTGGCATAGACGTCGCCGAAGGTGCGGTCGAGCTCGCTGATGGTGACCTCGACGGCGCGACGGGCGTCGGAGACGTCCTCTGCACCGAAGATGATGAGGGAACCGTGTCCGGCGCCACCCTTGGTGTCGCGGGGCAGCTCGATCGTCACGATCTCGCAGTTGGTCGCCTTGACGGCTTCGTCAGCGGCGAAGATGTGCGGGCCGGCGCCGGTGCGGGCACCGACGATGCCGATCGACTTGTACTTGGGATCGATCTTCATCAGGGCGTGGACCTGGGGGTCGACGTTGGCGATGACGAGGCCGATCGTGTCGCCCAGCGCGCTGGCGCAGACGAACTCCGTGGATGCCGGACGGGCACCGGCCTGTTTCGGGGCCGCTGCGGGCCCGTCCATCTTCTTCATGACGGCTGCCATGATCTGGTTGACCAGTTCTTCAGTTGCCATAGCGGGTCAGAACCTCACTTCTCAAGCTGCGGGAGAATCTTCTCCACGTCGGTGTGCGGGCGCGGGATGACATGGACGGAGACGAGCTCCCCCACGTTTTGAGCGGCTACGGCGCCGGCATCGGTTGCGGCCTTGACCGCGCCGACATCACCGCGCACGAGCACGGTGACCAGACCGGAGCCAACACGCTGGCTTCCGATCAGGACGACGTTGGCCGACTTGACCATCGCGTCCGCGGCTTCAACAGCGGCGACGAAACCCTTCGTCTCCACCATTCCCAGGGCTTCTTGCATTCCAGACTCCTCCGTTGGGTCGGTGGGCCGCGCAGAGCCGAATTCGGGCATGGCGGCCGTTCGTCCTGAGGGTAAGTCGGAACCACCGGCACTAAACGGCCACGCAACGACCACTTTCAATCCGCTTGTCAGGAGCCGGTAGGACCAGAATGTGCTGCTGGCGTGACCAAAAAGTGCACCTGAGCACAGGACGGGCGTCCTGATTGACACCGGGTGCGCGAATGCCGAGCATGGGGCTGACCGGGTGGGGTATTGCGCGCCGTCCCGGGGCCACGAAAGGTGGAAATGTCGGAGAAGCAGCGCATCATCCAGGAGTTCGTTCCCGGCAAGCAGGTAACCCTTGCGCACGTCGTGGCCAACCCTGACGCGCGGCTGTACCCGAAGATCGGACTGCCGCCGGGTGGCGGCGCCATCGGCGTGATGACGATCACCCCCAGCGAGGGCACGGTCATCGCAGCGGACGTCGCGACGAAGGCAGCAGCCGTCGAGCTCGGCTTCGTCGACCGGTTCTCCGGCTCCCTTGTCGTGACGGGCAGCCTCACCGATGTCCAGACAGCCGTCGAGGCCGTTGTTGCCGTGCTGTGCGGTGAGCTGGGCTTCGCCCGCCCGCCCCTGACGCGCACGTGAAGAAGCTCCTCCTCGTCGGCGGCGTCGGTTGTGGCAAGACCACCCTGCTGCAGCGCCTCGAGGGCAGGGACATCGCCTACGCCAAGACCGGCGAGATGTACACGTCCGGCGCTGTGATCGACACCCCTGGCGAATACCTCGAGCTGCCGTGGTTCAAGCACGCCCTCCGGCTGGCCTCCTTCGAGGTCGAGCTGGTGGTCCTGCTCGCGTCCGCCACCGTCCCGGAGGGCCGCTTCCAGCCCGGTTTCACCACGTTCTTCATGCCGCCGTCCATCGGGGTGGTGACCAAGGTCGACATCGCGACGCCCGAGCAGGTGCACCTGGCCGGCAGCCACCTGCGCCTCGCCGGAGCCACCGAGATCCTCGAGGTCTCCGCCCTCACCGGCAAGGGCATCAAAGCCCTGCTCGCCCGCCTCGCCTAGGCGACCCACTCCAGGATCCGGGTGAGGTCCGCCTCGGTGGCCTTGACCGGGTTACCCTCGGCACAGAAGTCCTGGAGGGCCGTCGCGGCCAGCGCGGGGATCTTCGCGCGGAACTCCTCGGGGTCGATGCCGGCACCGGTGATCGTCGCAGGCATCTCCAGCTCACGACGGACGCGTTCCACCCAGCCCACAAGGCCAAGGACGAGGTTCCGGTCGCTGGAAGCGGAGAGGCCGAGCGAACGCGCGAGCGTGACGTAGCGGCGCGCGACCTCGGAGATCTCGCCCGGACGGATGCCGAGCTCGCCGGCGTTGAACTCGATCACGTGCGGCAGCAGGATGCCGTTGAGGCGCCCGTGGGCCACCTTGAACGAGCCGCCGATCGCGTGGGAGAGGCTGTGCACGATACCCAGCCCGGAGTTCTGGAACGCGATCCCCGCCATCGTGGCGCCGGTGTGCTGGTGCGTGCGCGCCTTCACATCCTGATTGCTGCGGTAGCTGCGCAGAAGGTAGGTGTCGGCGATCCGCAGGGCCTTCTCCGCCAGCGCGTCGGAGAAGTCGTTGTGGCCGACGGCGACGTAGGCCTCGATGGCGTGGCTGATCGCGTCCATGCCGGAATCGGCAACGAGGAACGGCGGCACCGTGCTGACCGCGTCGGGGTCCAGGATGGCGACGTCGGGCAACATGTCGTCGGAGGTGAGGGGCAGCTTGGCGTGGGTCACCGGGTCGGTGATCACGGCGAACGATGTGACCTCTGAGCCGGTGCCGCTGGTGGTGGGGATCACGTAGAAGCCGGCCTCCGCGCGGTGCCCCAGCTCGAGTGCCAGCTTGCGCACGGCCTTGGCCGTGTCGATCGGCGAGCCGCCACCGACGGCGAGCAGCGCTTCCGGCTCGAAGGCGACGAAGGCGGCAAGTCCCGCAGCGACGGCGGCGACGTCGGGATTGGGGATGACCTTGTCGTACACCTCGATGGTGGCCTCGGCCAGTACCTCACGCACCTGGAACATCAGCTGGCTGGTGGCCATGAAGGCGTCGGTGATGATCAGGACGCGACGTCCGGACAGCGCTGACAGCGCAGAGAGCGAGTCAGGCCCGTAGTAGAGGGTGGTGGTGAGTTGGAAGCGATACACCGGCAGGTCTCCCGTCGCGTGACGAACACTGGCGCCGGAACTCGCTGGGGGTGACTCCGGTATGCGCCCGGAAGACCCTGGAGAAGTAGTTGACCTGGTTGAAGTCCAGTGCAGCCGCGACCTTCTGAACCGGCATCTGCGTGGAAGCTAACATCAGCTGCGCGCGGGAGATCCGCCAGGCAGTCACATACGACACGAATGTGTAGCCGGTGACGGATTTGAACAACTTCGAGAGGTGACCTGGCGACCAGTGGGTCGCAGCAGCCGCCTCGGTGAGCGAGATCGCACGATTCGGGTGCCGGGCGATGTCGTTGAGCAGGTCACGCAGGTCTGGCCGGCGCTGCGGGCGTGACCGCAGCACTTCGTCCAGTGCCATCCCGAGCAGCCGCTCGATGTGCAGCTGCGCCTGCAGGCGGTTGATCGACGCCGTCCTGCGTTCCCGCTGGCCCAGCACGAGTTGGGTGAGGTGCGGAACGAGCCGGGGTGCGCAGTCCTTCGCAGCAGCGATCACCAGGTCCTCGACGCGCGCGACGCCGTCGCGCAGGTCACCGCCCGCGTAGACCTCGTCGAGAAGGTGGCTGGCCTCCGCGACGGCGCTGGCGAGGTCCTCGGCGTCGAGGGCGTCCCGGAGGACCGACACCTCCACAGGCTGCGCGGCATCGGGTTCGATCCTCGTCTTCGGGAGCGGGACGAGGGTGAGCAGCGGCCGCTGCGGCAGGGCGGGAACCACGGCGGGAACGACCGTGCCGACGTCGGGGCCGTTCTTGCGCACGCGCATCCCGTCGAGTACGCGGCTCAGGCCGAAGAGCATCTTGGCAGCTGCTGCGACGCGGCTGAGGGTCGATATCGGGACCTCGTCGTAGAGGGCCTCAAGTCCCTCTCCCTGGCCGCGCCAGTTCGATCCGGCCGTGAGGAACCTCGGCTCGTCCGTCCGCGGGACCCGCACCTGGCCACAGAGGATGGCGCCGACATACTTGTCGCCCTCGGTGACCGGCACGGAGAAGTCCACGAGGCCCGCATGGCAGCGGTACACCTGTGGCGTGCCCTCGATCAGGGACTGCAAGCCGCCATGGGCGTCGCAGCCGTGGCAGAGCTTGCTCCGTACCGGGTCGGAGCGCATCTGCCGGCAGAAGTCGGTGAAGGCGTACGAGTTGGTGACAGGAATTCCGCGGGCGTTGACGGCGACCGTCGCCAAACCCGTGGCCTCAGAGAAGTCTTCGAGAATCTTCTGCACCTGGGCCAGGTCGAGAACGTCAGCGATGCCGAGCTCTGTCAACGTGTTCCTCCATTGGACAACCTGAGATTAGCCCAAGTGTCGAAGCCACGACACCCTTGTTCTGCGGATCACATCATGTGATGGGGGTTCGACGGCCGCACGCCACGCCGGGACGGTACGGTTGCCGCCGTGGCGGCAACCAGCGACATCATCAAGGCCATCGGCCAGGCGATCATCGATGCCTTGCGCCCGCGGAGTTCCACCCGGCGTTCCCGTCCCCGGAAGCCGTCGACACCGCGGCGCACCGGCACCGGCACGGGCACCCAATCCGGGCGTGACTACCCCGGGGACTTCCGTGGACGTCCCGTCCTCACCTATGCGCCGCACCCCGGCTCGATGCCAGACCCGGGCGAGGTGGTGTGGACCTGGGTGCCGTACGAGGAGGACCACAGCCAGGGCAAGGACCGCCCGGTGCTGATCATCGGACGAGACGACGACTGGCTCCTCGGGCTGCCCATGACCAGCAAGGACCACGACAGGGACGCGCGCCAGGAAGCCGCGGAGGGCCGCTACTGGGTCGAGGTCGGACGGGGCCCGTGGGACTCCTCCGACCGGATCAGCGAGGTGCGGGTGAACCGGATCGTCCGCGTGGACCCGAACGGCGTCCGGCGTGTGAGTGGCGCCCTCGACAAGGCCCGCTTCGAGCGGGTGGCTGACGGGGTCCGCCGCCACCGGTGACGGTTTCCCCGGACGGAGTGCGGGTACCCTGATCGAGCCACGGCCCCCCACACCCCCTCGAGGGGAGCCCCAGCGACAGGACACCGTGCCCGCCATCACGCCTGATCACCGCCTACACCTGCGCCAGCGTCTGCTCGACCGCCTCGACGACGTCGGCGATGCCCTGCACCTGCCCGTCACCGGACGCCGCGTGCCGGGGACGATCGCCGTCGCGATCCTCGCCGGCCTTGCCTCGCTGGCCGCGTCCGCCTACTTCGTGGGGAACCACCACCTGAGCCTCGCCTACGGCGATGCGCTCGCCCACCTCACCGCTGCCCGCCAGTTGTTCGACGCCAGCGCGGGCATGAGCGCGCCACCCCTGCCGACGGTGCTGCTCGCCCCGTTCGTCCTGAGCGTGTGGCTGTGGTCCTCCGGCTGGGGCGCTGCACTGCTCGGCGCCCTCTGCCTCGCCGGGACCGCGGCAGCCGTGTACCGGGTCGGTGCCCGGTGGGGGCTGCACGGCCTTGGCAGGCTGACCGCCGTCGCGGCCGTCGTCGCCAACCCGACCATGCTGTACCTGCATTCGACAGCGCTCAGCGAACCGGTGCTGATCGCCGGAATGGCCGGCTGCCTCGCCGGGCTCGCCCACTGGGCGGCGACGGACCGCCTGGTGGGGCCCCGCGAGCTGGCCCTCTGGGCCGGCGTCCCCGGTGCCGTGGCTGCGCTGTCCGGCTACCCGGGCTGGGCACTGGTCTGCGTCGGGACGGTCTACGTGGGCATCATCTCCTGGAACGGCACGCACGACCTGCCGACGGTGGCCCGCGAGGTGGCCGGCTTCGCCGCCGTACCGGTGGTTGCTGTCGGTGCCTGGTCGGTGGTCTCGCTGAGTGTCCTCGGCAACCCGCTCGCGTACATGGCCGGGCTGTCGTCGACGTCACCGGGCGGGCCGGCCGGCGTCAGCCTCGGCAGCACTGGTCAGGTCGCGCTCAGCCTGACAACGCTGAATGTCGCCGTGGTCAACACGGTGGGGCCCGGGCTGATCGGCCTTGCCGCCATCGGGTTGTTCGTCCTGCTGCCCTGGAACCGCGTTCCCCGGCTGCCCGGGTTCCTCGCCGTCGCCGTCAGCACCTATGCCTTTCTCGCCGCCACCCTGATCACGGGGAGCGTCGTCGTGCTCAACGAAGCGAACTCCGGCGAGGTGTGGAACAACCGCTACGGCATGTCGATGATCGTCGCCGCCGCACTGTTCGCCGCCTGTGGTGTCGACCTCGCAGCCCGCACGCTGTCCAGCCGGAATCCCCGGTTCGTCACCGTTGCGCAGGTCCTCGTCGCCGCTGCCACCGCTGGAGCACTCGTGGCGCAGACCCTCTGGCTGGCCCCGGCACCGGACCGCCGTTCGCTGGTGCTCTACGAGGCCGTCACCCAGCTCGCGGACGGGTTCGGCCCGCGCAGGGCCGCGGCCTGGCTGGGCGCGCACTACGACGGTGGCCGGATCCTCATCGACGAGTCGCTGGGCCGCAACACCGTCCTGCCCCTTGTCGGTCTCCCGCTGCGCGAGTACTACCTTTCCTCGAACCCGGCCTCGTTCACCGCGGCCCTCGGCGACCCGGCAGGACACGTCCGCTGGCTGTGGGCCACCGAGGACCCTGACGACCGGGTCGGGAGCGCCATCGCTGCGGACCCCGGGTTCGGCTTCACCTATCGGGTGGCCTACTCCGAGGGTGGGCTGCGCGTGTACCAGCGGCGCTGACGGCTTCCCTGCGCACCCGTCCGATGGGCAACAACACGTATGGGGAGACGACGCAAAGTCCGTTAACCTACAACCAAATGGTTGTAGATGTGATTGCAGAAGCACAGGTCGACCGGGTGTTCCACGCACTGGCCGACCGGACACGACGTGACATCGTCGTCCGGTCGATGCAGGCGCCACGCTCGGTCACCGAGCTGTCGCGTGCCTACTCGATGAGCTTCGCAGCGGTCCAGAAGCACGTTGCGGTGCTCGAGCAGGCCGGGCTGGTCACCAAGGAACGCAGTGGCCGGACGCAGCTGGTGCGCGGCAACCCCGAGACCGTGCGGCGAGCCGCGGCGCTCCTTGAGCAGTATGAGGCGCTCTGGCTCGAACGCGCAGGGCGGATGCGGGACATCCTCACCACCGACAACAGGAAGGAACAACCGTGACCCTCGTCACCACCTCGAAAGACCTCGACGCCCTCACCATGGTCGTCGTCGCGGAGTTCGACGCCGGCATCGAGCAGGTCTGGCAGCTGTGGGCCGACCCGCGCAAGCTCGAGCGCTGGTGGGGCCCGCCGGAGTGGCCGGCCACCTTCACCCGTCACGACCTGGTGACCGGCGGTGAGTCCCGGTACCACATGACGGGTCCGGACGGGGAGCAGCCCGGCGGCTACTGGCAGATCGCTGAAGTCCAGGAACCGACCCGCTTCGTCGTGCGCGACGGGTTCACGGACGAGGCGGGAAACCCCGCTCCCGGTGACCCGGTGACGATGGAGGTCATGCTTGACGAGAAGCCCGGCGGCACCCGGATGACCCTCACCAGCACCTTCGCCTCTGCCGAACAACTCGACGAGATGGTGAAGATGGGGATGGAGGAGGGACTCGCAGGAGCGATCGAGCAGATCGACGGTGTGCTCGCCGAAGCCGCATAGGAAAATCTCAGGCGCGCCGACGTGCGTTTCCCCCTAACGGGTGACTACACTTCCAGTAGGTGTTTTGCCAATGGCAAGTCCTTTAGGGATAGGGGACTCAGGCCCCGCCTCCTCAACAGGAGGCGGGGCAAAGCCTTTTCTGGGGCCTTTCGTGCCCACCTCCGCCGTGACGTCAGCCGGCGACCTTGAGGTGCACCGAAATAGCGAACGGCCTGGGCCACAGCTGGTGCTCTGCTGTGACATCGGGCCCGCAGGAGCGGGAACCCAGGCCGTGCTGGAAGGCGTCGAGGTACAGGTGGGTTGCCCCCGGCACCGGCAACTCATGGGGATGGCGGGCCGCCGCCAGCTCCTCTGCGCTGTAGCGCGACAGCGTGAACCCGGGACGGTGCCCCGCGGCCTCGTTCGTCACGATCGTGAGCGTCGGCAGGTAGGAGCCGGTGATCGTCAGCTCGCGCAGGTCGGCACGGTGGCCGGTCTCCTGCGGGACGGCGTAGGCCACCCCCAGTTCGTCGATCGGCGC
>JAOATP010000214.1:0-31373 GCA_030158185.1 Propionicimonas sp.
CTGCCCAGCGCTCCCCCATCTATGCGCTCACCAAGCACTTCAAGGTGGCGCTGCCCTTGCACCCGGAGTACCGGACCATGCCGATGGTCTGGTACATCCCGCCGCTGTCGCCGGTGGTCGACCTGCTGAAGGAGCAGGGCCACGACGCAGAGGCGCCCGGCAACCTGTTCGGGGCCATCGACGCGCTACGGATCCCGGTGAGCTACCTCGCAGAGCTGTTCACAGCCGGCGACACCGACATCGTCACCGGGGTGCTGCAGAAGCTGGCAGCGATGCGCTCGTTCATGCGGGGCGTGACCCTGACCGGCGATCGGGACGCCGAACTGGCTGCGGCCGTCGGCATGACGCCGGAGGCGATGGAGCAGATGTACCGGCTGCTGGCGATCGCCAAGTACGAGGACCGCTACGTCATCCCGACAGCCCACCGCGAGGAGGCCCACAACCTCGAGGAACTGGCCTGCTCGCTGGACTACGAGGACGGCCCCGGCATGTACGAGTCCGGCCCGTTCGGGGAGGCGTCCGGCCGTCCGGTGCCGGTGGCGATCGAGACCTTCTCTGCGCTCAAGCAACGCCAGAAGGCCGAGGAAGCCGCCTCCGCCGGGCAACTCAGCCACCGCACCGACCTGCTCAACTGGGACGGAAACGAGGACGCGAAGTGAGCCCGCTGTTCGACAAGGTGGCGGGCGCCCTTCGTGACGCCCGCTCGTCCCTCACGGGCTCCTCAGGGAGCGTTGAAGCGGACCCCTCAGCTCGCTCCTCAGGGAGCGCTGTTGCAGAACGGTCCCTGAGGAGCGCTGGTGAGCGAAGCGAGCCAGCGCGTCACGAAGGGGCCGCCGCCACTCTCATCTTCCAGGCAGGGGCGCTGCTGCTGGCCTACCCGGAGGCCCAGCTGCTCGACCGCACCGACGTCATCGAGGCCGCACTCGCCCAGACGCCCGCAGCCACGCACTTCGCCCCCGTCCTCGCGCACCTGCGGTCGATGCCGCTGCGCGAACTGCAGTCGTTCCACGTGCAGGAGTTCGACCTGTCCCGGCGGCACGCGCTGCACCTGAGCTACTGGACCGATGGCGACACCCGCCGGCGGGGCGAGGTGCTGGCAGAGATCAAGGGCGTCTACCGCGAGTCCGGGCTCGTCGTCGCGCTCGAGCGCGAACTGCCCGACTACCTGCCGGTGATGCTGGAATTCGCCGTCGCCGATCCCGGCCGTGGCCTGCCGCTGCTGCAACGGTTCCGCGCCAGCCTCGAACTGTTGAGGATCGGCCTCGCCGAGGACCGCCTGCCGCACGCCGGCGTGCTCACCGCCATCTGCGACAGCCTGCCGGGTGGGTCGCCCAAGACCCGACTGGAAGTGCAGGCGATGGTGGACGAAGTGGCGCCGCTCGAATTCGTCGGGCTGAGCGAAGTAGTGAGGCGCTGACATGGACCTGCTGCTCTGGGGCGTCCTGCCCTACCTGGTGGCCCTGGTGCTGGTCGCCGGCCTGGCGTGGCGCTACCGCTACGACCAGTTCGGCTGGACCACCCGCTCGTCGCAGCTGTACGAATCGCGGCTGCTGCGGATCGCCTCCCCGCTGTTCCACTTCGGGCTCTTCGTCGTGCTCGCCGGCCACCTGATGGGCCTGCTGATCCCCAAGGCCTGGACCGACCTCGTTGTGACGCAGGAGATGTACCACGCCGTTGCGCTGGGGGCAGGAACGCTGGCCGGCATCGCCACCCTCGTCGGCATCGGGTTGTTGATCTACCGCCGGCGCACCGTCGGCGCGGTATTCCTCGCGACGACGAAGAACGACAAGCTGATGTACGTCGTGCTGGTCGCAGCCATCGTGCTCGGCATGATCGCCACCCTCACCGGGAGCGCCACGCCCACCGGCGAGGAGCACAACTACCGCGAGACCGTCTCGATCTGGTTCCGCTCGCTGCTGGTCTTCCAGCCGGACGTTGCAGCGATGGCGGCCTCCACCTGGCAGTTCAAGGTGCACATCCTCGTCGGCCTCGGCCTGTTCGCCCTCGTGCCGTTCAGCCGGCTGGTGCACGCGTTCACCGTCCCCCTGCACTACGTCTTCCGGCCGTACATCGTGTACCGCAGCCGGGACGAACTACCACCCGGACCTGCCCGCGGCCGCGTCCGCGGCTGGGACCCGATCGGCACCCGCGACCGTGACCGGGGGGACAAGTGACTTCTGCCGCCCGAGGGGTGCAGCCGGCCGGGCTTCACCATGGCGACGAACTGATCCCTCCGGTCCACCCGACCGGACCCGGCGCGAACCGGGTCCTTGTGATGTCAACGATCGACTTCACCGTGATGTTCGCTGTCTGGCTGATGTTCGGAGTGCTCGGCATCCAGATCCAGAAGGAACTGCTGATCTCGGATGTGGAACTTGCCTGGATCAGCGCCCTTGCGGTGCTGAACGGGTCGCTGTGGCGACTGCCGGCAGGGATCCTCACCGACCGGATCGGTGGTCGCAAGGTGACCATCTTCATGCTGGCCGCCACCGCGATCCCGGCCTACTTCGTGTCCACAGCGAACAGCTACGGCTGGCTTCTGGTGCTGGCCTTCCTCGTCGGCTTCGCCGGCAACCTGTTCAGCGTCGGGATCGCCTGGAACGCCGCCTGGTTCGGCAGGGACCGGCAGGGCTTCGCCCTCGGCCTCTTCGGCGCGGGCAACGTCGGTGCCTCCGTGACCAAGTTCATCGGCCCGCCGCTGATCGCCGGCACCGCAGGAGCAACCTTCATCTTCGGGATCCAGGGCGGCTGGCGGCTGGTGCCGGTGATCTACGCCGTCCTGCTGGCAGTCCTGGCCGTACTGACCTGGCTGATCGTCCCGCGCCACGACCGCCTCGCCGGCCAGAGCAAGCCGATCCGCGAGATGCTCGTCCCCCTGAAGCACGTCCGGGTGTGGCGGTTCAGCCTGTACTACGTCGCGGTGTTCGGCGCCTACGTCGGGCTGTCGGCCTGGCTGCCCAAGTACTACGTGGACAACTTCGACGTCGACCTCTACACGGCAGCGTTGCTCACGGCGATCTTCATCTTCCCTGCCTCGCTGCTGCGGCCGGTGGGCGGCTGGATCTCCGACC
Organism: Propionicimonas sp.; assembly: GCA_030158185.1. Lineage (GTDB taxonomy): Bacteria > Actinomycetota > Actinomycetes > Propionibacteriales > Propionibacteriaceae > Propionicimonas. Next base: position 3,072 of record JAOATP010000214.1, read on the forward strand.
GGATCGGCGCCCGAAAGGTGATGTACGCCACCTTCGCCCTGATGCTCGCGACCACCGGCATCCTGATGATGCCGAACGGTCACATCGTGGTCCTGCACCCCGACGGCAGCCAGTCCGAGCATCTGGCCTACCAGCTCGACGTGGTCTGGTTCACGATCCTGGTGTTCCTGCTGGGCTGCTCGATGGGGGTCGGCAAGGCGGCTGTCTACAAGCACATCCCCGAGTACTTCCCCGACAATGTCGGCTCCGTCGGAGGCCTGGTGGGCACGCTCGGCGGCCTGGGCGGTTTCGTCCTGCCGCCGCTGTTCGCCTACACCAAGTTGTGGACGGGCCTCCCGTCCAGCACCTTCCTCGTGCTGTTCATCCTGACCGCGATCTGCGCCGTCTGGATGCACCTGACCGTCATCCGGATGCTGCACGACCAGGCGCCTGACCTCGCCGACCACTTCGACACCGAACACATCTCGACCCTGAGCGCAGGAGCACCTCGATGAGCACAGCCGATTCCCCCGTCCGCTCGAAGGAGTGGCTGACCTCCTGGGACCCGGAGGACGAGTCCAGCTGGGACTCCAGGCTGGCGTGGCAGACCCTCTGGATCAGCACGTTCACCCTCACCATGTGCTTCGTCGCGTGGTTCCTGCCCAGCGCCCTGGTACCGAAGCTGAACGCGATCGGCTACTCCTGGACGAAGGAGCAGCTGTACTGGCTGGCTGCGATCCCCGGCCTCTCCGGTGGCCTGATGCGCCTGGTGTGGATGGTGCTGCCGCCGATCATGGGCACCCGGAAGATGGTCACGCTCACGACGCTGCTGCTGATCTTCCCGATCCTCGGCTGGGGCGTGCGGGTGCAGAGCCCGACGGCGCCCTACTGGGAGCTGCTGACGCTGGCCTTCCTCGCTGGCATCGGTGGCGGCGCGTTCAGCGGGTTCATGCCGTCGACGTCCTACTTCTTCCCCCGCAAGCTGCAGGGCACGGCGCTGGGGATCCAGGCAGGCATCGGCAACTTCGGGGTCTCCCTCGTGCAGCTGCTCACACCGTGGCTCGTCGGCTTCGGCATGCTCGGCTTCCTTGGGGTCTCCCAGCAGATGAAGGTACCCGGCAAGCCGGACCTGACGGTGTGGTACCAGAACGCCGCGTTCTTCTACATCCCCTTCATCATCATCGGCGCGATCTTCGCCTGGACGTTGCTGAAGTCGGTGCCGGTCAAGGCGAACATCCGCCAGCAGTTCGACATCTTCCGCAACCAGGACACGTGGTGGATGACGGTGCTCTACGTCATGACGTTCGGCACCTTCTCCGGGCTGTCGGCCCAGTTCGGCCTGCTGATGAGCAACCTCTACGGCGCCGGCAACCCGCTCATCCTCCAGGGCGCGGGGGCAGCGGCGAAGGTGCTCGTCGAGGGCTACCACCTGCCCGACCCGGTGGCGTTCGTCTTCCTCGGCCCGCTGATCGGAGCCGGGGCGCGCGTGCTGTTCTCACCGCTGACCGACCGGACGGGCGGCGCGATCTGGACGCTCGTCTCCGGGCTCGGCCTGATCGCCAGCATCATGTGGACCATCCCCTCACTGGTGCCGGATACCTCGAGCGCCGCCGCGCTGCAGGGCGGGTTCAACAACTTCCTGTGGGGCATGCTGGCGATCTTCCTGTTCACCGGCATCGGCAACGCCGCGACCTTCAAGCAGATGCCGATGATCTTCGAACGGCGGCAGGCCGGCGGGGTGATCGGCTGGACGGGCGCGATCGCAGCCTTCGGGCCGTTCCTGTTCGGTGTGGGCCTGACGATCATGCCCGCGACCACGTTCTACTCGATCGGCGTGGCCTGGGCAGTCATGTGCGTGGCCATCACCTGGTGGCGCTACGCCCGTCCGGGAGCCCCGAAGAAGTCCTGACCGGCCCGGCCCCCTCCCCTCCCCTCCCCTCCCCTGCCCTCCCTGCCCTCCCCTCCCCTCCCGTCCGCAAGCTGTGACTTTTTCGCCGACGTCGGCGAATGAGTCACAGTGTGCGGGGTGTGGGAGTCAGAAGTGGGAGTCAGAAGCGGGGGTCAGAAGTGGCCGGCGCCGTCCAGCTGGGCGACGATATGGGCCAGCAGCGGGCCGATCACGTCGATCGCGTCCCTGACGCCGCCGCGGGAGCCGGGTGCCGTGAGCACGAACACCGACGGCGTGCCAAGGATGACGCCGGCAACCTCCCGGGACACCAGCGCTGACGAGACCGCTGCGACGCCGCGGCGACGGATCTCCTCACCGATGCCGGGCACAGCGTAGGAGAGCAGCGGCGCAACGGCGTCGACGGTGACATCGGTGGGCCCGATGCCGGTTCCACCGGACGTCATCACCAGCCTCGACCCGGCTGAGCAGGCGGCCTCGACCGCCGCCCTGATCTGCGCGATGTCATCGGGCACGACCACGAGCTCGGTGTGGATGCCCTGACGCCCGAGCAGTTCGACGGCGAGCAGGCCCGCGCGGTTGCCGTCCATCCCGGAATGGATCTCGTCGGACACCGTGATGACGGTGGCCGGGATCGACGGGTCAGCATCCATGCCCGCAGGCTATCCCAGGTCAGCCGACGTTGACCTGCACCACGTGGTAGCCGGTGGCCCCGTCGGGCAGGACGTCCTGCACGGCCTCGATCTGCGGAAGGCCGGACGCGTCGTAGGCCCGAGCAGTTAGCCGGTGGGGTCCGGACGTCGCGTCCCACGGCAGGTACCACTGCCGCCAGTAGTCGAGACCGACGTCGGGACCGAGCCGGGCAACCGTCCACGGGCCGTTGTCGACCTGTACCTCCACCTTGCCCACGCCGCGGTGGGTTGCCCACGCGACTCCGGCGATCATCGCCTTGCCCGGTGCTATCCGCTCCACCGGGGTGTCGATGCGGGTCGCGGTCTTGACCGGGCCGTTCTCCGACCAGCCGCGCTGCGTCCAGTACGCCTCGTCTGCTGCGAACGTGCTCACCTTCAGCCGGCTGAGCCACTTGGTCGCCCCGACGTAGCCGTACAGGCCGGGCGTGACGAGCCGGGCGGGGAAGCCGTGCAACTGCGTGAGCGGCTGGCCGTCCATCGCGACCGCGACCATCGCGTCCCTGCCGTCGAGAAGGACCGCCAGCGGCGTGCTGGCAGTGAAGCCGTCGACAGAGGAGCTCAGCACCTGGTCGGCGTCCGCACTCGGTTGGGCGCGGCGCAGAAGGTCGGCCACCCGCACCCCGAGGAACCGGGTGCTGCCGATGTACGGGCCACCGATCGGGTTGGACACACAGGTGAGCGTGATGTCGCGCTCGATCATCGGCATCGCCAGCAACTCGGCCCAGGTGAGCGTGAAGGGCGCGGCCACCATGCCGTCGACCTGCAGGGTCCACGTGTCCGTCGACACCCGCGGCAGCACGAGGGCTGTGTCGATGCGGTAGAAGTCCTCGATGGGCGTCCGCAACGGCGAGACGTCCGGCACGGTCGCCTCCAGGCCTGCAGGAAGGCCCGGCGCGGGGGTGGCAGCGGTGGGGAGCGTGACCGGGGCGCTCACTGACGGGCCTGCCGTCCCTCCGCCGGACACCGCTGAAGCGGCACCTGCGGCGACCAGGCCGGCCGCGCCGGTGATCAGGATTCGACGGTCGATGCCCGTACGTGTGTCCGGGCCCTGGCCCGGCCGGTCGGCGATCCAGCGCAGCTCGAGCCGCAGCACGCCGATCGCCACGGCCGTGCCGACGATGCTGGGCAGCCAGTCGAGCTGACCGGCCGCCGGACGGGTGGCCGCGGCCAGCAGACCGATCAGCCCGATGACGGCGAACAGGCCGTAGCCGACGGCGGGACGGCGGACGGCGAGGATCCCGGCCACGGCGGAAAGGACGGCGACGCCGACAACGACGGTGCCGATCAGCACAGCCTTGTCAGCGGTGCCGAGGGTGGCGACGGCCCATTCCTTCAGCGGCGTGGGGACGCGGTCGACGATCGCTGCACCGACGGCGACGATCGGCGCGGCAGCCGGGTTCACGAGGAAGGCGACCAGCTGGCCTGCTGCGGCCCCGAGTGCTGCCGCCCCGATCCCTGCGACGGCCGACCCGGTTCTGCTCACCTTGCCAGTATTGCCACCCGACAAGGCAGGTCCGGGCATGGCGACCCGGGCACTGTTGCCCATCGGCTGCGATACGTTCGGGTCACGCCGTCCATGGGAGGAAGCAATGACGCCACCACTTCGTATCGGGATCCTCGGTGCAGCACGGATCGCCGGACGCGCCGTCGTCGATCCGGCGAAGACGCTGGGCCACGACCTGGTAGCCGTCGCAGCCCGTGACCTCGGACGCGCGCAGGCCTACGCTGCGGAGCACGGCATCGCGAAGGCCTACGGCAGTTACGAGGAGCTCCTCGCCGATCCCGACATCGAGGTGGTCTACAACCCGAGCCCGAACAGCGAGCACGCCCGCTGGAACCTCGCAGCCCTGCGCGCGGGCAAGCACGTGCTGTCGGAGAAGCCGTTCGCCAGCAACACCGAAGAGGCGCGCCTCGTGGCGGCAGAGCCCAACCCGAACAGCCTGGTGGTCTTCGAGGGCTTCCACTACCGCTACCACCCCGCCTACCTGCGCCTGCTGGAGCTCGTCGGCTCCGGCGCCATCGGTGAGGTCACCCGGCTCGACGTCCACATGAAGTTCGACTGCGACGACCTGACGGACATCCGCTGGTCGTGGCCGCTGTCGGGCGGCTCACTGATGGACCTGGGCTGCTACCACCTGCATGTCGCCCGTGACATCGCCGGCGTGCTCGGTGGCGAGCTGCGGCTGGTGAGTGCCATCACGACCGGCCACGAGGGCATCGATCCCCGGGTGGACGCGACCGGAGCGATCGAGGCCGTGCTGCCCAACGGGGCTGCGGCGATCCTGGAGTCCAGCCTTGAGGGACCCGACGACACCTCGATCCTCGTCACGGGGACGCGGGGCATGATCCGCCAGCCCAATTTCATCAACGTCGCCTCCGACGACCGGCTGATCGTCACCGTCGACGGGGTGGAGAACGTGGAGCACCACGGCACGACGTCCACCTACACCCACCAGCTGAAGGTGGTCGAGGCTGCCATCCGCGCGGGCGCGGCCTTCCCGACCGGGCTGGAGAACGCCATCACCAACATGGAGTTCATCGACGAGTGCTACCGGCTGGCCGGCCTTCCGCTGCGCGAGTCCACGCTGGGCCACTGACCACCGGGCTACTTGACGACCTTCACGGTGAGCTTGTGCTTCGCTGCGACGAGCCTGGAGTTGCCCAGGTAGCGGACCTCGATGGTGTGCGTTCCGGTCTTGCCGATCTTCGGCAGCTTCAGCGAGGTGCGCCCGTTGTCGTCGGTGTCCATCATGATCGTGCGGACGCGCTTGCCGTCCAGGTAGAACTGCACTTTGCCGTACGCGACGACGCCAGGGACGGACGTGGCGACGGCGGCCTTCACCACGACGCGCGTCTTCGCCTTGTGGATGGTCTTCGTCGACAGCCCGACGGCAACGCTGCTGGTCGCCTTCACGATCGTGCAACCGAAGGACGCCGACTTGCTCACCCCGGTCGCCGCGTAGCTGACCTTCACCGACACGCCCCCGACCTTGCTGGAGGTGAAGCCGGAGAAGGTGGCGCTACTGGTGACCGTCCGGGCATAGGTGCCCTTGTTGTACAGGGCTGTCACAACGATCCCCGCGGTGTTGAGCTTCTGGCCCACCTGGTAGGTGCAGGCCGCCGGCGGCACGACGGACAGCGACGTCAGCTCGGCCTTGGCCGGCGGCTTGGCGATCATGGCCTTGTACCGGGCACCAAGGCCGAGGACGCTGGCGACGTTGCTGGCGATGATCGTGTGCGTCGCAGCGTTGACGGGGCCCCTGCTGGCGGTCTTGCTGTCCAGGTACGCGACGTTCGAGACGGATGTGAGTGTCCAGGGCTTGCCGGTCCGCTCCTGGATCCCCACCTTCGCAGCGTTGAAGAGGATCGTGGACCGACGGATGTGGGATGAGTCGGAGACCAGCGTGTAGCTGGTGAACTCGGGGTGGTCGAACAGGATGGCCATCGAGTTGGTGGCGTTGCTCACTGTGCTGGCGGACGTGGACTCGCGAAGGATGCGGCTCTTCTTGATGCCCCGGTCCACCAGCCAGTCGTACATGACGCCGGCCTCGGTGTGGCCGTTGCGCTTCGCACCGCCGGAGACCAGCACCTTCGACGCCGGGTACTTGCCAAGGGCTGCCAGGACGATCTTCAGCCGCCGCGTGGTCTTGGTTGTGATGCGGCCGGTCCTGGTCAGGGCCGATCCGAGCACGACGAAGACGTGCCCCTTGGCCGGCAGCCCCTTCGGCGTGGTGGTGTGGATCGCAAGGCCCTTGTTGGCGACATCCCAGGAGGCGAGGAAGTCGGTCCACAACCCGGCTTTCCACGCATCGAGGGTTGCGAGCGAGCCGACGGCGAGGTCACGCTGGGCGGAGTTCCTCGTCTTCGCGAAGTAGATCGCCTGCACCCTCAGGTCGGTGACCGAAGCCGTCGGTGTCACCGGTCCCGCTACGGCACTGGCCGCGGGCACGGACCCGGAACCGACGGACAGCAGCATCACCAGAACGGTCGCGAAAGCTGCTGCTGTGCGGGTGTGCCGGGACATGGCGAGGATCCTCCGGGGGCGAGGTGGTTACTGCGGTCGGTACTCGCAGTGTCACACCGAACCGCGGCCCTGCGCCCGTCTACTTGAGGGTTTGGGGGTGGGTGGTTGAGGCTTTCACAACGCCAGTCACCAGCCCAGGCTGCCCGCGATCCCCTTGAAGGGGCCCGTGACCTCCGGGGTGATCCAGCCACCGTAGAAGCCGCCCGGCTGCGGCACGACGGGCCGTCCGTCGACGAGGCACGCGTCCATCGGGCCGGCGTACAGCGCCACGTGGTCGCGGAGTTCCCCGAAGCCGGCAGAAGGGTTGGGGTAGTACCAGGCAGCCTTCGCTGCCGTCCGTCCCCCGCCGCGCACGTCGAGGTAGCGGGCAGCACCCTTCCACTCGCAGAACGAGGCGCCGGCTGCTGGCTCGAGGGCGCCGGGGACGAAGTCCGCGCGCGGCAGGTACCAGGTGGGCGGATGACTGGTCTCGAGCACCTGGAGGGCGGACGTGGTGCGGCACACCACCTCGCCGCCGAGCACCACCTCGACGGTGCGGTCCGTCGGCCGGACCAGCGGCGGACGGGGGTAGTCCCACACCGACTCCTGGCCAGGCCCCACCGGTTCACGCAACACCCTGTTCATTCCCCGATCCTGCCAACGCTTCCCAAACACGGAGGTTGGGTGGGCTGGCAGGCTGTAGTCGTCGACAAGGAGAACGCATGTACCCCTTTGAAGCCGAAGCCCGCAGGCCCCGGCATGCCCTCAACCTCGCAACCACCGGCGGGCTGGTCGCCGCGGCAGCCGCCGCCGGCTCGCTGGCCACAGAACCGGAAGGCGGCTGGTACCGCGGCCTGGACAAGCCGTCCTGGCAGCCGCCGCCGGTGGCGTTCCCGATCGTGTGGACGACCTTGTACGCCGACATCGCCGTCACGTCTGCGGCCGTCCTCAACGAGCTGGACCGTCGCGGTGAGGCCGGGCAGGCCGCGGAGTTCCGCAAGGCGCTGGCCGGCAACATGGTGTTGAACGGCGGCTGGAGCTGGCTGTTCTTCCGTGGCCACAACCTGCCGGCGTCCACGCTCGGCGCAGGGGTGCTCGCGCTGAACAGCCTGCGCCTTGCCCGCCGCGCCGGCCGGGTCGACCGCCGCTTCGGCTGGGCGCTCGCGCCCTACGCCCTGTGGACGGCGTTCGCGACCGTCCTCGCCGGTGTGGTCTGGTCGCTCAACACCGACCGGGACTAGCGGACGCGGTCGGCCGGGCTGAGGACCACCTTCGTGGTGTAGCCCGTTCGCGCGGCCGTCACCCGGAGTTGCACCCTGTGGCCGCGGTCGGCCTTCGTGAGCCGATAGGTCGAGCCCGTGGCTCCGGCGATCGGCCGCCCGTCGCGGAGCCAGTGCCGCGTGAGTGACGGCGCAGGCGTCCAGCTACCGGTCTTCCCGGAGAGCCGGTGCCCGACCTTGCGCGTGCCGCTGACGGACGGGCTGGTGTGGACGCGGAGCGCACCCTGCTTGATGCGCAGGGCAGCCGACCGCACCGTTGCGGGGGCGTAGCCGGTGCGGGACGCCGTGACCTCGAAGGTGAGGACATGCCCGACGTCGGAGGTGGTCGTGCGGTGGGTCGCGGACGTCGCACCGGCGATCGGCGTGTTGTCGCGCAGCCACCGCGTGGCGAGCGTGGCCGTCGCCGACCAGGTGCCGGCGTCACCGGTGAGGTCCCGGTCGATGGTGGGGGTGCCGGCGATCGACGGGCTCTTCGTCGCCGTCATCACAGGGAGCGGCGGAGCGGGAGCCTGGTCGGCGACCGCTGCGGCGGCGTCCACGATCCCGGCGCCACACACGCTGGCGTCGCAGGCCGTGGCCAGCGGTGAGGCCGTCCGCTTCAGGATCGCTGCGACCTGGTCGGGCGTCAGGGACCTGTGTTGCGACTTCAGCAGGGCGATCACGCCGGACACGTGCGGCGCAGCCATCGACGTGCCCATCATCCACCGATAGGCGGGAACCCCCAGGCCGGTGGTACCGCTGTTCGAGGTGGAGACGATCGCTCCGGGTGATCCGTCGGACGTGCGAAGCTCCGACCCACCCGGCGCGGCGATACTTGCCGGCACAGCCGGCGTGCCGACGTTGCTGTAGCTGGTGAGCAGGCCGGTGGCCCCGGTCGCCGTGACGCGGATCACGCCCGTGCAGTTGGCCGGCGAGAACTCGGAGAGCGCGATGCCCGAGTTTCCGGCGCTGACAACGACAGGGACGCCTTTCGCCCGGACGGCGTTGATCGTGTCCTGCATCGCGACCTGACAGGCATGCCTGCCGCCCAGGGAGAGGTTGAGGACATCGACGGGGGTGTGGTTGGTGGGCGCGCCGGACACGGTGAGCCCTGCGCCCCAGCGCATCGCGGCCATGATGTCGGACTCGAAGCCGCCACCCTCACCGAGCGCACGCAGGGGCTGGATGGTGACGCCGGGCGCGGTGCCCACGACTCCCAGTCCGTCGAGGTGGGCGCCGATCGTCCCGGAGACATGGGTCCCGTGGAAACTGCCGGACGCGACCAGGTCGGTCGGATCACCGTCCCGGCCACCGCCGTCGAGCGCTATCCCGGCCCAGGAGATGAAGTCGTAGCCGGCAACGACCGTCCCGCCGACGATGCTGGTGGTCGAGCCGGTGAGGTCGGGATGGGGCGTGATGCCGGAATCAACGACGCCGACAACCGCGCCCGCACCGGTGCTGCCCCACCAGGCCTGAGGTGCCTTGATGCCCCAGGTGCCGGCCATGTCCCACTGGAACGGCCAGTACGGCTCGGCTGTCGGGTCACCGGTGCCGGTGGCCGTGTCGAGATAGTCCGGCTCTGCTGCCTTCACACCGGGCTGGTCCTCGACCGCGTCCCCCAGCCGTGCCTGTTCGCCACTGCTCAGTACGGTGTCGAAGGTGACAGCCACCATGCCGGGACCGATCGGGGTGACCGTCTTCACGTCCGCGCCGGCGATGTCCTGCGCAGCGTCCGCCACCGCAACGGTCGCAGCGGCGGCCGGATCGGCCGAGCCGTGGTCGAACGTCACGATGATGGTGTCGGTGCGGGCGGGTGTGGCTGCCGGCTCGGCGTTGCTGCTGGCGGCGGGAAGGCATGCGAGAGAAAGCACGGTGGCCAACGCCGTTGCGAGGCCGATGGTGCGGGGGGTATGCATTTGTGGAGTGCTCCTGGCGGGGGGCGGAACTTCTTCTGGCATTGAATCAGCCCGAAGAAGTCCCACCCAGTCCCACCAGGAGTGACTTCCGTGGTCGGCCGGGCCGACCGGGTCCTACGCGGAGAGCCGGCTCGACGTGCGTCCGGCGGGACGCCTGCGCGCACCGCCACCCTGACGCGACAGAGCAACGACGGAGTCGCCGCGGTTGCTGGCGGTCACGTAGCTCCGGGCGACGCGGTCTCCCCCGGTGCGCTGGCCCGAGGCCTTCGGTGCTGCAGAGCGCGAACCGCCGGAGCCCGAACGACCGGAGCTGGACCGCGGTGAGCTCGAACGGCGCGGCTGCTGCACCTGCTCCTGGCCCTTGCGGGACGCGGCGGAGGGGGCATCGGCCGGGGAGACCGGTGCTGCCTGGCTGCCGACCAGCGCCATCACCTGGGCGTCGCCGGACTGCACGGAGGACGGCTGCGCTGTGATCTTCGCCGCGCGGGCCATCTGCTGGAAGTCCCTGCGCTGCTCGGGGAGAACGAGGGTGATGACATCGCCCTCGTTGCCGGCGCGGGCGGTGCGTCCGGAGCGGTGCAGGTAAGCCTTGTGCTCTGCCGGCGGGTCGACGTGGATGACCAGGTCGATGTCGTCGACGTGGATGCCACGCGCTGCGATGTCGGTGGCGACCATGACCCGGACCTTGCCGTCAGCGAAGGCCTTCAGGCCACGCTCGCGGGCGTTCTGGGAGAGGTTGCCGTGCAGTTCGACGGCCGGGATGCCGTCGGCGGTCAGCTCACGGGCCAGCTTCTTGGCCTGGTGCTTGGTGCGGGTGAACAGCAGGCGACGGCTCTCGCCACCGGCCAGCTCGTGGATGATCTGCTTCTTCTGGGAGGCGTCGCGCACCATGAACACATGGTGGGTCATTTCACCCACCGGGGAGTCCTCGCTGTCGACGCTGTGCACCAGCGGCCGGCTGAGGAAGCGCTTGACGAGCTTGTCGACGCCGCTGTCAAGGGTGGCGGAGAACAGCAGTCGCTGGCCGCCGGCCGGGGTCGCGGCGAGGATGCGGGTAACGCCGGGAAGGAAGCCGAGGTCGGCCATGTGGTCGGCCTCGTCGAGGATGGTGATCGAGACGGCGTCAAGGCGGATGACGCCCTGCTTCATCAGGTCCTCGAGGCGGCCGGGGGTGGCGACGACGATGTCGACGCCGCGGCGCAGCTGCTGCACCTGGCCGTGCTGGCTGACGCCACCGAAGATCGTCATGACCTTGAGGCCGGCGACTCCTGCCAGCGGCTCGATCACGTCGAGGATCTGGTTGGCGAGCTCGCGGGTCGGGGCGAGGATCAGGCCGCGGGGATGCCCGGGCTGGGTGCGTCCGGCGGCACCGGAGGGGACGAGGTGCGCCAGGCGGGCCACCAGCGGCAGCGCGAAGGCGAGGGTCTTGCCGGAGCCGGTGCGGCCACGGCCGAGCACGTCCTTGCCGGCAAGGGTGTCGGGAAGGGTGGCGGTCTGGATGGCGAACGGGGCGGTGATGCCGCTCTTGGTGAGCGGGCTCACCAAGACTGCGGGGACACCAAGCTCCACGAAGGTCGCCGGGACAGAATTGGGTTGTGACAAGGGAAATACTGCTTTCTGCAGATTGGTTCACCACGGTCCAGGTCCGTTCGCGTCCTTGGTGGCTGAGCCACCCGCGCGCTGCGAAATGTGGTGCGATGCTGGGCTGCGACTACCGCGCCCTGCCACCAAGTATCGCACACACGCCGCAATCCCCCGATTTGGCGACGCCACCTCGGCTAGCTGGTTGCGTGGAGGAGTTCGCCGCGGACGTAGACCGCGACCACGTGGGACGGGTCGCGCAGGACCTCGGGACGGCGCGGGTCGGCGTTGAAGCAGACCAGGTCCGCGGGGGCGCCCGGCCGGATCACGCCGAGGTCGCGGCGGCCCAGCAGGCGGGCGCCGCCTGACGTCCCTGCCAGCAGGGCGGCGTCGGCAGGCACCCCTGCCTCGATCAGGCAGGCGAGTTCGGACAGGTTGCGGCCGTGCTGGGTGTCCAGGCCGGCGTCGGTGCCCATCGCCAACTTCACCCCTGCCTCGAGGCAGCGGCGGACGGCGAGCGGGTGTGCCTCTACTGCGCGGCGTGCGGCCGGTGCGAGCGACGGGGGCAGGGTGCCGGCCGCTGCCATCGCCAGCACGTCGGTGTAGATCCAGATCGTCGGGACCACGAACGCCCCTACGTCGGCGGCGAGCCGGCACTGGTCGTCGGTGATCAGCACGGCGTGCTCGATGCTGGCTGCCCCGAACTCCAGCGCCTGGGTGAGCGCGGGCCCGCCCCAGGCGTGCACCATCACCGGCAGGTTGAGTCGCGCAGCCGTGACATGGATGGCCTTCAGTTCGAGCTCGTCGAACACCGGGACGAGAACGGCGTCCCCTGCCCCGACACCGCCGGTGGCGACCACCTTGATCCAGGCCGCGCCGGCGTCGGCCAGTTCCTGCACCCGTCCCCGCAGGTGGGCCGGGCCACGGGCGTCCTCCGCCCCGAGCAGCTGGACGCTGAGCGCAGCCCGCAGCCCGCCGACCTCCTGCGCCAGCGGAGCGGTCAGCCCGCCGGCGTCCCGGATGCTGGTGACGCCCGCCGCCAGCGTCCGGCCCGCGTTGAGCCGGACGTCGCGCGCCTGCTCGCCCGGGGTGAGGCGCTGGCGAACCGCGGCGTCGAACGCCCGCCACGCGAGGTGGGTGTGGACGTCGACGAAGCCCGGCGTGAGCCAGAGCCCGGTGGCGTCGAACCTCTCGACGACCGCAGCAGCATCCTCCTCGCCACCGAAGGCACCGTCGGTCAGGATCACTGAACCGGTGCGGAAGGTGCCGTCGGCCCCCAGCACCTGCGCGTTCTCGAGCTGTGCGCCGCTCATGCGGTCTCCTCCCACGCGGTGCCGGCCGCCTGCCGCGCCGCCTCCCGCTCTCCCGGGACGCCGAGTGCTTCGGCCAACCGGTCAATCCCCGCCAGCAGCATGCCGAGCTCGGCAGCCCGGCCGTAGTGGTTCACGCGGAACAGCTCGCCGGCCAGCGGCCCGTCACCGGGAGCGAGGAGCGCCCCGGGCTCCAGTACACCGGGTTGCAGGACACCGGCGAGGCCTGGACCCGCCTCCGGCAGCGCCACCGACGTGCAGATCGCAGCGCGCCGTCCCTCCGCTGCCCACGGACGCAGCCCCAGCGCGCCCACGGCGGCCAGCGTCGCGGCCCGTGCCCTGCGGTGCCGCCGTTCGACGGCGTCGAGGCCTTCTGCGTGCACCCGTCGCAGGGCTGCGAGCAGCGCCCGGGTCTCGAGGACGGACGGGGTGCCGGGAATCCGCGAGCGGTCGGTCCGCAGCCAGCCGTCGGCCCAGTCGAGCACGGAGAGCGTCGACGATCGTGGCGCTGCGGGATTGTTCTCGATGCGTCGCCAGGCACGCTCGCTGATCGCGGCAGCGCTCACCCCTGCCGGCCCGGCGAGCGCCTTCTGGCCGCCGATGACGGCGACGTCGATGCCCCAGTCGTCGACGGCGATCGGTTCCGCCCCGATCGCCGCGACGGCGTCCACGACGGTCAGCACGCCCAGCTCGCCGGCCACCCTCAGAAGCCCGGCCAGCTCGAGGTCTGCGCCCGTCGCCGCTTCGGCCTGGGTGAGGGCGACGGTGTCCATGCCGGCCAGCGACTTCCGGAAGGAGCCCTCCGACAAGCCGTGATGGCCGGCGACGAGGTCGAAGACCTCTGCACCCGTGCGCCGCAGCCACCCTCCGAACAGCGCACCGTACGGACCGGTGACGACGTTCAGCACGCGGTTGCCCGGTCCGGCGACGCCGCTGGCCACCGCTTCGAGCAGCGTGACAGCCTCCGCCTGGCACAGCACCACGGAACCTCCGGTCCGGAGCGTCTGAGCGAGCAGACCCTCGAGCTCGACGACCTCCGACGGCTGCAGCAGGGGCTGGTCGAGCAGGGCGCCTGCGTCGAGGGCGCTCACGGCGTCTCCTTCACGATGCGTGGAACGGCTTCCAGCAACGCGCGGCTGTAGGGGTGCTCGGGGTGGGTGAAGAACCGGCCGGACGGGGCGACCTCCACCAGCCGACCGCCCTGCAGCACCGCGACGTGATCGCAGACGGCGTTGATCACCGACAGGTCGTGGGAGATGAACAGGGTCGCGAGGTTCATCCGTGAAGCCAGTTCCGACAGCAGCTCCAGCACGGTCTTCTGCACCGACACATCCAGCGAGCTCGTCGGCTCGTCCGCAACGAGCACGGCCGGCTCGACGGCCAGTGCCCGCGCGATCGCGATCCGCTGGCGCTGCCCCCCGGAGAACTGCCGCGGGTACCGGTCGAGGGCTTCCGCCTCCAGCCCCACCAGCCCCAACAGCTCAGCGGACCGTGCCCGCCGACTGCCCCGGTCGCCAAGCTCCCGAAAAGTGCCCTTGCTCCCGATATTTCGGGAGCGAGGGCGCTTTTCGGGAGCTTGGGGGTGGGTGTGGGATGGGGCAGCGCCGAGGCCGTGGACGCGGAGCAGCTCGTCCAGCACGGAGCCGATGGTCAGGGCCGGGTTCAGCGAGGCGAACGGGTCCTGCTGCACGAGCTGGACGGCGCGGCGCTCCTCCCGGCTGCGGTGCCCGGAGCGCAGCTCCACCCCGTCCAGCCGGATGCTGCCGGAGGCCAGCGGAACCGATCCGATGATCGCCTTGGCGAGGGTCGTCTTGCCCGAGCCCGATTCGCCCACCAGCCCGACGATCCGCCCTGGGGCGACCTGCAGGCTGACCGCGTCGATCACCCTTGTCGGCCCGTAGGCGACGCCGACGTCGACAAGTTCCAGTCCGCTACTCACGACCCACCTCCGCCAGCGCCGGCAGCGGCAGCACCGCGTCCACAAGGGCCCTGGTGTAGGGCTGCTTCGGCCGGTTGACGATGTCGCCGGTGCGCCCGGTCTCCACAGCCAGCCCGTCGCGGAAGACCACCACCCGGTCGCACAGCGATGCCACAACGGCCAGGTCGTGGCTGACGAACAGCAGCGAAAGCCCCCGGCTGGCCCGCAGCTCCGCCAGCAGCGCCAGCACCTCGGCCTGGACGGTCACGTCGAGGGCCGTGGTCGGCTCGTCACACAGCAGGATGTCCGGCTCGGCTGCCAGCGCGATCGCCAGCAGCACACGCTGGCGCTGCCCGCCGGACAGCTGGTGGGGGTAGCGGCGCATCAGGGTGTCCGGGTCGGGCAGCCGGACGGCGACGAACAGCTCCCGCGCCCGGGCCCGGGCCGAGGCAACCGAGCCACCCTGCGCCCGGCAGACCTCCGCCAGCAGGTTGCCCACCCGGGTCATCGGGTCGAGGTAGCTGAGCGGGTCCTGGAAGATCATCGCGACCCGTCCCCCGGCCTCGACCGTGCCGCCCGAGACCCGCAGCCCGCGCGGCAGCAGCCCCATCACCGCACGCAGCGTGAGCGTCTTGCCGGAACCCGACTCCCCCACGATGCCGAGCGCCTCGCCCGGCGCCAGCGCCAGGTCGACGCCGTGCACGAGCTCCGTCTCGCCCGAGATCCGCAGCCCGTCAACGGCGAGGCCGCCCACGCCGACGCTCATTTCAGCCTCCATACATCCGCGAGCCCGTCGCCGAGCAGCGACAGCCCGACGCCGGTGGCGACGACGGCGAGACCGGGCAGCGAGGGGATCCACCACTTGGTGGCGAGGAACAGCTGCCCGTCACTGATCATGGTTCCCCAGTCGGGCGTCGGCGGCTGCACCCCGAGCCCGAGGTAGCCGAGGGTGACGACGGCGACCATGATCAGCAGGATCTCCGTCATCAGCAGCACGACGGCCTGCGGCAGCACGTTCGGCAGCAGGTGCCGGGCGACCACCCGCGGATGCGAAAGGCCGCCACCGTACGCAGCGCCCACCCAGCCCTCGCGGCACAGCGCCTTCGTCTTGGCGCGGATCACCCGGGCAGAACTGATCCAGCCGACAAGGGCGTAGGCGATGAAGATGCCGTTCTCGCCGGTGCCGACGGCGAACACGATCGCGATGATCAGCACGTAGAACGGGAAGGCGACGAACGTGTCGACGATGCGGCCGATCACCCAGTCGATCCGGCCGCCGGCATACCCGCTGACCAGCCCGACCACCAGGCCGGTGACGAACGGGATGATCGCTGCGACGACGGCGATCCGCAGGTCGGTGCGCCCGGCCCAGATCACGCGGGAGAGGATGTCGCGTCCCAGCTGGTCGGTCCCGAACCAGTGGGACGCGGACGGCGGGGCGAGGCCACCCCCGAGGTTCTGGGTCTCCGGGTCGTAGGGCGCGACGAGCGGCGCCAGCACCGAGATCGCCACCATGAACGTGAGCAGGAACGCGCCCGCGATGAGGGCAGGGCTGCGGCGGGCACGGCGCAACCACCGTACGAACGGACGCGGGGCCGCGACGACGGGGGCGGCGACCCGATCGGTACTCACGCTGCCCGGATTCGCGGGTCGAGGGCAGCCACCAGCAGATCGGTGACCAGCGAGATCACCACGACGCCGAGGGCGCTGACCAGCGTGATGCCCTGCACAACGGGGAAGTCGCGGGTGCTGATCGAGCTGAACAGCAGGGCCCCCATGCCGTTGATGGCGAACACCTTCTCGATCACCAGCGTCCCGCCCAGCAGGTAGGCGACGTTGACGCCGAGCAGTGACACCGCGGGCACGGCCGCGTTACGCAGCACGTGCCGCACGAGGATGCCGACCGAGCCGAGCCGTGCGGCCCTCAGGGTGACGACGAAGTCCGCGTCCAGCACCTCGAGCAGCTGTTCGCGCAACGACCGGATCAGCGGCGGCGACATGCCGATGGCCACCGTGAGGGCGGGCAGGACGAGGCTGCGCAGCGGATCGGCCGGACTGCTGCCGATGCCGCCGACCGGCAGCCAGCGCAGCCCGACCCCGAACACGAGGATCAGGATCAGGCCCACCCAGAACGCCGGCATCGCCATGCCGATGGTCGGGAAGATCCGCACGACGTGGTCGAGCGCGCCGTCCTTGTGGGTGGCAGCGACCAACGCAAGGGGCACGGCGATCAGCACCGTGAACACCACGGCAAGGCCGACGAGCAGCAGGGTCACCCCCACCCGGCTCGCGATCAGCCCGAGGACCGGCTGGTCGGTGACCAGTGACGTCCCGATGTCTGCACGGGTGAACACGCCGACCAGGTAGGCCCACAACTGCTGGCCCACAGGAAGGTTCAGCCCCAGCTGTTCGCGCAGGGCGTCGATCGACGCGGTGGTCGCCTGCTCGCCGAGGATCATCCGGGCGGGATCCCCGGGGACGATCCGCAGCAGCAGGAAGACGCAGACCACCACGCCGAGTGCCACCGGAATGGCGGCGAGCAGTGAGCGTCCGAACCAGCGCATGTGCAGATTGTCGTCCCTTGGGCCCGGCTACTTCTGCAGCCAGACGTCCTGGAACAGCACGCTGCCGTTGATCCGCGGCGTGAGGCCGTGGACGGACGCCAGCGATGCCACAACGTTCCTGGTGTTGTAGATCGGGATGTAGGGCACCTCGTCGGCGAGGATCTGCTGGATCTCGGCGTAGATCGCTGCGCGCGCGTCACCGTCCGGCGTTGTCCGGCCCTGCTCGGCCAGCGTGGTGACCTGGTCGTTGGTGTAGTGCGTCCAGAACGACTTGCTGAAGCCCTCGGGGTCGGTCTGGAAGGCGATCAGGCCGTCGGGGTCGGGCGCGTCGCTCTGGCCGGAGTTGATCATCGCGTCGAACTTGTAGGCGAAGAAACGCTCGCGGAAGGCGTTGAGCTCGATGGATTCGATCTTGAGGGTGATGCCCAGCGGCTTGACGGCCTCCTGGATGATCTGGGCCTCCTGCGTGCGGACGGAGTTGCCGGAAGCGATCAGGAGCGTCGCCGTGAACCCCTGCGGGAACTTCGACGCTGCGAGCTCTGTCTTCGCCGCTGCCGGGTCGTTGTCCAGGGCCTTCACGTCGGCCGAGTACTGGATGGTCGGCGGGATCAGCGTCTTCACCGTCTGCGCAGCGCCGAACGTGACGGCCTGCGTGATGCCATCCCGATTGAGCGAGAGGGCGATGGCCCGGCGGACGTGCTCGTCGGCGAAGTACTGGTTCTGGGTGTTGAAGAAGACCTGCTCCACCTCCCACGAGCCGAGCTGCGACACGGTGACGTTGGCATCCGCGCTGAGCTGGGCGATGGTGGCGGGTGCCACCTCCTCGATGCCGGAGAGCTGGCCGGCCTGCAGTTGCTGGATGCGCTGGGTGTCGTCGGCCACCACCTTGTAGACCAGCTTGTCCGCGTAGGGCTTGCCGGCCTGCCAGTAGTGGGTGTTGGCGGAAAACGTGGTGTCGCCGCTGGGATCCCAGGCGTCCACGACCCACGGGCCGGTGCCGATCGGGTGTGAGAAGAACTCCTTCTCGGTCCTCCCCCCGAAATCCTTGGGGAAGACGCCGTTGGAGAAGCCGGTGAGCTCGGAGAGGAACGGGGTGTCGGCGTTCTTCAGCGTGATCGTCAGCGTCTGGCCATCGGTGGCAGTGATCGCCTTGATCGGCGCAGCCAGCGGCAGCGGGCCCTGCACCGTGATGTGCCGGTCGAGGGAGAACTTCGCATCAGCTGCGGTCACCGGGGTGCCGTCGGAGAACTGCAGGCCGCTGCGCAGGGTGAACGTATAGGTGAGCAGGTCGTCGCTCACCGTCCACTTCTCAGCCAGCCAGGGAATGATCTTGCCCTCGGTGTCGAAGGAGACCAGCGGCTCGAACACCTTGTCGATGGCGAAGGCGTTGTTGGCGGTGATCTGGTTGTTCAGGTCGAAGGACGTCGTGGCGGCCGCGCGTCCGAAGGTGATGGTGCCGCCCTTGACCGGGCTGGCGGCAGTGGTCGCCGTTGCCGGGCCTGCGGTGGTGGCGGCCGGCGCTGCGGAGCAGGCGGCGAGCGAGATCAGGGCTGCGGCTGCTGCTGCGAGCAGCGCGACGGGACGGCGGCGGGTCTTGAGCGAGGACATGGTCACTTCCTGGTCAGTCAGTTACTGGGTTCAACGATCGCAGGGCGCACAACGATCCCTGGGCCTTCAGGCTGGGTCGGGCATGGGAGCCCACAGTTGGCTGGATCAGCAACAACAACAGCCGACACGGAACAGGGCCACGGACAGGCCACACATTCGGTCGCTACGCATGCGGCGAGGATAGCGACCGCGGTGCGCCGGGCCAACTCTGTCTCGGCGGGGGTCGCGGGACGAATCTGCAGCCAGATGCCCCCGATCGGCCAAGCGGGCAAGGATCGGAGCATCCAGCTGCAGATTATTCTCGTCGGCGCAGCGGTCAGCGCTCAGAGATGACCGTCCGCATGAGTCGGGCGAACTCCGCTGGCTGCTCGAACAGCGGCCGGTGGCCTGAGGTCTCGAACTCCACCCACCGCTTGTCCGGCGCCTGGAGTCGCTGGAACCAGTCCCGTGCGGGGTCCTTGCGACCTCTGGCTTCGAAGCGTCCCTCGGCGAGGTAGACCGGCACCTCCAGCTCAGCTGCGCTCCTGCGAAGATCCTGGTCCTGTAGTTGGGGGTACAGCGCAGCGAAGGTGTCCAGCAGGCCTCGCACGATGTTCACCGTGTCGAGCGGGCTGTACTCGCTCACCGGGAGGTTCTCCAGCATCTGGCCGGCGCCTTCCGCGTTGGCGGAGTGGTCGTAGCCGTACACCTGCTGCTCGTGGGCGAAGACCATCGGGTAGTCGAGAAGGTTCGCGTATGGCGGCGGGCCGGCCGCCTCCAGCTGCGCAACGAACCCGGTGTTCCCGCGGTCCCGGGCCCAGGCGAGGGTGTCGTCATAGAAGATGCGGTCCGTCTCGGCCAGGTCGACCATCTGCCCCACACCGACGAACGCGGCGAACAGGTCCGGCCGCTGCTCGGCTGCGAGCACCCCGAGGAAGCTTCCCCAGGACTGGCCGACCAGGTACACCTTCTGTTGGCCGAAGCGGCCGCGCAGGTACTCGGTGACCTCGATCACGTCGGTCACGGCGTTGGCCAGCGTGTGGGTGGCCAACGGCTCCAGCTGGTCGTAGGACGACCCCGTCCCCCGCTGGTCGAGGGTCGCGACCACGAAGTCACGCTCGAGCTCCTCGCCATGGCGTCGCATCGCACCGAACTCGCTGCCTCCGGGACCACCGGCAAGGAACAGCAGGACGGGGTTCGTTCCGCTGGTCCCGCGGATCATCAGGTTCAGCTCACCGCCGGTCACCGGGACCCGGGTCAACTCGGCGACGCTACCCGGCAGCACCGTGCCGTCGGCGCCACGAATCGGCTCGGTGCGCGCCGGGATCAGCACAGTGATCCCCAGGGCGACGACAGCCAGCGCCCCCAACCCGATGGAGGCCACCTCCAGCACCCGTCGACCACCGGTCAGGCGTCCGGACCGGCGGGCGATCGCTCCTCCGACAAGCCCTCCGGCCACCAGGGCAGGGAAGACGAGCAGGCCGTGCACCCCGCGGCCGGCCACCGCTGCCAGCACCCCGTACATACCGCTGACGTTCAGCATGTCGACGGTCGGTCCCTGAGCGGGGAACCGGGTCACCTCGAAGGCGACCGCGTAGAGGATCGGCAGGGCAAGGACGCCCGGCCGGGAGCGCAGCAGCCAGCCCCCGCCCACCCCGGCGACGATCGCGAGCAGCATCGTTGCCACGGTCTCGGTGACAGTCACCGGTCCGCGCGGGGTCCACAGCCCACCGGCCACCCCGATACCGGCGACCAGCGCTGCGGCGCCGAGGTATCGCGTCCATCGCTCCTTGCCGTCCCTCCTGACTGCCACCGGGGCGGGAGTCGCGGTGACGGGCTTCTCGAGCAGCGTCATTGTCAGTTCATCTCCTGGGTCGATGGCCCGGCGCCGGCCACTCCGGGCGCCACTTTCGGGCCACAGCCATCGTCGGCGAACCGCTACCGGTGCCGCGTCGGGCCGAGGTAGCCGAGTCGACTGCCGCTGCGGACCGGACGACCGGGTGCGCGTACATCCCCAGCTGTAGCCAGGGTTCATTCCGCAGATCCACGACCCGGCAAGGCTCCAGCGGATACGTTCGCTGTGTGCTCGAAAAGTGGCGGGAGATACAGCGGTTCACGCGGACGCACCCTGACTTGTCGGACGCGTTGCTGGCCGCCCTGCTGCTGGCGGTCGCCCTGCTCAGCGTGGCCACACACCCGGCGGCGCCCGGCGGCGCGGGGGTGCCCGCTCCGATCTGGGCGCTGGTCGTCGCCGGGATCGTGCCGCTGGCGTTCCGTCAGCGGGCGCCGCTGCTGGTGCTGGTCCTGACCGCGGCGCCGATCGTCGCCCTCGTCTGGACCGGCTTCACCCCCGGTGTGCTGGGTGCCGGGCTGTTCATCGCCTGCTACACCGTCGGCGCCTGGTCCTCGACCCGTCGGCTGGCCGTGGGCCTCACCGTCATCACGGGCACGCTGGTGGTGGTCAGCCTTCTCTGGCCCCAGCACCTCAACCCGATGCAGCTGCTCGAGAACATGGTGCTGTTCGCAACCTCCTTCGCACTCGGACGCTCGGCGCGCGCCCGGCGCGCAGCCATCGAGCTGGCGGAGGAGCAGGCAGCCCTGCTGACCGTCCAGCAGGCCGAGCTCGCCCGGCAGCAGGTGACCGAGGAGCGGTTGACGATCGCCCGCGAACTGCATGATGTGGTGGCCCACTCCCTCGGCGTGATCGCCGTCCAGGCCGGGGTGGGCAGCCATGTGTCCGCCTCGGATCCGGACGAGGCCCGTCGCGCGCTGGACGCCATCGCCACCACCAGTCGCGAGGCCCTCCAGGAGGTCCGCAGCATGCTGGGGGTCCTGCGCAGCGACAGCGACACGGTCGACTACGAGCCACGCACCAGCCTCGCTGATCTGCCACGACTGCTCGACCGCACGAGGATGAGCGGTGTCCCGGTGGAGATCGATGAGACCGGCCAGGCCGAACCCCTGGCCGCCGGCGTCGAACTCGCGGCCTGCGCCGTGATCCGGGAGGGTCTGGCCAACGCCGTCCGGCACGCGCACGGCGCACCGGCCCGGGTGCTTCTTGAGCACACCCCCGGTCGACTCGGGATCGAGGTGCGCAACGGTCCCGGCCACAAGCTCGCCGGCAGCGGCGGCACCGGACACGGCCTCCAGGGCATGCGCGAACGGGTCCAGCTCTGGGGCGGCTCGATGGAAGCCGCACCGTCGGACGACGGTGGCTACCGGCTTCGCGTCGAGCTCCCGACCGGCGGCAAGCAATGATCCGGGTCGCCGTGGTTGACGACCACCCGCTGGTCCGGGTGGGGTTCGGGGTCCTGATCCGGTCCTGCGAAGACCTGGAGTTCGTCGGCGAGGCCGCCACGGGCACCGGCGCCGTGGAGCTGGCCAGGCTCGAGCACCCCGACGTCATGCTGATGGACGTGCGCATGCCGGAGTTGAACGGGATCGACGCCACGCGGCGCATCACCACGGATCCGGCAACGGCATCGACCCGCGTGCTGGTCCTCACCACTTTCGACCTCGACGAGTACGCCTACGGCGCGCTGCGTGCAGGGGCAAGCGGCTTCCTGCTCAAGGACACCGCACCCGAGGAACTCCTCGATGCGATTCGCGTTATCGCCGGCGGAGACTCGCTGCTCGCACCGACCACCACCCGGCGGCTGATCGCCGAGTTCGTCCGCCGCGTCCCCGCAGACAACGGCCCGCCTCCCGATCTCGCCCAGCTCACCGATCGGGAGACCGAAGTACTGGTGGCTGTCGCTCGTGGAAGCTCCAATGTCGAGATCGCTGCCGAGCTGTTCATGAGCTACGCCACGGCAAAGACCCATGTCAGCCGGCTCCTCACCAAACTCGATGCCCGCGACCGGGCCCAACTCGTCGTCATTGCCTACGAGACCGGCCTTGTTCAGCGGGGTGGGAACAGACCAGGAACCGGCGGATAGCTGCGACCGCCCTGCGACCACGGCCATCGGGGCAGGGAAGCTGATATGGGGAATTCGTAGCCTCAGAAGGCCCGCTTGTGCCACAGTTGTCCCGACGAACCGATCGTGGATCGCACACCCCCCACGAGCGTTGCTCGCAACGCTCGGCCTTCCGCCCTACTCACCCCCCTAGTACTGGAGTCGTCCGATGATCTCTTCAAGCGTTGCTACCGCCACGGCGCGCCCCACTGCGGAATCCACCGTTGCACGCCGTGCACTCGGTGGCGGCATGACGTGGTGGCACGTCGTTCGCCCGCAGTCGCGAGCGCTTCCGCGCCACGCCCTGGTCGACGCCCAGTCGTAGCTGCTCAGGCGCCCCAGTAGTTGCCGATATCGGCACGGCGGGCGCTCAGGTATTCGGACACCACGGCTGCGCCCAGATCGTCCAGGTCGGGGTTGACCACGCGTCCATCCACCCTGTCGGCCATCTGCCGCACGAAACTCTCCAGGCCCGGGTCGTCCCCGAGCCGGAAGAACGTGATGCGTGCGCCCAGCCGGCGCACCCGGTCGAGCTGGGCCACTGTCGCGCGCAGCGTGGGCAGGCTCGGCGGGTAGCTGAACAGTGAATCCCCGTCGGGTGCGAGGTAGGCCGTCGGTTCGCCGTCGGTGACGATCAGCACCACCGGCTGCATGGTCGGGTTCTTGCGGAACATGCGCTCGGCCAGCAACAGGGCGTGGTGCAGGTTCGTGCCCTGCTCGCGCAGGGCCGGCAGCCCGACCAGGTGCTCGACGGCCACCGACTCGGCGTACCTGCCGAAGGTGATCAGGTCGAGCTGGTCGCCACGCCACCGTGTCGACACCAGGTGGTGCAGCGCCAGCGCCGTCCGCTTCATCGGCAGCCAGCGTCCTTCCGCAGCCATCGAGAACGACGTGTCGGCCAGCAGTGCGACCGCGGCCTGCGTGCGGGTCTCGGTCTCGACGATCTCCACGTCGTCGATGTGGATGTGCATGCGCGCGGCGGCCCTTCGTGACGGTCGCTGCGCTCCCTCCTCAGGGACCGTCTTCTCATCTGCGGCGTCGCGGCGCATCGCGTTGAGGATGGTGCGGGTGACGTCCCAGGGTTCGGTGTCGCCGAACGACCACTGCCGGGTCGAGCCGGTGAGCTCCCCGGCGGCGCCGGAGAGCCGGGTGTCGCGCTGCCCGGTGCGTCCACTCAGCCGGTCGGACACCTCCTGCAGCAACGTCTTGCCGAGCTGGCGCATCGCGCGGGGCGAGAGCTTCAGGGCCCCGTCGGAGCCGCGGCTCAGGTAGCCGGCATTGCGCAGCGCCTTCTCCAGTTCTGCCAGCGTCCGCGCAGAGACCGCTGCGTCGGGGCCGAGCTGGCGGGCCAGCGCGTCCAGGTCGATGTCGTCCATCCGGGCACCGCCGTAGCCCTGCCCCAGCTGGGCGGCGAGTGAGTCGAGCTCCGCGAGGTCCTGCAGGACGCCGGTGCCGTCACCCAGACCGAGGCCCTGGTCACCGCCGAACTGCTCCGAGCCCGACCAGTCCTCGCCCGGGCGCAACGACTGCAGGTTCGCGTCCAGCTGCCCCAGCTGGGCCATCAGTTCCGGCGACCCGAACGCCTGCGCCGACAGCTGCATCAGTTCCTGGCGTTGCTCGGGCGTCATCGAGTTCAGCATCCGCTGGGCCGCGGCCGCCCTGTTGGCGAGGGCGTCGATGAGCTCGTCCACGTTCTGCGGGTTCTCGGGGAAGAAGTCGCCGTGCTTGTCCATGAACTCGGAGAAGTCGGCATCGGTGTCCTCGCCGCGACGATGCGCCGCCAACAGCTCGTTGAGGTCCTTGAGCATCTCGGCAATCGCCTGGCGGTCGGAATCCGTTGCGTTCTCCAGCGCCTCCTTCATGCCGGCGAAACGCTGGTCGAGCAGCTCGCGTCCCAGCAGGTCCTTGATCTTGTCGTAGGCCTCCCGCGCGGGCTTCGAGCGCCAGTCGTAGGTCGCCAGCTCGCTGACAGCGGCAGCCGTCGACTCGGGCAGGTTCGACAGCTGCAGCTCGCGGAAGTCGCGATCAAGGTCGTCGAGGCTGATGTCGCGGGCCAGTTCCTTGCGTTCCTCAAGAACGGCGGTGTCCAGCAACTCCTTCACCTCCGCGAGGGTGCCGTCGAGGTTGTTGCGGTCGAGCAGCTCGCGCCGACGGGCCTGCACCCGTCCGGCCAGATCGTCCAGGCCCTCGGAGTTGCGTCCGCCGCGGCGCAGGAACTCGCGCAGTGCACGTTCGGCGGAGTAGCCGGCCATCACGTCCTCGCTGATCGCCTCGAGGGCCTCGGCAAGGTCGACGGGAGGCGCCAACGGGTCAGGACCGTCGACGTAGCGCCCGTAGCGCGAACGTGATCGGGGCATGGCTGCCTATCCGTAGATCGTCTGGCCGTCGTCGGACTCCTTCGAGATCCGGCGGGCGAGGTAGAGCCCCTCGAGGGCGAGTTCGATGGCACTGGCGCGGGTGCCGTCCGTGGTGGCGTCGAACCGCTCGCAGATCTGGTCGTAGACGTCCGCG
The DNA here is from genome assembly GCA_030158185.1 of Propionicimonas sp. Lineage (GTDB taxonomy): Bacteria > Actinomycetota > Actinomycetes > Propionibacteriales > Propionibacteriaceae > Propionicimonas. Next base: position 28,254 of record JAOATP010000214.1, read on the forward strand.
CCGTCCAGCGACGGCAGGCCGGTGAGGAACTCGCGCGCCGTCACCTGCTCGCCGGTGGTCACCGTGGTGTGCCCGTCGAGCGCGCCGACCAGCGGCCCCAGGTCGATGCCACGGAAGCCCGCCCGGACGGTCTCCGCTGTGGCTGTCCGTAGCAGATGGGCGAGGATCTCTGGCTCGCGTCCCTCCTCGCCGGACTCGAACTCGAGCTTGCCGGTGAGCACGTCGACGGCGGCCTCGAGGTCGACGATCCGTGCCACCGCCTCGGCCTCGCCGCGGGACGTTGCCCGGTGCAGGGCAGCGGCGGCGACGGTCTCCGCACCGGCGATCGCGAACCGCGCAGAGACGCCGGAGCGCTGGTTGATCGCCTGCGAGGTGCGCAGCGCCCGCGTGTAGCGGGCGAGGATGTCCATGATGGGAGCGGGGATGGCCGCCACCAGCTTGGCCTCCTGGGTGATCACGGCGATCTCGTCTTCCAGCTCGATCGGGTAGTGGGTGCGGATCTCGGCACCGAAGCGGTCCTTCAGCGGCGTGATGATGCGTCCGCGGTTGGTGTAGTCCTCCGGGTTGGCCGAGGCGACGACGAGCACGTCCAGGGGCAGCCGCAGCACGTAGCCACGGATCTGGATGTCGCGCTCCTCCATGACGTTGAGCATCGACACCTGGATGCGTTCGGCAAGGTCGGGCAGTTCGTTGATGGCGACGATGCCGCGGTGCGAGCGCGGGATCAGCCCGTAGTGGATCGTCTCCGGGTCGCCCAGCTGGCGTCCCTCTGCCACCTTCATCGGGTCGACGTCGCCGACGAGGTCGGCAACGGAGGTGTCAGGGGTGGCGAGCTTCTCGGAGTACCGCTCCGAACGGTGACGCCAGGAGATCGGCAATTGATCCCCCTCAGCTGCGGCCCTGCGACGCGAGGCCGGGGTGATCGGGTCGTAGGGGTGCTCCCCCAGCTCTGCGCCCTCGATGACCGGCGTCCACTCGTCCAGCAGGCCGACCATCGACCGGAGCAGCCGGGTCTTGCCCTGCCCGCGCTCGCCCAGCAGGACCACGTCGTGGCCCGCGATCAGGGCCCGTTCCAGCTGCGGCAGCACCGTGCGGCTGAAGCCGTGCATGCCCGGCCACGGGTTCTCACCGGACGCGAGCTTGGCCAGCAGGTTGTCGCGGATCTCGGTGTGCAGGTGCCTGTGCACATGGCCGGAGGCACGCAGTTCGCCGAGGGTTCTGATGGCAGGGGGTTCGCTCACAACCTCACGCTAACCCCGGGCACCAACACCGCGGACCCGCAAAGACCTGCCCACTTGCGCAGATGGAGCCAGGGGCTACGCTCCACGCCATGGCAACCCGGAGGGCTCCGCAGGGCACGCTCGTGCTCCTCGTGCGGCACGGTGCCACCCCGACAACGGGGCAGGTGATGCCGGGCCGCGCGCCCGGACTGCACCTCTCCGAGGCCGGCCAGGCCCAGGCTGCCGCGGTGGCCGAGCGCCTCGCCTCGCTGAAGCTGGACGCGATCTACACCTCCCCGCTGGAGCGCGCGCGAGAGACCGCAGCCCCGACGGCTGCCGCGAAGGGGCTGACGCTGATCGAGGAGCCGGGCCTGCTGGAGGCCGACGTGGGCGAGTGGACCGGAAAGACGCTGGCGTCGCTGGCACGGCTCAAGGAGTGGCGCGGCGTGCACGGCTCGCCGTCCACCTTCCGCTTCCCGGGCGGGGAGAGCCTCGCCGAGCTGCAGGCGCGGGTGGTGGCTGTGCTCGACCGGGTGCACGCCGCCCATCCCGGGGGGACGGTGGCCTGCTTCAGCCATTCCGACCCGATCCGGCTGGGGCTTGTGTTCGCCCTCGGCGCCCCGCTGGACGCCTTCGGACGCGTGGTCGTTGACACCGGTTCGATCTCTGCCCTTCGGTTCACCAGGGGCTACCCGCCGCAGGTGCTCTCGACGAACACCGTGACCGGCCCGCTGACCGGCCTCGCTGCAGAGGGCTGAACCGTGCCCGCCCGTCCGATCGAGCACCCATCGGACGCCGACGAGCGCGCGCTGGGCATCCTGAACGACGGCCCGGTGGAGATCATCGGACGCATCGTGCCGAGCAGCAACCTCGCCCTGCTGGTGGAGGTGGGCACCGGCGACGACGCGCTGGCGGCGGTCTACAAGCCGCTGACCGGCGAGCGTCCGCTGTGGGACTTCGAGCCCGGCCTGCACCGCAACGAGGCGGCGGCCTACCTGCTGAGCGACTGGCTGGGCTGGGACCTGGTGCCGCCGACGATCGTCAGGGAGGACGCACCGGTGGGGGTCGGCTCGTTCCAGCTGTACATCGACTCCGACCCGTCCGAGCACTACTTCACGCTGTACGACCGGGTGCCGGAGACGCGGACACAACTGCGGGCGCTCGCGGCGTTCGACGTGGTGGCCAACAACGCCGACCGGAAGAGCGGGCACGTGCTGCGCGGGACGGACGGCCGCATCAAGGGCATCGACCACGGGCTGTGCTTCGCTGCGGAGGACAAGCTGCGCACGGTCATCTGGGACTTCGCCGGCGACCCCGTCCCGCCCGAGCTGCTGGGCGGCATCGCACCGCTGCTGAACGACCTGCCCCCGGGTCTTGACGAGCTGATCACCGTCACGGAGATCGAGGCGCTGCAGGGCCGTGTCCGCCGGCTGCTGCGCACCGGGGTCTACCCCACCGACCGCAGCGGACGCCGCGTCCCCTGGCCGATGGTGTAGCGCCTCGGCCGGAAGAGGTGCGAGTTGGTACGGCCGCTTCGGCATGCTGTTGCGTTGGGCGGGTAAGGGAATTCACAAGTCAGGTGTCTGCCCGGGCACACGTCTGGCCAAGTGTGCCGGTCGAGACAACTGCCGGCACACTGCCTTGTCCGGGGGTCGGTCCGGGTCGGTCCGGGGAGGTCAGGCGGCGTTGCTGGACTGCATGCCAACGGGCTCCGAGTCGTCGATCGCGAGCGGCTCCCACTCGATGAGGGAGTCCCTCACGTAAGCCTGGTGGGTGCCCGGGTGACCCGGCGTCTGGAGGCAGAAGGCCTCCTCATCGCGGGGTGCCTTCTCTAGACAGGCGTGGGACATGTATCGATCATCGCCCGTTCGTCGGCCATTCACCAACACCACCCCGTAAC
>JAOATP010000214.1:31473-33638 GCA_030158185.1 Propionicimonas sp.
ACCGATGAATCCGATTGTCGTCACACCCGCCCAACCTCGGCGACGTCAACCACATTCCCTGCGGAGCACCGGCGGTCAGGCGATGGACGTCCAGTTCTGCGCATGCAGGGTCTCCATGCCATCGAGGAGGAGGTCCAGCGCGAACTCGAACTCGGCCTGGTCATCACAGCCAGGACCACCCTGTGATGGACGGTCCGGGTGCATCGCAGCGCGGGCGATTGCTGCCAGGTGCGGGAACCTCATCGGAAGCTCGTCCTTCTGGGTATTGAAGGAAGGGTCGGTCGGTGGCGTGGCAGCGAAGAGCTCCTGGCTGAAGCCCCACATGCGGTTGCCGAGTGCATGCATGACGTGGTGGGTGAGATCGGCGGAGAGGCCGCCGTCGAGGAACAGGCCGGTGAGCCCGTTGAGGTAGGCGAGCATGGCGGGCGTCATCGCTGAGCGGGACTCGAGCACTGCACGCGACCATGGATGCCTCTGCAGCGAGCGGCGCGCAGCGAGGATGCGCGCGCGAACGTCCTGCTTCCAGCGACCGGTTCGGGCTGTGGCCTCGATCTCGCCGACGACGAGCTCGATCATGCCGTCGAGCAGGTCCTCCTTGTTCGCCACATGCTTGTACAGGGCCATCGGCACGACCCCGAGCTCGTGTGCGAGGCCGCGCATGTTCAGCGACTCAAGGCCGTCGGCATCGGCCTGCGCGATGGCTGCCGCGAGGACGCGGACGCGGCTGAGGGTCTCCCTGCGTCCCGACGTTGACATGGTGTACACGGTACACCTAGATTGGGAACCAAGAGGTGTACGCAGTACACCCGAGGTTGCCATCCCGACAGCCGCAACGAAGCGGAGCACGACATGTCGTTCGAGATCACCGATCGGATTCCAGGGCCCACCCTCGCGAGGATCACCGGGGGCACCTACCTGCTGTTCATCGTGACGTCGGTCCTCGCCGACGTCCTTGCCCACATCGGCCTGGGCAATGCCCAGCAGGTGTACGGCACCCTGACAGCCGATGCACCGGCGTTCCGCCTTGCCTTCGTGCTCGCGTTCACGTCCGCGTTCCTCTTCCTGATGGCAGCGTGGGGCCTGTTCGTCCTGCTGCGAACGGTGAACCACGACCTGGCCCTGCTGTTCCTCCTGCTCAACGCCGCGGGAGTCGCCATCCAGTGCGCCAGCCTGCTGCACCTGCTGACCGCTCTCCAGGTGATGGACCCGGCCAGCGGCCTGGACGCCGCGCAGGCCCAACCCCTCGCCCTGGTTGCCATCAACGTCTATCGAGCAGGCTTCGTCACCGCCCAGCTGTTCTTCGGCACGTGGCTGTTCCCCCTCGGCTACCTGGTGATCCGGTCCGGGTTCCTGCCACGACTCCTCGGCAGCCTGCTGATCCTGGACGGCGTCGCCGAACTCGTCTGGTTCCTGCAGGCCTTCCTCCTGCCGGCCTACCCTGCGATCAAGACGCCGGGGACGTTCGTGAGCCTGCTCGCAGAAGTCGGTCTTGCGCTGTGGCTGCTTGTCCGGGGAGTGAAGGACCTCCCGGTGGGATTGCCGCTCTCCCCCGCCCGCACCGGCGCCACACCACGATGACCGGGGGCTGGGGCCGCATCCTCAGGCTGACCGTCGTCGGCGGGCTGGCCTTCTGGGTGGCGAACCTCGCGATTTCGCTCACGCCGATCGCAGCGGAGTACCGGGCGGCCCTTTCGATCCCGTACGTCCCGATGCTGGTCGAGGCCCTGGCCGGCGGGCTCCTGATCGCCCTGGGGGTGAGTTGGGCACTGGTGCGTCAGCCCGGGTGGCTGCCGAAGACGAGCCCGCTCAGGCAGGCACTCCTGCTCAGCCTCGTCGCACTGGTCCTCGTGACCCTCGGGATCGAGCTTCCGTCGAAGATCCTCATGAACGCGGCTGACCCGATGCGCTACTTCCTCGTCGGGGCAGCGTTCAACACCGTGCGCATCCTCGCGCTGGGCCTGGCCATTCGCGCGGGCTCGTTCAGAAAAGCGTCCCAGGCACCGTCCGGAGGTTCGACGTCATCAGTCCCCGGCAGCCCAGACCGAGCGCCCTCGCGCGCTCCGCTGTCGTGGTGATGGGCCACATCATCACGGGCTTGCCGTTCCTCTTCGCCACCGAGACCACGCGCTGCACGAGGGCGTCGGGCTGGTCCTTGCCGATCCCGA
>JAOATP010000215.1 GCA_030158185.1 Propionicimonas sp.
AGCACGGCGTGCGGGCAGACGAACGCGCAGTTGCCGCACTGGATGCAGGCCTCGGAGTCCCACTCTGCGATGACGTCGCTGATGTTGCGCTTCTCGTACTTCGTCGTGCCGGACGGGTAGGTGCCGTCCACCGGCAGCGCGCTCACCGGCAGCTGGTCACCGGTGCCGAGCAGCATGGACGCTGTCACGTTGCGCACGAACTCGGGTGCGTCGGCCGGCACCGGCGGGATCATGCCCGTCTCGCCGACCGTCGCAGCGGGGACGGGGACGCGGTGCAGGTGCTCCACCGACGCGTCGACGGCGGCCTCGTTCTTGACAACGACGTCAGCGCCCTTGCGTGCGTAGGTCTTGCGGATCGTCCGCTTGACCTCTTCGATGGCCTCCTCGCGCGGCAGCACCTTGCTGATCGCGAAGAAGCAGGTCTGCAGCACCGTGTTGGTGCGCTTGCCCATGCCGGCCTTGCGGGCGACGAGGTTGGCGTCGATGGCCCACAGCTCGATGCCGAGGTCGATGATCCTGCGCTGCATCGGCTCCGGCAGGTGAGCGAAGGTCGATTTCGGCTCGTGGGGCGTGTTGATCAGCAGGATCGTGCCGGGACGGGCGAACTCGAGCACGTCCATCCGCTCGAGGATCGACCAGTGGTGGCAGCCGATGAAGCCCGCCTGGCTCACAAGGTAGGGCGCCTCGATCGGGTTGGGCCCGAACCGCAGGTGCGACACCGTCCGCGAGCCCGACTTCTTGGAGTCGTAGACGAAGTAGCCCTGCGCGTAGGTGTTGTCGATGCCGCCGAGGATCTTGATGCTGTTCTTGTTCGCGCCGACCGTGCCGTCGGAGCCGAGCCCGTAGAAGACCGCCCGCAGCGTTGCCGGGTCCTCGAGGTCGAGGCTCGGGTCGTACGGCAGCGACAGCATGGTGACGTCGTCGTTGATGCCGATGGTGAACCGCGGACGCGGGGAAGCCAGCGCGAGTTCGTCGAAGACGCCGACGACCATGGCGGGCGTGAACTCCTTGCTGGACAGGCCGTAGCGGCCGCCCACCAGCAGCGGCATCCCGCTGGCGAAATGGTTCGAGAGCCTGGCGCCGGAGGCGTAGGCCTCGCCCATCGCGGCAGCGACGTCGAGGAACAGCGGCTCGCCGCCGGACCCCGGCTCCTTGGTGCGGTCCATGATCGCGAGGGCGCGCGTGCTGGCCGGGATCGCCGCGAGCACCTCTGCCGTCGGGAACGGCCGGTACAGCCGGATCTGCACGACGCCGACCTTCTCGCCGCGGGCGACGAGGTGCTCGACGGTGCTGCGGACGGTGTGCGCCCCGGAGCCCATGATCACGATGACGCGCTCGGCCTCCGGATCGCCGTAGTACTCGACGAGGTCGTAGGCGCGCCCGGTGATGCCGGCGAAAGTGTCCATCGCGTCCGAGACAATGCCGGGTACTGCGTTGTAGTACGGATTGACGGACTCGCGACCCTGGAAGTAGGTGTCAGGGTTCTGCGCCGTGCCGCGGATGTAGGGGTGCTCGGGCGAGAGGGCCCGGCCACGGTGGGCGCGCACGAGCTGCTCGGGCACCAGCTCCAGCAGCTCGGCATCGGTGAGAAGCTCGACGCTGTTCTCCTCGTGACTGGTGCGGAAGCCGTCGAAGAAGTGCACGAACGGGACGCGCGACTTCATCGTGGCCAGCTGCGAGATGGCGGCCATGTCGTGGGCCTCCTGCACGCTGGACGAGTTCAGCATCGCGAACCCGGTCTGGCGTACGGCCATCACGTCCTGGTGGTCGCCGTAGATGCTCAGGCCCTGTGCGGCCAGCGAGCGGGCAGCGACGTTGAGCACCATCGAGGTGAGCTCGCCGGCGATCTTGTACATGTTCGGGATCATCAGCAGCAGGCCCTGCGACGCGGTGAACGTCGTGCTGAGCGCACCACCCTGCAGGGCGCCGTGCAGCGCTCCGGCTGCCCCACCCTCGGACTGCATCTCGATGACGGTCGGCACGGTCCCGTACACGTTCGGCTGGCCCTTGGCCGACCACTCGTCCGCCAGCTCTGCCATCGTCGAGGATGGCGTGATCGGGTAGATGCTGCACAGCTCGTTGAGCCGGTAGGACGCCGAGGCTGCAGCCTCGTTGCCGTCAATGATGATGCGGCTCATCGGACTTCCTCGATCATGTCGATGGCGTGCACGGGGCACTGCCCGTAGCAGGTGGCGCATCCGGTGCACTTGTCGTAGTCGAACCGGTATCTCAGGCCCTTGCCGAGCTTGATCACCGCGTCCTCGGGGCAGGCGCCGAGGCAGCCGTCGCACTCGAAGCAGTTGCCGCACGACAGGCAGCGGGCCGCCTCGACGTGGGCCTGCTCGTCGGTGAGCCCGCCGACGATCTCGTCGAAGTCGGTGACGCGCTCGGAGGGCTCGAGCTCCGGCTGGGTGCTGCGGCGGGCGTCGCCGAAGTACCAGAGGTTGAGCTTGTCGAAGCTGGCCAGGTCGTGCTTGGGGCGGGAGACGGCCTCACGGCCGGCAAGCCAGGCGTCGATCTGGGTGGCTGCGCGCTTGCCGTGCCCGACCCCGATGGTCACCGTGCGCTCGGACGGCACGGCGTCGCCGCCGGCGAAGATGCCGGGGACGCCGGTCATCAGGGTGCGCGGATCCACTTGCACGACGTCGTGCTCGAAGTGCATGCCGGGGATGCGGCGCAGGAAGTTGGAGTCGGCCTCCTGGCCGAGGGCGAGGATGACGGTGTCGGCCTCGAGCTTCTCGAACCGGCCGGTGCCGTGGGCGCGGCCGCTCTCGTCGAGCTCCATGATCTCGACGGTGAGGTCGCCCTCGTCGAGGGAGCTGATGGTGCGAAGCCAGTTCATCTTCACGCCTTCGCGCAGGGCGCCTTCGCGCTCCTCGGCGTGGGCCGGCATCTGCTCCTCGGTGCGGCGGTAGACGATGATCGACTCCTCCGCCCCCAGTCGCCGGGCGACGCGCGCAGCGTCCATCGCCGTGTTGCCGCCGCCGTAGACCGCCACCTTGCGGCCGATCAGCGGACGCTCGCCCGAGGCGACGTCACGCAGGAAGCTGACCGCGTCCATGATCTTGGAGGCGTCGCGGTTGGGGATGTCGACCCGCTTGGAGAGATGTGCGCCGATGGCGACGAAGGTGGCCTCGAAGCCGCCCTCCGCCTGGTCGGCCATCAGGTCCTTGACGGTGTAGTTGTTCACGATCCGCACGCCCATGTCGAGGAGGCGGGCAACCTCGGCGTCCAGGATGTCGCGGGGCAGGCGGTACTCCGGGATGCCGTAGCGCATCATGCCGCCGGGGGAGTCGGAGGAATCCCGGATCTCCACCTCGTGGCCCATCCGGGCCAGCTGGTAGGCAGCGCTCAGCCCGGAGGGGCCGGCCCCGATCACGAGGACGCGGCGGCCGGTGGAGAAGCGCGGCTTGTCGAAGGTCCAGCCCTTCTCGATCGCGAGGTCACCGAGGTAGCGCTCGACGGAGTGGATGGACACGGAGCCGTCGAGTTCGACCCGGTTGCAGGCCGCTTCACACGGGTGGTAGCAGACCCGGCCGTGGATGGCGGGGAAGGGGTTGTTCTTCACGAGCTCGCGCCAGGCGGCCTCTTCCTGGCCGGCCTTCACCAGCCGGAGCCACTCCTGGATGTTCTCCCCTGCGGGACAGCCGCTGTTGCACGGGGGAAGGAGATCGACGTAGACCGGCATCCGCGAGCGGATCGGGGCGACGCGCCCACCTTCTGCAGCCAGGTCTGGGAGCTCCGTGATGTCGCGGGCCATGGGCCACCCTTCGTTGGGGGTTACTGGGTATCGGGGGTAAATGTACTCCCTCTGCTCGTCAGCTCCACTTCCGCGCCCACAAGGCAATTTATGCAATAAGTCGCACGCGTAAATACCCAGGCGGGTATGTCGGAATGTTCTATCAAACTCAAGAAATTGAATAAGCGCCACCGCCCGGCTGGACGGTGGCGCTCAGAGCCCCCCTACCGACTTGTCAGAATCTGGCGGCGCTATAGCGACCTCAGTGTCTGACAACTCCGGGGAGAGGGACTCAGGCCAAGGCCTTCGCCTTCAGGGAGGCGAACTCGTCTGCGGTGATCGTGCCGGCGTCCAGCAGGGCCTTGGCGCTGGCGATCTCGTCGGCCGGGCTGCCGGCGACGGAACGGATGTAGCTGTCAGCGGCCTGCTTGTTCTGCTGGACCTGTGCGATCGCGCGCTCGTTCATGCCCTTGCCGCGGACGATCAGGTACACGAGGAGGGAGATGAACGTGAAGAAGATCAGGCAGAAGATCCAGACGGCCTTGGCTCCACCGCTGAGTTCGCGGTCGCGGAACAGGTCACCGATGACCGAGAAGAGCACCATCAGGTAGGAGATCAAGACGAGGAAGGAGAAGGCCCACCAGATGGTGTTGCCCAGTGCTGACCAGAATTCCGGCATTTTCTGCCTTTCGCTTTTGCGGTTCAATTGTGGCGGACCGGCGGATCCGCCCCGAGGACTCTAGTGCCGGCCAAGGGGCCGATTCCGGCCATTTCGCAGTCTGGCGCCTGTGGCGGCAGAAATACTAGGTTTGCCGGACAGCCCGGCTGCTAGCCTCCGCTGAACGCGACCAGAGATCGGGGCCTCCGCCAATGACCACCGAAAAGCAGGCCCCGGAACAGGCCTGGTTCCGTCGATTGATGCCGCTGGCGTCAGTCGCTCCGGGACACCCGCAGCCGACGGCGAACCACGCGGAGGCCGTGGCGGCCTTCGCAGCCCTTTCTGCGCTGGACGAGGCAATACCCGAGGCGACGCGCAGCCGGCTCTTCGAACCCGACGGCGACGCGCTCGCAACCATCGTGATCTGGCACGGCTTCACCAACGCGCCGTCGCAATTCCGCGCCGTTGCAGAGGAACTGCGGGCGTCCGGCTACCGCGTGGTGGTGCCGCGGATGCCCTATCACGGCGAAGAGGATGTGCTGAACCGCGACCTGGTGAAGCTGACCCCCGGGGAGCTCGTCGATCACCTCAATGCCGTCATCGACATCGCAGCAGGGTTCGGGGGTCCCGTGTGGGTGGTGGGCCTCTCGGCCGGCGCGACGATCGCCGGCTGGGCCGCTGCCACCCGGGAGGAGGTCAGCCGGCTGGTGCTGGCCGCCCCGCTGGTGGCCCCCGTGGGGTTCCCGCTCCCCCTGGTGCGCCTCTTCGTCAAGTTCCCCCGGATCGTGCCGCGTCTCTACTGGTGGTGGGACCCGCGGGTGAAGGCGAAGATCGTGGGCAGTCCGCACGCCTACCCCGGCTTCCCGCTGCCGGGCATCATGTCGTTCCTGCACCTGTCGGAGTGGCTGGATGACGGCTCCGTCCGCGTGGGCCACGACCTGGAGCGTGTCGTGCTGATCACCAACCCCGGCGATTTCGCGATCAGGAAGGACGCGGCCAAGGCTTTCACCTCTGCTGTGTTCGAGCGCCACTGCTCCTACCTCGGCGAGGCACTCATCGATCCCGGCCTGAAGTGGATGCACGACTTCGTCGATCCCCTGTCGCCGAGCACGGGGACCACCCAGCAGGTGGCCGCCATCCTGCTCGCGTCCCTCGGTACCGGGGAGCCGACGGCCGGAGGCGTCCTCGTGCCGCCGCTGGTCACTGAGCAGCCCTGACGCACGTCCCGCCCACCCCGACTTGTCAGAACCACGGGAGGCTATAGCGCCCCCTGGTTCTGACAAGTCGGGGATGGGGGAGGGTCAGGCGGTGGCGCAGGTGGTGCAGACGCCGAAGAATTCCACCTCGTGGTCGATCCTGGCGAAGCCGTGATCGGACGCCATCCCGCGCACCAGCTGCTCCAGTTGCGGCACGGTGACCTCCACCGTCCGCCCGCACGTGCGGCAGATCAGGTGGTGGTGGTGGCCCGGCGAGCAGGTGCGGTAGGCGATCTGGCCGTCGGGGTTGCGGATCGAGTCGAGCTCGCCCCCACCGGCCATTGCCTGCAGGGTCCGGTAGACCGTTGCGAGTCCCACCCCGGAGCCCTCGTGGCGCAGCCGGTCGTGCACCTCCTGGGCGGTGGCGAAGCTGGCAAGCGCCTCGACGGCATGACGGATCTCCGCCCGCTGCCGGGTCTGCCTCGGGTTCGGGCGGCCGAGGTCAGTGCTCGTCATAGTGATCCTCGTGGGCCGCATGGCGGTGGCCGTCGTGGACATAGTCGAGGTGGTCCGCGTGCTGCACGACCAGGTGTCCGCAATCCTCGCTGTGCTCGTGCAGGTGCGCCTCTGCCAGCTCGTGCCCGATCGGGTCGACCGGGTCCTCCACTTCGACGATCGGACGGTGGCGACGCTGCAACACCTGGGAGATGGGCCAGCTGAGGGCGAACACGGCGATGGCGATGACCACGATCAGGGAGCCGGGGGCAGTGTTGAGGTAGTAGGAGCCGATTGCTCCGCCGACCGCTGCAAAGGCCCCGAGTCCCATCGCGGTCAGCAGGCCGGTGCGGAATCCGATGACAAGGTGGTTTGCCGTTGCCACCGGCACCACCATCAGTGCGCTGACGAGCAGGAGCCCCACCGTGCGCATCGACACCGTGACGGTGATCGCGGCAAGGCTCACCACGACGATGTTCAACAGCCGCACCGGCAGGCCGATCGACCGGGCGAACGGCTCGTCCGCGGAGACGGTGAACAGCTGGGGCAGCAGTCCGAGGGTCACGGCGAGGACCACCAGGCCGAGTCCGCCGATCACCCACAGGTCGGCCGCGCTCACCGTGAGCAGGGATCCGAACAGGTAGCCGGCAAGCGTCCCCGCGCCCTGACCGGCGAGTCCTGCCAGCAGCAGGCCGCCGGAAAGGCCTCCGTAGAACAGGATCGCCAGGCCGACGTCGCCACTCGCGCGCCCGGTCTCCCGCAGCAGCTCGATGCCGATCGACCCGATCACGCAGATCAGCACCGCCATCGGCAGCGGGGCCGTGCCGGTGAGGAAGGCAAGACCGACGCCGGCGACGGCGAGGTGGCCGAGGCCGTCACCGAGCAGACTGAGGCGCCGCTGGACGAGGAAGGTGCCGATCGCCGGGGCGGTGGCACCGGTGATCAGGGCAGCAAGGAGTGCCCGCTGCATGAACTCGAGGGAGAGCCACTCCATCAGCCGACCTCGAGTCCTGTGCGGTGGGTGCGGGGTCGCTCGGTCTCATCGACCTCGTGGCCGCCGTGGACATCCCGATGGCCTGCGTGTGGATGCTCGTGGTCATGGTGGTTGTAGCCCGGTGGCATCACACGGCCGTCCGCGAGCACGATGGTTCGATCGATCAGGTTCCTGAAGCAGCCAAGTTCGTGCAGGACCATCACGATCGTGGTGCCCTTCGACTTGAGCCGGGTGGCCACCCCGGCGAGCAACTCCTGGGTCTTGTGGTCCACCCCTGCCAGGGGCTCGTCCCACGCCATCAGGTCGGCGCCGGTGGCCAGCGCCCGGGCGATCAGGATGCGCTGCTGCTGTCCGCCGGACAGCCGGACGAACGGGTAGGTCGCCTTGTCGGCGAGGCCGACCTCCGCCAAAGCATCGGCGATCGCCCTCCGATCGGCGGCTGATTCGGGCAGGAAGAACCGCCGGTGTCCGAGCCGGCCACTGGCGACCACTTCGCGGGCCGTCGCCTGCTGGACGAGGATGCTCCCCCGTTGCGGGACGTAGCCGATGCGGACCCAGTCACGGAACCTGGCGAGGGGGGTGCCGAACACCTCGATCTCCCCATGGTGCGGAATCAGGCCCATCAGGGCGCGCATCAGGGTTGTCTTGCCGGAACCGTTGTTGCCGAGGATCGCGACCACCTCGCCCTTGGCGATGTCCAGGGTGGCTCCGCGCACGATCGGGATGCCGTTCAGGGTGACGTCCACCGACGCTGCCCGAACGACCGAGTCGCCCGATGTCGTGGAAGGTGACCCGGTCGTCATGTGCACTGGTTGGCAGTTCGCAGTGCCGTCAGGTTCGAACGCATGACCTCAAGGTAGTCGGTCCCCTTGGAGTCGGCGGTGATCCCCTCGAGCGGGTCAAGGACCGCGGTCTTCAGGCCGAGGTCGTTGGCGATGCTCTCGGACACGACCGGCGAAACCAGCGTCTCGAAAAAGATGGTCGTCACGCCGTTGGCCCTTGCGATCCGCTGGACTTCCGCGATCCGGGCTGCGGTGGGTTCGGTGTCCGGCTCAAGGCCGCGGACCGCCACCTGCTCGAGTCCGTACCGGGCCGACAGGTAGCCGAAGGCGGCGTGGGAGGTGATGAACGGCGTGATCGCGCAGCCGGACAGGCCGGACTTGTAGTCGGCGTCCAGCTGGTCGAGGTCGGCGATCAGGCGCTCGGCGTTCGCGATGAAGTCGGCCTTCGCCGCCGGACTGACGTCGATCAGGGCGTCGCGGACGTGCTCGGCGATCACCACCATGTTCGACGGGTCCAGCCAGGTGTGCGGGTCCGTGCTGGTCGTGCCGCCACCGGCAGGCTGCTCCTCGCCGTCCGAGTTCGCCGTGAGCATGGTGAGGAAGGAAGCGGAGTCCACTGTGCGTCGGGGCTGGGCCTGTTCGATCGCGGTGTCAACGGCAGCCTGGAAGCCCGCCTGGAACACGACGAGGTCGACCGTGCTGAGCGCAGCCACCTGTCGCGCGGTCAGCTCCAGGTCGTGCGGCTCAGTGCCGGGCTGGGTGAGGTTCTGGACGCTGACCTGCTCGCCGCCGATCCGTTCGGTGATGAACTGGAACGGGTAGAACGCGACCGCGACCTTCACAGCGTCGCTGTCGGTGCCGCCCGGAGCCGGCGCCCCGGTGGAGCAGGCGGCCAGGGAGCCGATGGCAAGGGTGGCCACAACGGCCCGCCAGATCTTCATGAAAATCATTCTCATGTAAGAGAAGATCGCTGTCAAACCCACCCACCCCAGGCCAGCCCCGTTCGCTCCCGAAACGTGCGGTTGC
>JAOATP010000216.1 GCA_030158185.1 Propionicimonas sp.
ATCGTCGCGGCCCAGCTGGGGCGCGAAGCCCGCGGCGTCGCCGGAGTGGCGTGGCGCTGCCCGTGCGGGAAGCCGGGGGTGGTCGCGACGAACCCGCGCCTGCCGGACGGCACCCCGTTCCCGACCACCTACTACCTCACCTGCCCACGGGCCGCTGCCGGGTGTTCGACCCTGGAGGCCGAAGGGCTGATGACGGAGCTGGCCGGACGCCTCGCAGCAGAGCCCGACCTCGCGGCCGGCTACCAGCGGGCGCACGCCGCCTACCTGGCAGACCGGGCAGAGCTGGGGACGGTGCCAGAGATCGACGGCATCAGCGCCGGCGGGATGCCGAACCGCGTCAAGTGCCTGCACGTGCTGGCCGGGCACGCCCTCGCTGCCGGTCCGGGCGTGAACCCCCTGGGCGACATCACCCTCGCGCGGCTCGGCGAGTTCTGGGCGAGGCCCTGCCTGAGCGGCCACGACACGGCGGTTCGGGAGGCCGGCGATGAGTGAGCCCCTGCTGGCAGCAGTGGACTGCGGCACCAATTCCGTCCGGCTACTGGTGAGCCGCCTTGTCGACGGCCGGCTGGTCGAGGTGGACCGCCGCCTGCACCTCACCCGGCTGGGCCAGGGCGTGGACGCCACCGGCAGGTTCCACCCCGAAGCCCTCGCCCGCACCCTGGAAGCGATGGCCGACTTCGGTGCAGAGCTCGACGGGCTCGGCGTCACCCACCGCCGTGTCGTCGCAACCTCCGCAGCAAGGGACGCCGCCAACTCCGCCGAGTTCTTCGACGGTGCGCGCGCCCGGCTCGGCGTCGACGCCGAGATCATCCCCGGTGAGGAGGAGGCCCGGCTGTCCTACGCCGGTGCCGTCGGCGCGCTTCCCGACCTCGACCAGCCGGTGCTAGTGATGGACATCGGTGGCGGCTCGACCGAGCTCGTGCTCGGCAGCGACGGACGGGTGCGCACAGCGATCTCGCTGGACATCGGCTCGGTCCGGTTGCGCGAACGGTTCCTGCACAGCGACCCTCCGACGGCTGCCGAGATCGCTGCGGCGACGGCCCACGTCGACGGGCTGCTGGACGACTCGGGCGTCGACTTCGCCGCCGTCGCCACCTGGGTGGGTGTCGGCGGCACGGTCACGAGCCTCTCCGCCCTCGTGCAGGAACTCCCCACCTACGACCGCGCGCTGGTGCACGGCTCCGGGGTCACCCGTGACGAGCTCGAAGCGCTGGGCCTGCAGCTGCTGGCCATGCCCGTCGCGGAGATCACGGAGCTGCCGACCATGGTTCCTGGTCGCGCCGACGTCATCTGCGGCGGTGCCCTGATCGCGCGCCGGGTGGCGTCCCGACTCTCACCGCAGCTCCTGGTGAGCGAGGCCGACATCCTCGACGGGCTGGTCCTCGGCCTCGTCGATGCCGCGCAGTTGTGAGCGTTACTCATTCGTGCCGATGTGTCCGCTACCACACCTGTCAGTGCGCTTGATAACGAGTTGGTAACGTATCCTGCGAGTTGATTGTTAAGGCTCACATGTGAGCCTTAACATCCTGCTAACGGCCAATGGCGGCCGTCCGGTGCCGGTGGGTTCGCTCCACCCCCGGGTGCGAACAAGGAGGTTTGTCGAATGAAGAAGACCATCGGTCTTTTCGCCGCCGGCGCGCTGGTGCTGGCTCTCTCGGCCTGTGGCGGGGCTGCTCCGGCCGGCACTGGCGGCGGAGCCAAGTCGCTGGACCAACTCGTCGTCGGCTTCGCGCAGGTGGGCGCCGAGAGCGGTTGGCGTACCGCCAACACCAAGGACATCCAGGCTGCCTTCGCGGACGCCAAGATCAAGTTGCAGTTCTCCGATGCGCAGCAGAAGCAGGAGAACCAGATCAAGGCGATCCGCTCCTACATCCAGCAGAAGGTCGACTACATCGCGTTCTCCCCGGTCGTCCAGACCGGCTGGGACGCCGTCCTCAATGAGGCCAAGGCCGCCAACATCCCCGTCGTCCTCACCGACCGCGCCGTGGACTCCAAGGACACCTCGCTGTACAAGACGTTCCTCGGATCTGACTTCGTGCTCGAAGGCAAGAAGGCCGGCGAATGGCTGCTCGCCGACGCCAAGGGCGCTTCGGCTCCCGTCAACGTGATCCAGCTCGAGGGCACCACCGGTTCGGCCCCGGCCATCGACCGCGCCACCGGCTTCGCCGATGCGATCAAGGCCGACACCAACATCAAGGTCGTCGCCAGCCAGACCGGTGACTTCACCCGTGCGGGCGGCAAGCAGGTCGCCGAGGCACTGCTGAAGAGCCACCCCGAGGCAACCGTGATCTACGCCCACAACGACGACATGGGCCTTGGCGCCATCGAGGCCATCGAGGCCGCGGGCAAGGTTCCTGGCAAGGACATCAAGATCATCACCGTCGACGCCGTCCATGACGGCATGCAGGCCCTGGCCGACGGCAAGATCAACTTCATCGTCGAGTGCTCGCCGCTGTTGGGCAAGCAGCTGATCGAGATCATCACCAAGCTCAACGCCGGCGAGACCGTCCCCGCGCGGATCGTCACAGAAGAAGGCACCTTCACCCAGGAGCAGGCAAAGGCAGCCCTGCCCAACCGCAAGTACTGAGCCTCGGCGCAGTACCCTTTCCCCGCCCCAAGGTGGGTGCGTGGCCCTGGCCGCGCACCCACGGGCGTGCGGGTAAGCCCGAACGAGGAGTTGGAAGCAACGATGCCTGACAGTGTGAAAGCGCCGGTCCCCACCCAGGCCCCGGTCGTCGAGATGACGGACATCTCGATCAGCTTCCCCGGCGTCAAAGCCCTGGACGGGGTCGACTTCCGGATGTTCCCCGGCGAGGTGCACTCGCTCATGGGAGAGAACGGTGCCGGCAAGTCCACCCTGATCAAGGCGCTCACCGGCGTCTACAGCGTCGACAGCGGCCTGATCCGGCTGGGCGGCGAGCATGTCACCTTCTCCGAGCCGGCCCAGGCGCAGGCCGCCGGCATCAGCACTGTGTACCAGGAGGTCAACCTGCTGGGGAACCTCACCGTCGCGGAGAACGTCCTGCTCGGACGCGAGCCGCGGCGCTTCGGAGGGATCGACTGGCGGGCGATGCGTCGCCGCGCTGCGGAGATCCTCGAGGGCCTCAGCCTCGACGTCGATCCCAACTCACTGCTCAACTCGCACTCGCTGGCCGTCCAGCAACTGGTGGCCATCGCCCGCGCCATCGACATCAAGGCCAAGGTCCTGATCCTCGACGAGCCCACCTCAAGCCTCGACCTCGAAGAAGTCGCAGAACTCTTCCGCGTGATCCGCTCCCTGAAGGAATCCGGCGTCGCGATCCTGTTCGTCAGCCACTTCCTCGACCAGGTCTACGAGATCAGCGACCGCCTCACCGTCCTGCGCAACGGGCAGCTGGTGGGCGAGTACCTCACACCCGAGCTGCTGCGGATCGACCTGGTGCAGGCCATGATCGGCAAGGAACTGGCCACCCTCGACGACCTGGAGAACAAGGTCCACTCCGGCGAGCGCGACGTCGCTCCCACCGACGGCGTCGCGCCGTTCCTGGTCGCATCCGGCATCACCCGCAAGGGCGCGATCGCGCCCGTCGACCTCGTCATCGGCGCCGGCGAGGTCGTCGGCCTCGCCGGCCTGCTCGGCTCCGGACGCACGGAGGTCGCCCGGCTGATCGGCGGCGTCGATCGCACCGATGGTGGCCAGCTCGAGGTGCAGGGGGCGACCATCAAGCTGCGGACGCCGCGGCAGGCCATCAAGCACCGCATCGCCTACTCCTCGGAGAACCGTCGCGCGGAAGGCATCGTCGACGAGCTCAGCGTGCGCGACAACGTGATCCTCGCGCTCCAGGCTGACCGGGGCTGGTTCCGGCCGATCCCGCGCAAGCGCCAGGACGAGCTCGCAGCCAGCTACATCGAGGCCCTCAACATCAAGACACCCAGCGCCGACACCCCCGTCCGCAACCTTTCCGGCGGCAACCAGCAAAAGGTGCTGTTGGCCCGCTGGCTGGCCATAGCTCCACGCCTGCTGATCCTCGATGAGCCCACGCGCGGCATCGACGTCGGCGCGAAGGCCGAGATCCAGAAGCTCGTCTACTCCCTTGCGGAGAACGGGATGAGCGTGCTGTTCATCTCCGCAGAGCTCGAAGAGGTGCTGCGCCTGTCCAACCGCATCGTCGTGCTGCGCGACCGGCAGAAGGTTGCCGACCTGCTCAACGACGGCCTCGATGTGGACGACCTGCTGGCACTGATCGCCGAGGGCGTAACCGAACCCGAACCAGTGACCGGAGCAGCATCGTGAAGCAGTACGTCGGCCGAGCCTTCACCCACCGGCTGTTCTGGCCGGTCGCCATGCTGGTCGCCCTGCTGGCGATCAACGTGATCGCCGTCCCCGGCTTCCTGGTCATCACCGTGAACGCGCAGGGCCACCTGTTCGGCAGCGTGATCGACATCGTCCGCAACGGGGCACCCACATTGATCATCGCCGTCGGCATGACCCTTGTGATCGCCACGCGCGGGATCGACCTCTCGGTGGGCTCGGTCTGCGCCATCGCAGGTGCGGTGGCCTGCTCGATCATCCTCGGCTCGCCGAACCCGGACGACCCGGTCGTCGTCGGCATCGCCGTGCTCGCAGCGATCGGGCTGTCGCTGCTGATGGGGCTGTGGAACGGCTTCCTCGTCGCCGTCCTCGGCATCCAGCCGATCATCGCGACCCTGATCCTGATGACAGCCGGACGCGGCATCGCGATGCTGATCACCGAGGGCAACATCCTCACGGTGGAGAGTGCGCCCTTCAAGTTCCTCGGCTCGGGCTTCCTGCTCGGCATCCCGGTGGCGACGATCATCGGCGCGGTGATCATCACCGTGGCCGCTCTGCTCACCCGGCGGACGGCGCTCGGCCTCCTGATCGAGAGCGTCGGCATCAACCCCGAGGCCAGCCGCCAGGCCGGCGTCCGGGCCCGCGGGCTGCTGTTCACCGTCTACGCCTTCTGCGCGGTGCTGGCGGCGATCGCCGGCCTGATCCTCACCTCCAACCAGACCGCAGCCGACGCCAACAACACCGGGCTGTTCATCGAGCTGGACGCGATCCTCGCCGTCGTCCTCGGCGGCACCTCGCTCAATGGCGGCCGCTACTCCCTCGCCGGCACGCTGGTGGGTGCCCTGGTGATCCAGACGCTCGTGACCACCGTCTACACCGTCGGCATCCCGCCGATCGCGACGATGGTGTTCAAGGCTGCCGTCGTGACGGCCGTCTGCCTGCTGCAGTCGGAGACCACGACCGCAGCGTTCGCCCGATGGCGACGCAGGTCCGTCGCCAGGAAGCCGGTCACGGAAGCGGTGGTGTCGCAATGAGTGCCGCGCTCGCGCCGGCGTCCGCCTTCACCCGGGCCCGCCACAAGG
Organism: Propionicimonas sp.; assembly: GCA_030158185.1. GTDB lineage: Bacteria > Actinomycetota > Actinomycetes > Propionibacteriales > Propionibacteriaceae > Propionicimonas. The sequence goes on from JAOATP010000216.1 coordinate 5,374, forward strand.
TCGTCGATGTCTTCACGAGCCCCAAGTCGGGGCCGGTCCTCGTGACGGCCGTGCTGTTCGTGCTCATCTTCCTTGCCGGAAGCCTGCGCTACCGGGGGTTCTTCTCCGGCCAGGTGCTCCTGAACCTGCTGATCGACAACTCCTACCTGATCGTGCTCGCGATCGGGATGAGTTTCGTGATCCTCACCGGCGGCATCGACCTCTCGGTGGGTGCCGTTGTTGCCCTGTCGACCATCATCGCCGCCCGGCTGCTGCAGGCGGGCTGGAACCCGGTGGCCGTGATCGCCGTGATCCTGGTTGCCACCTCGACCCTCGGGCTGCTGGTAGGGCTGATGATCCACATCTTCAAGGTGCAGCCGTTCATCGCGACCCTCGCTGCGATGTTCCTTGCCCGCGGCCTGTGCTACATCATCGCCAAGGAGTCGATCAGCATCGACCACCCCTTCTTCGTCGCGATGGCCAACCTGCGGATCCCGCTCGGCTTCGGTCTCAGTGTCAGCCCCAGCGTCGTCGTGGCCCTTGTCGCGCTGGCCATCGGGGCCTGGGTGCTGCAGTACACGCGCTTCGGTCGCACCACCTACGCGATCGGCGGTGGCGAGCAGTCCGGCATGCTGATGGGCCTGCCGACGTCCCGCACCAAGGTGCTGGTCTACGTGATCAGCGGCTTCTGCTCCGGCCTCGCCGGTGTGCTCTACGCCTTCTACACGCTGTCCGGCTACGCGCTGACGGCCGTCGGAACCGAACTGGACGCGATCGCGGCCGTCGTCATCGGAGGCACGCTCCTGAGCGGTGGCTACGGGTTCGTCGTCGGCTCGGCGCTCGGGGTGCTGGTGCTGGGGCTGATCCAGACGATCATCACGTTCGAGGGAACGCTGAGTTCCTGGTGGACGAAGATCTTCATCGGCGCGTTGCTGCTGGTCTTCATCATCCTGCAGAAGGTCCTCACCTCCAGACGGACGTGAGGCCCTTCCAGTGTCGATAACATCAGCGGCGGGCCCAGAACGACGCAAGTCAGGAACAGCAGGCACCTTGATCGAAGAGGAGCGGACGAAGGCCGCCACGATCTTCGATGTGGCGCGCCTCGCTGGGGTGTCCCACCAGACGGTGTCGCGCGTGCTGAACGACCTGCCGAACGTTCGCCCGGCGACGCGCGAGCGGGTCGAGCGGGCCATCAAGCAGCTGCGCTACATCCCGTCCCCCGCTGCCCGGGCGCTGGTGACCCGTCGCTCCCGGACGATCGGGCTGATCACCACCGGTGCCCCTGACCACGGACCGACGATGACGGCGCTGTACTTCAACGAGGCCGCCCGCGACGAGCGGTACGCGGTGATCATGGCCAGCCTGCTGCAGTCGGACCCGGCTGCGCTGCGCCAGGCGGCAGAGGTGCTGGTGCGGCAGAACGTCGAGGCGATCGTGCTGATCACGTCGAACCGGTCCACGCTCGGCGTGCTGCAGGGCATGGAACTCGGCGTGCCCTTCCTCGCCGTCGTCTCGCAGGGCTCCCAGCTCCACCGGGTGCACCTCGACCAGTACCAGGGCGCGCGCCGCGCCGTCCGGCACCTCATCGAGCTCGGGCACCGCGAGATCCGTCACATCGCCGGCCCGGTCGACTCCATGGACGCGCTCGAACGCATCCGCGGGTGGCGGGACGCGCTCGGTGAGAACGGCCTCGTCGCCCACGAGCCGATCATCGGGGACTGGACCGCGGCCAGTGGCTACACCGGCGGGCAACGGCTGCTGGCGGAAGGCCCGTTCACGGCAGCCTTCTGCGGCAACGACCAGATGGCCCTCGGCCTGATCCACGCCCTCACGGAAGCGCACCTCACCGTGCCCGACCAGGTGAGCGTCGTCGGCTTCGACGACATCCCGGAGGCCGCGCACTTCTCACCGCCGCTGACAACGATGCACCAGGACTTCGCCCAGCTGGGGCGCGACGCCATGGAGGTCATGCTCGCCGTCCTGAGCGACGAGCAGGCGCCCAACCCGTTGCTGCGCGTCCCACAGTTGGTGGTCCGTGCCAGCACGGCCCCGCCGCCGCGTCCCTGACGCGGGAGCCCTAGAATCGCGCGCAGGCCCCCATGGCCCAATTGGCAGAGGCAGGCGGCTTAAACCCGCCCAAGTATGGGTTCAAATCCCATTGGGGGCACCGTGAGAAGTGCCATTTGACTAGGAATTATAGTGATTTTGGTGTGTTCCAGAACTCGATATGGGCCCTTATCGGGCCCTTGAGGTACAGCTGTGCAAGCGGTCTTCTTGGCAGATCGATTATGCAAATGGACGAGACGTCCTCGTGCTGGTCAGGTCCGCGATCGCCTTCCGCTTCGGGAGTGCTTCTGCTCGAACGGGTCGGGCAGATCCTGATCCTCCTTCGATTGTGGGTCGCACAACTCTAGTTGTGTGTGACAAAATAGGGGGGTGGAAGCCCGGATCACCAGCACCGCCCGCAAGCACAAGCTGTCGAGCAGTCGCATTCGGGAAGCCCTCACCACCGCAACATTCGTTGAGATGGACGGCGACATGGCCATGTACGTCGGCACGGACGCACGTGGTCTGGTGGTCGAGCTCGGAATCGTCGGCGACGATCGGGGCGAGGTCTCGCGGTCGTTCACGCAATGCCGAAAGGATGGAGAAGATGAGCGCCAATAAGCCCCCGGATGGGTTCCCTGAGACCTTCGGGGCAGACGTCACGGTCCGGGACATCGATCTGGACAGTGAAGAGTTCTACGTCGGGGGCGAACGGCTCACCGAGCAGCGGGCTGCTGAACTCGCGGAGCGGGCTGAGCGTCGCGCCGAGGGCGGCGGCCGTCCGTCACTGACGGCGCCGGGCACCCACTCGCCGGCGCTGAATCTGCGCGTGTCTAGGGTGACGAAGGACGAGTTGGAGCACCTGGCGGCGTCGATGGGTAAGCGGCAGTCCGACATTGTGCGTGAGGCCCTCCAGGAGTACTTCGCCCGACACCGCGGCGCGTAACTTGCGCATCGGAGTCCGTTCCGCCACCCACGCGATCCGCTCACTCAACCCAGGGGGTCTGTCCGATTAACGGTGGGCGGCATCTGGCGTTTACTGGTTGTTCCCTGCCGGGTCGAGGCGGCCCGGGAAGGTGATTGCGAACGCGTTGAGTGCCGGCTTCCACCGGTTCATCCATCGTGTCTTGGCGGTCCCGGTGGGGTGTTCGAGCGCTGCAGATGGTCGAGTTCTCGGGCTTCTTCGTCGCTGGCTTCTTGCGCTCGGTGTCTGTCCTTCGCGATGACGGCGTTCGTCACCGAGTGGCGATGGTGTCAGGCCGGCCAGACAGGATCCGGAAATGCGCGCGTGAGTTCAACTCCAAGCTCCGCGAGCTAAGCCCTTCGGAAACCAGTAACCCCTAGCGCACTTTGCTGCTGCGGTCGCGGCCGACGTCATCGACAATCGCCCCAACTCCGGCTCGGACCTTCAGGAGTGAAGTCGTAGAACCGCGAGCGTTCAATAGTCGAGCCGTTGACTGGCCCAGCTCGTCGATGTTTGCCGGTCCGTG
>JAOATP010000217.1 GCA_030158185.1 Propionicimonas sp.
CGGACAACCTGCCGATCGCCGGCATCACACCGGCCGAGTACATGAAGTCGATCGGCACCACCGCAGTGAGCACGGCGGCCAACCTGAAGGTCACCAGGGCGAACCTCAAGGTGTCCGACAGTGGCATCAAGGCCGCAGGGACGGGTCTTGTTGGTGCGACCCTCTCCCAGGTGAAGACGGTGAATGTTGCCGGCGGCGCCGGCGAGAAGCTGAACGCCTTCACCAACCGGACCTATGCACGCACGGCCAGGTCAGCGAGGGCCGACATCATGCGCAGCGGCCAGCTGATGCCCGCTGCCGCGGTGTCGTCCGATGTCAACGACCCGCTGGTGGCCGGTGGCACGGTCGCCGCGCTCTACGGCTCCGCTGACCTCATCGCCGGCGGCGTCGGCACGGTCACAGCTGTCTGCGGAGACACGGTGTGGGCCTTCGGCCACCCGATGAGCCTGAATGGCAAGACCTCGCTGTACCTCGCGAACGCCTCGACGGCGCTGATCGTGCCCGACGGCACCGGCTTCGTCGGTTCCTACAAGCAGGTCTCGAGGTTCGGTCCCCCGATCGGCATGATCACGGAGGACCGGACGGCCGGCATCCGTGGCACCATCGGCGCAACCAGGGGCTACGGCATCGACGTCACGGTGCAGAACCCGGCCGGCACCCCCGTGGCCAGCTATCACGGCGACCTGGCCTACCAGGCACTCAGTGGGGCTGCGATCGCCTACCTGGTCGGCCAGTCGGCCATCAACCAGCTCGACCAGTACAGCAGCGGCACCGGCGAGGTCACCTGGACCATCGACTACCGGCGCGCGGACGACTCGACGGGCAGCTTCACCAACTCACAGGTCGTCGCGGATCCCAACTGGTTCCCCGACGCGATCGGCACTCCGGCGGCGAACGATGCCGCAGCCATCGCCGGAAACGAGTTCGAGGACGTCACCATCACCGGAGTGACGGTGACGGTGAAGCTGCTTTCCGCGGACGCCTTCAGCTACACGTCGTCCGCTGTGCTGGTGCGGACAAAGAGCGGCTCGTGGATCTCGCTGGACGGGAAGCGCCTGAAGGCCGGCAACAGCTATTCGCTGCGTCCGCAGTACACCGTCAAGAAGAACGGCAGGAACGCGGGCAAGGTCAGCGGCGCCGCCGTGTCGGTGAAGCTGAAGTCGACGGCAAGGAAGAGCGGGACGTTTGCGTTCAGCCCTCTCAACCAGCCGACGGAGAGCTGCGTCACCCTGCCCAGCGGCGACATCGTGTGCGAGGAGTTCGAGGGCACCAGCACCGACGGAGTCGAGGGCTTCGACGACCTGGTCGCCGTCCTTGACGACGTGCAGCCGGACAGTGCCGTCGAAGGCGTCCTGCACTACAGGCTGAAGAAGGGCTCGACCACCCGCGTCTTCGACTGGACCGGGCCCGGCGCGGTGAGCGGCAGCGCGGAAGCGATGTTCACCATCAGGACCTGACCCTGGCGGAAACGGCCGTCATGCCCTGGCGACGGCCTCGAGGAGGGCTGCGTTGAAGGCGGGCAGGTCCCGCGGGCTCCGGCTGGTGAGCAGGTTGCCATCGACCACAACCTCGGCGTCCACCCAGTTGGCGCCGGCGTTCTTCAGGTCGGTGGCGATCCGCGTCGTCGAGGTGAGCGTGCGCCCCTTCACGACGCCGGCCTCGATCAGGATCCAGGGGCCGTGGCAGATCGAGGCCACCGGCTTGCCCGCGTCCATGATCGCCTTCACGAAGGCGATCGCCAACGGGTTCGTGCGGATCTTGTCGGAGTTCAGCGTCCCGCCGGGAAGGACGAGCGCGTCGTAGTCGGCCGGGTCGGCCTCGTCGAGGGTCACATCGACGGTGAAGTCGTCGCCCCTGTCCCAGTCCCCGATGAGCGCCGGGATCGTGCCCGCTTCCTCGCTCACGAGGACGGGCTCCGCCCCAGCGCTCAACAGCGTCGCCCAGGGCTCGGTGAGCTCAGGCTGCTCGACCCCTCGCTTGAGCAGGAACGCGACCTTCTTGCCACTCAGATCAGTCATGAATGCACCCTCTCGTTGGTCACCCTGCGACCCTACCCAAGTCGCCGAGGGCCAGCCTTGCTGCCGTGTGCCAACCCCGGGGGGCAGGCTCGCGACGCTAAGGCTGGCCCTCGGCGTCGGGACGCTGAGACTAGACGCCGAGCTT
>JAOATP010000218.1:0-7402 GCA_030158185.1 Propionicimonas sp.
CATCTGTCCACGAAGGTGTGAGACATAAACGTCCACGAAGGTATGAGACTTCACAAACGAAAACGGGGACGGTTCCATTTCCGTTCAGACGGAGTCCAGCTCGACTCCAGCTGAACGGAAATGGAACCGTCCCCGATTCGGTTCAGTCCCCGATTCGGTTCAGTCCCCGATTCGGTTCAGGCCTGGTGGCGGCCGTCGAGCGGGAAGACGTCGACGTGGACGCGGAAGCGCTGCGCGCCGTCGGGCGGCGTCCGGTCCCTGATCTCGTCTGCGAGCCGGGTGAGCAGGCCGTTGAGTTCTGCGGTGAGCTCCTCGGCCTCCTCCCTTGTCAGGGCGAGGGTGGACGAGCTGAGCAGGCCGGGACCGTCGTCGTCTGTGGGGTCCAGTGAGCTGAACCAGGCGCTCAGCGCCGCGGCACGCTCGGCGATCACCTGCTGGACGATGGCGCGCACCGGGCCAGCGGTCTCCGGGTCGCGCATCAGGGATGGCTCGGTGAGGTCGAAGCCCACCGGACGCCACCAGCGGTCCCGCCCGCCCGGGTGCAGGGGGTCGTCCTCGACGAAGCCGTGCCGCTCCAGCTGGCGCAGGTGGTAGCTGGTCTGCCCGCTGCTCTCGCCCAGGGCGCGGGCCAGCTGGCTTGCGGTCGCCGACCCCTGCCGCTGGAGCTCGGTGTACATCGCCATCCGCAGCGGGTGCGCGAACGCCTTCAGTGACTCCGGACCCACGGGCGCGGTGCGTCGCGGTCGCGGGGTGTCCGCCTCCTTGCGCTCGGCCATTTGCAGAGATACCTTTGCATAGATTCCTTTGCAGAGAAGTCTCTGCACCTCGATCATAGAAGGGAACCCGCCGTGATCGCAGCCTCCACGCCCACCGAAGTCGCCCCAGCCCGTCGGCAGGACCTCGGAAGGCCCTTCGCGGCGCAGCTCACCTCGACCGGCCTTGCGAACCTCGGCGACGGGATCCTCGGAACCCTCGCGCCCCTGGTTGCCCTTTCGCTGACCACCTCGCCGCTGCAGATCTCCCTGCTCTCCGCAGCCACGTGGCTGCCGTGGCTGCTGTTCGGGCTCGCCGCCGGCGTGGTGATCGACCGGGTCGACCGTCGCAGGGCGCAGGTGGTGGCGCTGGGCGTCCGCGCGGCCGTGCTCGCCACCGGCGCAGGGCTCGGCTTCACCGGCGCGCTGAGCATGCCCCTGCTGGTCTGCCTCGTGCTGGCCTACGGCGCAACGGAGGTGTTCGCCGACCTCGGCGCGACCTCGATCGTGCCCGACCTCGTGCCCCCCGATCGGTTCTCCGCAGCGAACGGACGGGTGATCGCCGTGCAGCAGGTTGCCAACGCCTTCCTCGGCGCACCGCTGGCCGGCGTGCTCGTCGTGTTCGGTGCCGGCATCGGGTTCGGGACGTCGGCCGCGCTCGCTGCGCTCGCAGCACTGGTCCTTGCGGTCGGACTCCGCGGCAGTTTCCGTGCCCGGGCCGTCGAGGGCGGCGCCGAGTCGGCGCTGGGGCAGGTGCGTGAGGGGCTGGCCTTCCTCGTGAAGCATCCGGTCATGCGTCCGCTGGTGATCGCCGGCAGCGTGCTCAACCTCGCCAGCACCGCGTACTTCGCCGTGTTCGTGCTCTGGGCCGTGGGGCCGACCTCTGCGATGCGGCTGACCGAGTCGCAGTACCCGCTGGTCATGCTGGGGTTCGCCCTCGGTGCCGTGGCCGGCTCGTTCCTTGCCGACCCGGTGCAACGGCGGCTGGGGGTCATGCCCACCATCCTCGGCACGCTTGTTGCCAGCGTCCTCCTGCTGCTGGTGCCGGTGTTCTGGCCCAACGGCTGGGCCGTGGCCGCAGCGGTGACGCTGGTCGGCATCACCAACACGATCGGCAACGTCGTCTCGCAGTCCCTGCGCCAGCAGCTGGTGCCCGGTGCGCTGCTGGGCCGGGTCGGTGGGGCCAGCAGGACGCTCGGCTTCGGCCTGATGCCGCTGGGCGCGCTCCTGGGCGGAGTGGTGGCGGAACGGGCCGGGCTGCAGGCCACCTTCCTCGCCGCGGTCGCGCTGTCACTGGCGGCGTGCGCCTACCTGGGCGTCACCGTCCGGCCGGCGGACGTGCGCGCAGCGGTTGAGGAGGCCGTCAGCCCTTGACGGCCACAAGGACGCCGTCGCCGACCGGCAACAGCACCGGGGTGAACGACCCGTCCTCGATGACCGCGGCAAGGGCTTCGCGGATGATCAGCGGCTCGTCGTCGAAGTTGCGCTCGTCGGCGACGAGGCCCTGCCAGAGCGCGTGGTGGACGATCAGCAGTCCGCCGGAGCGCAGCAGCCGCTCGGCCTGGGCGACGTACTCGACGTACTCCAGCGGGTCGCCGTCGACGTAGACGATGTCGTACGCACCGTCGGTGAGCTTGGGCAGCACATTGAGCGCCTGGCCGGCGATCAGCCGGATCCTGCGGCCGGCGATGCCCTGCGCTGTGAGCACCTCACGGGCGGCGACCTGGTTCTCGGTCTCGGAGTCGATGCTGGTCAGGACCCCGTCCGGTGCCATGCCGGCCAGCAGTGCCAGTGCCGACACCCCGGTGCCCGTGCCGATCTCGGCAACGGCCCTCGCGGACACGGTGCGCGCGAGGAAGGTCAGGACGGCGGCGACGCCGGTGCTGATCGGCTCGACGCCGAACTCCTCTGCACGCTGGCGTGCGCGCTCTGCGCCCTCCGACTCGGCGGTGAACGCCTCGGCATAGGCGAGTGTTGCCGGCAGCGAGGCTGCCCGTCCCGGATTCTTCGCTGCGGTCACGGGGCCAGACTACCGATTCATGCCTGCGAGGACTGCTCCGCGGGCCGAGGAGCAGCGAGAGTCTCAACCTTGGGTGAGGAACGCAATGGGCGGACGGGAGCAGCCTCGGCACTGACATCGGGGGAGACTCGACGGTCTTGCCCCTACCATTGCGCCCATGAGTCACGTGGTAGTCGCCGAGTTGGTCGCGAACGTCCTCTCCGTCGAGGTCGAGCCGGGGCAGCGGGTGTCGCCGGCTGACCCCGTCGTCATCCTCGAATCCATGAAGATGGAGATCCCCGTTCTCGCCGACGCGGCCGGTACCGTCACGGAGGTGGTCGTCGAGGTGGGAGACGTGGTTCGAGACGGCGACCCGCTGGTCGTTATCGCCACCCTTTAGGCTGGCCCCCATGACAGCGATGCCCTTCGGCCGGGTCCAGACGGCCATGGTCACCCCGTTCAACACCGATGGGTCGTTGAACCTCGCCGAGAGCCGCCGTCTGGCCGCACACCTCGTCGACGTCCAGGGGAACGACGCCCTCGTGATCAACGGCACCACCGGTGAGTCCCCGACAACGACGGACGCGGAGAAGCTCGCCCTCCTCGAAGCCGTCATCGACGAGGTGGGCGACCGCGCCCGCATCGTCGCAGGCGTGGGCACCTTCGACACCCACCACACCATCGAACTCGCCCGCCAGGCCGAGCAGGCCGGCGCCCACGGGTTGCTGGTCGTGACGCCGTACTACAGCCGTCCGCCGCAGGACGCGCTGGCCGACCACTTCCTCACGGTGGCCGACGCGACGCCGTTGCCGATCATGATCTACGACATCCCGCACCGCTCGGGGATCCCGGTGGAGACCGAGACCATGATCGCGATCGCCGCACACGACAACATCGTCGCCGTGAAGGACGCCAAGGGCTCCCCGGTCGCGTCCGCCCAGGTGATCGCAGCCACCAACCTCGCCTACTACTCCGGCGACGACGCGATGACGCTTCCCCTGCTCAGCGTGGGAGGTGTCGGCGTCGTCGGCACCTCCACCCATTTCACGGGGGTGCGCACCCGGGAGATGATCGAGACCTTCGTCGCCGGCGACCCCGCACGGGCAACGGCGCTCAACGCAGCACTCCTGCCGGTCTACCTCGGGGTGTTCGCGACGCAGGGCTGCATGCTCGTGAAGGCCGGCCTCGCCGCTCGTGGCTTCGCTCCCGGGCCGGTGCGCAAGCCGCTGCTGGACGCCACGGCTGAGCAGTCGGCGACCTTCGTTGCGATCATGGCTGCCAACGGCTTCTGAGCACAGGACTAGCCTTCATCCCATGATCGATTTCAACATGTCCGAGATCCTGATCTTGGGCGTGCTTGCCGTCATCATCTTCGGGCCCGAGAAGCTGCCCGAGGTGGCCCGGAAGGCTGCCCGGGTACTCAACTACGTGCGCAACATCGCCAACGACGCCCAGGGCAGGCTCCGCCAGGAACTGGGCCCGGAGTTCGCCGATCTCGAACTGGCCGACCTCAATCCCCGTGCGTTCGTGCAGAAGAACCTGCTCGACCCGGTGCAGGCAGAGGCGAAGAGCCTCAACATCGCCGGCGACGTGGCAGCGATCACGGCTTCCACGGGTGCGCCGGGCCCGTCAGCTCCCGAGCAGGTCGCCGCAGCCACGGTCGTACCCGTCCCCGCGACGGCAGCCGTTGCCTTCGACACCGAGGCCACCTGAGCCGTTCGGGATGAGTTGGGCCGCCCCTAAGCGGTACCCTGCCCAACGTGACCTCGGCTTCGTCGATCTTCGTTTCGAGGATCAAGGGACTGCCCATGCTCGACCCGAATGGCGAGCAGGTGGGCAAGGTGCGCGACGTCGTCATCCAGAACAGGTCCGGCAACCGCGCACCGCGGGTGAAGGGCCTCGTGGTTGAGCTGTTCGCGCTGCGACGGATCTTCTTCCCCATGGAGCGCGTGCATTCCATCGACGCCCATCAGGTGATCATTTCCGGGCTCGTCAACACCGTCCGCTTCCGCGTGCGGGAGCGGGAGATGCTGGTCGTCGACGACCTCTTCGACCGCACGGTGCACCGTCCGGACGCGGCCGGCCCCGAGACCATCTTCGACGTGGCGATCAAGCGCAACCGCGCCCGCGACTGGATGCTGGCGGAGGTGGCCCTGCGCGAGGCGGGACGGCGCCCGTTCCAGCGCGGTCACGTGACCATCGTCGAGTGGTCGGAGGTGCCCGACTTCATCGAGAACATGGCCGTCCGGGACGCCGAGCAGCAGGCGATGCGCCTGTCCGACCTGAAGGCCGCCGACGTCGCCCGCGAGCTGCACGACATGGACCCGACCCTGCGCGCAGCCGTGGTGCACGCGATGGACGACGACCGGCTGGCCGAGGCACTGGAGGAGTTGCCCGAGGACGAGCAGGTGGACGTGATCAACTCACTCGACTCCGAGCGGGCGGCGGACGTGCTCGAGGAGATGGACCCCGACGACGCCGCCGACCTGATCGCAGAGCTCGACTCGGAGATGGCTGAGGACATCCTCGGACGGATGGAGCCGGAGGAGGCGAGGGACGTCCGCATCCTGCTGAGCTACGACGCCGCCACAGCCGGTGGCCTGATGAACCCCGAGCCGGTGGTCCTCAATGTCGATGCGACGGTGGCTGACGCCCTCGCGTCCGTCCGGCGCCCGGAGATCACCCCGGCGATGGCCGCGCTCGCCTTCATCTGCCGGCCGCCGATGGACACCCCGACCGGCCGCTACGTCGGTGCCGTCCACTTCCAGCGGCTGCTGCGCGAACCTCCGTCCGCCCTGGTGGCCGGGCTGATCGATCCCGACATCACCCCGCTCACCCCGCAGAGCAACATCGCGCAGGTGAGCCGCTACTTCGCCACCTACGACCTGGTGTGCGCCCCGGTCGTCGATGCCGATCGCCGCCTGATCGGCGCGGTCACCGTCGACGACGTCCTCGATCACATCCTGCCGAACGACTGGCGGGGTGTGCAGCTCGACCGGCTCGACACGGAGGTGAGCGATGGCTAAGACCGACCGCCTCGACATCCCGGGACGCAGCCGAACGCAGTGGCTTCCGCGGATGCGGATGGATCGTGACGCCTTCGGCAGCTTCGCCGAGTCGTTCGCCCGCTGGATGGGCACGGCCCAGTTCCTGATGTGGATGACGGTCCTCATCATCGCCTGGGTGGTCTGGAACGTTGTCTGGCCCGGCGCACCGGACCCGTTCCCGTTCCTCTTCCTCACGCTGGCACTGTCGTTGCAGGCGTCCTACGCCGCACCGCTCATCCTGCTCGCTGCCAACCGGCAGGAGGCGCGCGACCGGGTGAGCCTCGAGCACGACCGTGAGGTCTCGGCCCAGTCCCGGGCCGACATGGACTTCCTCGCCCGCGAGATCGCGTCCCTGCGCATGCGGATGAACGACATCGCGACCCGCGACTTCATCAGGTCGGAGTTGCGTGAACTGCTCGAGGAACTCGACAACCGCGAGCCCGAGAGCACCCGCAAACACCTCGGCTGACCGCGCCCGGACCCGGAGCATCGATACCTCCGGGGCGAAGGTAGTGTGTGCCGCATGTCCGAACTCGATAGCGCCGTTCACGCTGCCCTCGCCACTGTCATCGACCCTGAGATCCACCGTCCGATCACCGACCTGGGCATGGTCGAATCGGTCGTTGTCGACGCCTCGGGTCTCGCGGCCATCACCGTCCTTCTGACCATCTCCGGCTGTCCGCTCGCCGGCACCATCGAGTCGGACGTGAACACTGCCGTCTCCGCGGTCGCGGGCATCACCGGGGTGAACCTGACGCTGGGGACGATGAGCGACGAGCAGCGCGCGGAGCTGAAGAAGCAGCTGCGCGGCGGTCGCGAGGACCGCGACATCCCCTTCGCCAAGCCCGACTCCCTCACCCAGGTGATCCTCGTCGCCTCCGGCAAGGGCGGCGTCGGCAAGAGCTCTGTCACCGTCAACCTCGCGATGGCGCTCGCAGCGCAGGGTCGTAGCGTCGGGGTGCTGGACGCCGACATCTACGGCCACTCGATCCCGCAGATGCTCGGCCTCGCCGAGGCCATCCCCACCTCTGTGGACGGCATGATCATGCCGGTGCCGAGCATGGGCCTGCGGGTGATCTCCATCGGCATGCTGAAGCAGAGCCGCGACCAGGTGATCGCCTGGCGCGGGCCGATCCTCGACCGCGCGCTGCAGCAGTTCCTCGCCGACGTGTACTGGGGCGACCTCGACTTCCTCATCGTCGACCTGCCGCCGGGCACCGGTGACGTCGCGCTCAGCCTCGGCCAGAAGCTGCCCAACGCAGAGGTGCTGGTGGTCACCACGCCGCAGCAGGCCTCCGCAGAGGTCGCCGAGCGCGCCGGCACGATGGCGTCGATGCTCGAGCAGAAGGTGATCGGCGTCGTCGAGAACATGGCCTTCCTCGAGGTGTTGTGCCCGCACTGCGGCGAGAGCCACCGGGTTGACGTCTTCGGCTCCGGCGGTGGCGCAGAGGTCGCGGGGACGCTGAGCACGCGGCTCGGCTACGAGGTGCCCCTGCTCGCCGAGATCCCGATGGACCCGGCGCTGGCCGCCGGTGGCGACCTCGGGGTGCCGCTGGTCGCGACCGAGCCCGACCGTCCCGCCGCCGCGGCCCTCATCGCCCTCG
>JAOATP010000218.1:7412-8840 GCA_030158185.1 Propionicimonas sp.
GAGCAAGGAAAAGGGCAAGAAAGGGGACAGTCCCCTTTCTTGCCCCTTTCGTTGCCGCAGCCACCCCCTGTTCTGCCGGTGCGACGGTACGGATCAGGCGGACGGTTCGCTGGCCGGGGCGGTTGCCCGGCGTGCCAGCCACCCGTCGAGTCCCGCGGACGCGAGCCAGGCCGCCACGGCAGCGATGGTGGCCACCGGGATCGTCTCCAGCCCCGCCCTTCCGACCAGCAGGCCGGCGAACAGCACGGAGCTGACCAGCAGTCGCGTCATGGCGGCCGTGCCGGCGGCCGTGCCGATCGCGATGGCCACCGTCGGTGACATCCCGAACGCGATCACCCCGACGTCGGCGACGGCGACGCCGATGAAGACGGCGGGGAAGATCGCCCCGCCACGGAACCCGCCGCCCAGGCTGACGACGTAGGCCAGCGCCTTGGCGAGGGCGAGGGCGACCAGCGTCCCGCCGGTCGCCTGCAGCATCGGGGCGATCGAGGCCTGGCCCGAGAACAGGACGTCGAGCGGGTTGGCCCCTGCCAGGCCGGCGCTCCAGGCCAGCAGCCCGATGGCAGCCCCGCTGCCGAGCAGCAGCGGCAGGCGTCCGATGCGTCCCTCGAGGCCGGCGACCACGCCGGCGAGCCGACGCAGGCCCACGCCGAGTGCAGCCATCACGACGCCGACGACGACAGCTGCGACGAGGTCCGGCAGCAGCACGGACGTGTAGGGCGGCAGGTCGCCCATGGTCAACCCTGTGATCGGCAGCCCGCTCCATGCGCCGAGTCCTGTGATCAGCAGGTAGGCCACGGCAGAGGAGGCGAGGACCGGCACCATGATCGGCACGATCGCCAGCCCCACCGCCGCACCGCTCTCGAGCAGCATCAGCCCGGAGACCAGTGGCCCTCCGAACAGCGTGGAGAGTGCCGCTGCCGAGCCCGCCGCCCCGACGAGGTTCCTGCCGGCCCCGTCGAGCCGCGCCCGGGAGGTGAGCCAGACGGCGAGGGCTGCGCCGAGCGCGAGGAGGGGTGCCTCCGGACCCAGGACCGCGCCGAAGGCGAGGCTGGCCAGCGCTGCGAGGCCGACGCTGAGCGCGTCCTCCGGTCGTCCGCCGAGCCCGACGCCCTCATGGACGGGGGAGTGTCCGCCGTCGCCGGTCAGCGTCCGCGCGAGGTAGACGCACAGCGCGCCGAGGACCGGCAGCCCGACCAGCAGGTACCACGGCGGCGACGCAGCACCCAGCGCAGCGGGCAGGTCGTGCCACAGCTGGTGCTCGAGCTCGTGCACGAGCCAGATGAAGCCGAAGGCCATCAGTCCGACCGGCAGCCCCACAAGGGCGCCGAGCAGGGTGACCCTGACGAGTCGACCCACGGCGACGGCGGGCGGTGCGGCTGGGGCCGGATCACTCATGCGCCGACCCTAGTGCTGCCGTCCACCCGC
>JAOATP010000219.1 GCA_030158185.1 Propionicimonas sp.
CTCGTCAACTGTGCGGGGCATCGTCATCACCTGAGGTACTTGTCTCGGGCCGGCACTGCACGGCGACTCGGAGATCAGCGCCCGGCGGCCGGTGCTCGCGCTGCGCATGACGGTCGAGAGCAGCGCGTAGGTGTGGCTGCGGCGGGTTGGCGCGGCCGGCAGCAGCGTCGCATACCAGTCATCGATGTCGTCCGCGGTGATGTCGGCCAGCCTCATGTCAAGGTCGAGCGCCCGACCGTCGTGCGCCGGAAGTTCGAGCCCAGGCCGGCCACCCCGCAGCAGATCGCCACGATCGCGGACAACATGCCGGACAAGTACCGCGCCCTGATCCTGCTGGCCGCCTGGTGCGGCCTCCGCTGGGGAGAGGTGAGCGAGCTGCGGCGACAGGACGTGGACCTGGCCTCCATGACGGTGAGGGTCGCCGGTCGTCCCGACCTACGGGTGCACGACCTCAGGCACAGCGCGGCGACGATGGCCGCCCAGGCGGGCGCGACGCTAGCGGAGCTGATGGCGCGGATGGGGCACTCCACGACGAAGGCCGCGCTGGTCTACCAGCACGTCGCCGAGGGTCGGGACCGGATCATCGCCGAGCGCATGGCGCTGCTGGCCGAACCTGTGCTCGCCGAGCCGGCCTTCTCCGACGGCGACGGGGGCCGTTAGCGTCCGTAGACCGGCATGACAGGGATGACCTTGGCAGCGACCTCGATGATCGCGTTGGCTGCCTCAATGCCGTCGGCGACTTCGCGCTCGGTCGCGGTGGCGCCGTCCGGTTCGGGGTAGGAGGAGCTGTTGCGGGTCTGGCGCATCCAGCCGAATGCGCGGACGGCTGGCTGGTTCGGCGGCTCGAGCTGAGCGAGCACTGCCTCACGGAGCACGGCGTGGCCGCCTTCACCGCTGCCGGGTCGCAGTCCTTGGTTGATGAGGATTGCGGTGAGCGCCTTGCGGGCCGCGTCGTAGGCGGCGGTGAACGCGGTGATGGTGTCGTCGGTGGTCGCGAGGAACGTGGCGGACTGGACGGCCTTCCGGGCTTGTCCGAGGAGTATCTGAGCGTGTTCCTGGTTGGGGGTGACTCGCTCGAGCCGACCTTGGGTGATGAGGCGGTCGATGTCGGCGCGGCCTTGCTCCCATCTGGTGACGGACATGGGTTACTGGGCTCCTTGGGTCGGGTGGAGGCGGTCGATGAGGGTAATGAGGGGACGCTCCTGGACTGTGGTGATGAACGGGTCGGTGCCGCTGAGCCAGGTGGCACGGTCGATGAGGGTGGCGTTGACCGGTCGGTGCAGTGTGGCGGACGCGTTTTCGGCGAGTTCGTAGAGATCGGTTCGGGACGTGTCGCCGACGACGAGCAGGTCGATGTCGGCGGGTGGTTGTCCGGGTGTGCCCGTTGCTCGAGCTGCCCAGGAGCCGTAGATGGCGGCGTAGTCGACGCCAGCCAGGTCGGCGAGTTGTTGCCGCAGGACGTGGGCTGGTCCGAAGGTCACTGCCAGGAGCGCGGTGAGTGGCTGGGTGGCGGGGTTGCTGGGGTTGGGTGTGATGAGGCGCGTCCGGCCTTGGCGTCGTTCGAGGACGAAGCCGGTGGCGCTGAGTCGGTCCACCTCGCGGAGGACGGTGGTTTCGGGAACGTGGGTGGCTCGGGCGATGTCGGCGATGCTGTGTTCGCCGGGGGTGAGGAAGATCCACGCAAGGACGTCGCCCTGCGCGCGGGATCGAAGCAGGGGTAGCAGAGCCGGCGCCTCAACCTTCATAAACCGGAGCTTATCACCCGGATAATGCAGCATTTCGGCTAACGCGCGAGCCTGCTGGCCTCGGCGCTGGGTGGGCGACGTCGTCGGGTCGACATGGGGATCGGCCAGCCCGCGGCCGTCGCTCCCCGTCGCGGCTTGCGGTCGGCGTCCATCATGCGACCTTGTTCCCGTAACGCTGCCGGGCCGCCTCTCCCGACGTGCCGACGAAGAGTCCGATGGCCGCCCAGGACATGCCCGCAACCCTTGCTGCCTTGATCGCGTCCAGGACGTGGCGCTCGGCGTCCGACCGCTCCTGAATCGCGGCACGGAGCAGCGCGACGGCTCCAGGGTCGGCCTCATCGGCGGGATCGGGCTCGTAGTCCTCGAACCGCGCAGCGAGCTCGTCCGCGTGCTGGAGGATCTCGTCAA
>JAOATP010000220.1 GCA_030158185.1 Propionicimonas sp.
GGCGCACTCCAGCCGCAACGGCGCTGCCGAACCGCATGCCTACGGCGAGACCATCTCTGCTGCCCCCGGCCGCCCGTCCAGGCCGACCCAGGTCACCCTTGCCGACGGCACGAGCTTCACCATCGACCACGGTGCTGTCACGATCGCAGCGATCACGTCCTGCACGAACACGTCCAACCCGAGCGTGATGATCGGCGCTGCCCTGGTGGCGAAGAAGGCCGTCGAGCTCGGCCTCACCCGCAAGCCGTGGGTGAAGACCTCGCTGGCCCCCGGCTCGAAGGTGGTCACCGACTACTACGAGAAGTCTGGCCTCACCAAGTACCTCAACGCGCTGGACTTCAACCTCGTCGGCTATGGCTGCACCACCTGCATCGGCAACTCCGGGCCGCTGATCCCGGAGGTCTCGCAGGCGGTCAACGACGCCGACCTCGCCGTCACGTCCGTCCTGTCCGGCAACCGGAACTTCGAGGGCCGGATCAACCCGGACGTGAAGATGAACTACCTCGCGAGCCCGCCCCTGGTGGTCGCCTACGCCCTCGCCGGCACCATGGACATCGACATCACCACGGAGTCGCTCGGCACCGGCACCAACGGGCAGCCGGTCTACCTCGCCGACATCTGGCCGACGCAGGCCGAGGTGGACGAGGTCGTGAACTCCTCGATCTCCGCCGACATGTTCACCTCGCGCTACGCGGACGTGTTCGCCGGCGACGAGGCCTGGCGGTCCCTGCCGACCCCGACGGGGGAGACCTTCGAGTGGGACGGCGAATCCACCTACGTCCGCAAGCCGCCGTACTTCGACAACATGCCGGCCGACCCGGTACCGGTCGTCGACGTGACGGGCGCCCGCGTGCTGCTGAAGCTGGGGGATTCGGTGACTACCGACCACATCTCGCCGGCCGGCTCGATCAAGGGCGACAGCCCGGCGGGCACGTACCTGACCGAGCACGGCGTGGAGCGCAAGGACTTCAACTCCTACGGCTCGCGCCGTGGCAACCACGAGGTGATGATCCGCGGGACGTTCGCCAACATCCGGCTGCGCAACCAGCTGGCGCCGGGCACCGAAGGCGGGTTCACCCGCGACTTCACGCTCGCCGAGGGCCCGGTGGCGACCGTCTACGACGCTGCGCAGAGCTACGCGGCTGCCGGGACGCCGCTCGTGGTGCTGTCCGGCAAGGAGTACGGCTCCGGCTCGTCCCGCGACTGGGCGGCCAAGGGCACGGCCCTCCTCGGGGTCAAGGTTGTCATTGCGGAGAGCTACGAGCGCATCCACCGTTCGAACCTGATCGGGATGGGCGTCCTTCCGCTGCAGTACCCGGAAGGCCAGACTGCCGACTCTCTCGGGCTGACCGGCACGGAGTCGTTCAGCGTCACCGGGATCACCGAGCTCAATGAGGGCAGGACGCCGGCGACGGTGCGGGTCGAGGCCACCGGCGAGGGTGCACCGATCGCCTTCGACGCCGTCGTGCGGATCGACACCCCTGGTGAGGCCGACTACTACCGGCACGGCGGCATCATGCAGTACGTGCTGCGCTCGCTGCTCAAGTAATGGCTCGGCGCCGGGCGCAGGGTGGGACCCGGCCCGTTGCGGTACCGGACTACCTGCCGGTGTCGGCGCGGGTCGCGTGGACGTACCTTGCCGTCGTCCTCGCGGTGTTCGCCACCGGGTTGGTCGTCGTTGTCGCACATCAGACGTTGGGTCCGGTGATCTGTCCGCCCATCGCCGATGACTCCACCGGCGACCTGCAGGCCAGCTGTGAGGTGGGGTACATCATCTGGAGCACGATGGCCGGGTTCCTGCTCTGCCTCATCCCCGCCGTGCTGCTGCTGAAGCTCGACTGGTGGCTCTGGGCAGCCATGGCTGCCGGTGCCGGCTTCCTCGTCGCCGTCGACAGGACCACGGATTGGTGGTGGTGGCTGGCCGCTGCGCTGATTCCAGCAGCTGCTGCGCTGGCCAGCGCCGACTGGGAGAGGGGGCCGCTGGTCCGGCGGTGGCAGCTGATCGCGCTGCTCGTGCTCGACGCCGGGGCGATCGCAGCCCTGGTGTGGTGGTACCTCCGCACCTGAGCCCGGGGACAGCAAAAGGGCCCGGCCGAAGCCGGGCCCTTCTTTGGTCTAGATCAGAGGACGCTGATGTTCGCGGCCTGCAGGCCACGCTGGCCCTGCTGGGTGTCGAAGGAGACCTTGTCGCCCTCGTTCAGCGAACGGAAACCGTTGCTGTTGATCGCGGAGAAGTGCGCGAACACGTCGGCGGAGCCGTCCTCCGGAGCGATGAAGCCGAAGCCCTTGTCAGCGTTGAACCACTTGACGGTGCCAGTTGCCATGATTGTTTCCTTTGTGAGGGAAGTGGAGCGACGCGG
Source organism: Propionicimonas sp. (assembly GCA_030158185.1). GTDB lineage: Bacteria > Actinomycetota > Actinomycetes > Propionibacteriales > Propionibacteriaceae > Propionicimonas. The sequence continues at coordinate 2,361 of JAOATP010000220.1, forward strand.
TTGCGAAGCTCTGGTGATGCAGTTGCAATGAACGCTTCCCGAAAGGACTACCTGCGCCGGTGAACCGGCGGTTTAACCAAACAAGTAAACGAAGATTCGCACCAAACAACAGTTCAACCGTACCAGCCGGGCGGTGAAGAGCCGAATCGGACGCGCCATGCCGACTGGACGGGGCCACCTCCCGGAGCCTAGAATCGAACACACATTCGATAACAGGGAGGTGGGACGGTGGCCAATCTCGCCGAACGCAGCAGCCGGAGCGAACCGGCGCAGGCCTACACGCCGCCGGGCTGGCCGAGCAGGGTGCGTCCGCCGAACACACCCGACTGGGAGGTGACGGCCGCGGCCTTCCTGCTGGACTGCTGCCCCTCGGACTACCGGGCCTACCCGGTGCTGCGCCGCCACCCGGTGGTGCTGGCACGGTTCGCAGCGGAGTTCGTCGAGTCACAGGTGCGTGCCAGCGCGGACGGCCTTGCCGGCGTGCGGACGAGCCTTGCGGACCACGTCCCACCGGAGGTGGTGCAGTCGGCGGCGGAGGCGTGGTCCGAGCAGGCTGCGAGGCTGGTGCGACTGCGCCGCGAGGTGGGGCTGGTGGAGGAGTCGTTGCGTGGCAAGGTGTTCGTCCGCAAGCTCTGACATAGACTCGACCAGTGCCCCTGCTCGACGAGATCAACGGTCCCAGCGACCTGAGTGACCTGACGCCCGGGCAGTTGCGGCAGCTGGCAGAGGAGATCCGTGCCTTCCTCGTGACCAATGTGAGCCGCACCGGTGGGCATCTCGGACCCAACCTCGGCGTCGTGGAACTCACCATCGCCCTGCACCGGGTCTTCGACTCCCCGCGGGACGCGATCGTCTTCGACACCGGGCACCAGAGCTACGTCCACAAGATCCTCACCGGCCGCAGGGACCTGTTCCCGACGCTGCGCCAGCCCGGCGGACTGTCCGGGTACCCGAGTCGCGACGAGTCCCCGCACGACTGGGTCGAGAACTCCCATGCGTCCACGTCGCTGTCCTGGGCGGACGGCATGGCGAAGGCCAACAAGCTGTTGGGCAGCGACCAGTTCGTCGTCGCCGTCATCGGTGACGGTGCGCTGACCGGAGGCATGGCCTGGGAGGCCCTGAACAACATCGCCGTCGCCGACGAGGAGCGTCTCATCGTCGTCGTCAACGACAACGGCCGCTCCTACACTCCGACCGTCGGTGGCATCGCCACCCAGCTGTCGGTCCTGGGCAAGCAATTGTCGGCCATCCGTACCGACCGCCGCTACGAGCGGACGCTCCAGCGCATCAAGGAGATGGTCCGCAACGCGCCGCTGATCGGCCAGATGGTCTACGGCCTGATGCACGGCTTCAAGATGGGCGTGAAGGATGTGCTGGCGCCGCAGGGGATGTTCTCCGACCTCGGCATCAAGTACGTCGGCCCGATCGACGGCCACGACATCGAGGCCGTCGAGCTGGCACTGCACCAGGCGCGCGGCTTCGGGGGGCCGGTGCTGGTGCACTGCATCACCCAGAAGGGCCGCGGTTTCAAGGCTGCCGAGGAGCACGAGCAGGACAGGTTCCACGCCGTCGGCAAGATCGACGAGGTCACGGGTGAGTCCCTCGCCGAGCTGGGGATCCGTACCTGGACCGACGCCTTCGGTGACGAGCTTGCCCGGATCGGCGCGACGAACTCGAAGGTGGTGGCCATCACCGCCGCCATGCTGCACCCGACCGGGCTCGACCAGTTCGCCCGCCACTTCCCGGAGCGCACCTTCGACGTCGGCATCGCCGAGCAGCACGCCGTCACCTCGGCTGCCGGCCTCGCCACCGGAGGCATGCACCCGGTGTTCGCCGTCTACGCCACGTTCCTCAACCGTGCCTTCGACCAAGTGCTGATGGACGTCGCCCTGCACCGCCTCGGCGTCACGTTCGTCCTCGACCGCGCCGGCGTCACCGGGCCGGACGGGCCCAGCCACAACGGCATGTGGGACGCGTCCCTGCTCGGCCTCGTACCGGGCCTGCGGCTGACCGCCCCCCGCGACGAGCCACGTCTCGTCGCGGCGCTGCAGCAGGCCGTCACGGTCGACGACGCACCGACGGTGCTGCGCTACTCCAAGGAACGCCTGCCCGACCCGCTGCCGGCCGTCTCGACCCGCGGCGACGTGGACGTGCTGCTGGAGTGCCCGCGTCCGCGCGTGCTCGTTGTGGGGTACGGCCAGCTGTGCTCGATCGCCGTGCAAGTGGGGCAGCGGCTCTCCCAGCAGGGCATCGGAGCAACGGTGGTCGACCCGGTGTGGTCACTGCCAGTGTCGGCGGACCTGCTGGCGCTGGTCGCCGAACACGAACTGGTGCTGACGATCGAGGACAACGGGCTTGCCGGCGGGCTGGGTTCGCGCCTGTCGCAGGAGGCGCGTGCGGCCGGTATCGACACAAGGGTGCGGGAGTTCGGCATCCCGCAGGAGTTCCTGCCGCAGGGCAACCGGTCCCAGCTGCTCGAGGAGCTCGGGCTCACAGCGCAGCAGATCGCGCGGTTCGCCACGGAGCTCATCGCTGCTCAGGAGACGGAGCAGGTCACCACAGCTGGGTGATCACCGGCACGACCAGTTCGCGCTGCCAGGGACGCGCTCCCAGCTCCGCGAGGCGTGCCTCGACGGCGGCGTCGTCCGTCGTGTCGGGGGAGTCCCACAGCAGCCGACGCAGGTGGTCGGGCGACAGCAGGTTCTCCACGGGTAGCTGCAGTTCCGCTGCGCGTTCGATGAGTGCCGGACGTACCCGGTTGAAGCGCTCGAAGGACGCCGGCCAGCGGCGTTCCCACGAGCGGGGCTGCGGAGGACCCTCAGGCGTGGAGTGCCGTGGCGGCAGCTCTGCGCGGGTGAGGGCCGCCGCGCGGTCCAGCGCTGCGAGCCACAAGGTTTCGTGGCGGTTGGCCACGCGGTTCGTGAAGCCGCGCACGGAGCGCAGGTCGGGCCGCGCAAGGCGGGTCTTCCCTTCCTTCTCCATCCGGGCGGCGAGCTCTGCGAGGGCCCGGTCGGGCACGATGCGTCCGGGTGCGCGGTCCTCTTCTGCAGCCAGCTGCTCGCGCACCTGCCACAACTCGCGGACGACGGCCAGCGCGGCGGGCGTCCGCAGGCTGTGCAGGCCGGAGACCCGGCGCCACGGGTCGACCCTTGGCGTCGGAGCGTCGGCGGCGTGGGCGACGAGGTAGCTGAACTCCTGGCGCGCCCAGTCGAGCTTGCCTGCCTCGGTGAGCCGTTCGATGAGCCAGGTGCGCAGGTCGTTGAGCCGCTCCACGTCGAGGGCTGCGTAGGCCAGCCAGTCCTCGGGGATGGGCCGGCGCGACCAGTCCGCTGCGGAGTGTTCCTTCAGCAGGGTCAGGCCGAGAGCCTGCTCCATGAGCGCACCGAGGTTCACCTTCGGCAGGCCGAGCAGGCGGGCGGCGAGCTCGCTGTCGAAGAGGTTCTGCGGCAGGAACTTCACCTCCGCGAGGCAGGGCAGGTCCTGGCTGGCCGCGTGCAGGATCCATTCGGCGTCGGCCAGTTCGACGGCCCAGTCGCTGAAGTCGGCGCGCTGCTGGCCGTCCTCGAAGGCCGTCGGGTCGATCAGGTGCGTGCCCGAGCCCTCCCTGCGGATCTGGATCAGGTAGGCCTTGGCGGTGTAGCGGTAGCCGTGGGCGCGTTCGGTGTCGATCGCGAGCGGCCCGGTGCCGGCGTTCAACGCAGCACGGGCAGCGGCGAGGGCTTCCGGGGTCTCGATGACATCAGGGATGCCGTCTACAGGGAGGGCGAGGATCGGGTACCGCTCGGCGGGTTCTTCTGCGGCCTCGATCGGCTCGTCTGCGGCCTGGATCGGCTCGTCTGTCGGCTCGATCGGCTCGTCGGTGGGTTCGTCGAGGATCGTCGTCATCGCATCCACGTCCCCGAACGGCGCGGTGCGATCGGCACGACGCCATCGGGCAGTGGCGGCAACCCGGCGGTAAGGCACAGCAGTTCAGACCAGGCCTGCAGGTTGCGGACCATGTCGGCAGCGGTGGTGACCACCGGCGTCCAGGAGGCTCGCAGCTCGACCTCGGCGCGGGGCGGGTCGTCGGCGATGCCGCCGAAGGAGCGGCTGGAGACGGCTGTCACGGTGCCACTGGGCGAGGAGTACTCGGCCTGGTTGCGTTCGAGGGCGTCGATCAGCCATGACCAGCCCACTTCCGTGAGCAGCGGGTCGGTGACCATCTCGGGATCGACGTCGGCCCGGGCGTACGTGACGCAGCGGAAGTCGCCGTCCCACGAGGCGCTGCCGGCCGGATCGTGCAGGAGGACGAGCCGTCCGCTGCCGAGTTCCTCGTCGTTGAGTTCCACCTCTGCGCTGATCGCGACCGCGAACGGGGCGATCTTGCCCGGGGCCGGAATCTCCTCGACCTTCAGCTCAGGGCGCCACGACATGTTGAGGATCGCCTGCACCGCGATGTCAAACAGCGGTGGCGTGCTCTGTTCCCGACTGGCGACCACCATTGGAGCCTACTGTCGCCCGTGGTCGACGCCCGAGTGGGCGCGCCGGGGCCGGCTCACTCGACGGGCTCGAAATCCAGTGAGATCGAGTTGATGCACCAGCGCTGGTCTGTGGGCACGTCGTAGCCCTCACCCTCGAAGACATGACCGAGGTGGGAGTCGCACGCTGCGCAGCGCACCTCTGTGCGGGTCTGGAACAGGCTCTTGTCGGTCACGAGGCGGACGCGTTCTGCGGCCGCTGCGGTGTAGAAGGACGGCCAGCCACAGTGCGAAGAGAACTTGTGCTCGCTGCGGAAGAGCTCCGTGCCACACGCGCGGCAGCGGTAGATGCCTGCAGCCGTGGTGTCGGTGTACTCACCGGTGAACGGCGCTTCGGTGCCTGCTTCACGCAGCACGCGGTACTCCAGCGGGGTGAGCTGCGCCCGCCACTCCTCGGGAGTCTTGATGACCTTGAGTTCCATAGTGATCTCCTCCTCGGGCTCGACCACCCAGCTTAGGGGAACCTCACAAACGCGACAGCTAACCTGTGCTGCATGGCTGCACCAGCGATAGCACTGCAGATCGAGGGGCGCGAGGTTCGGGTCTCGAGCCCGGAGAAGCCGTACTTCGCCGACCTGGGACTGACGAAACTCGACGTCGTCGAGTACTTCCGCAGCGTCGGTAGTGGCATCGTCACAGCGCTGCGTGACCGTCCGACCGCCATGGAGCGCTGGCCGGGAGGGGTGCGGGACGACGTCATCGTCGCCACCCGCGCGGACGGCAAGGGCGAGGCCTTCTATCAGAAGCGGGCCCCGGCGAACACTCCGGACTGGGTGCAGACCGCCGAGGTCACCTTCCCGTCCGGACGGACGGCGACTGAGGTGGCGCCGGCGGACCTGGCCACGATCGTGTGGATGGCGAACCTCGGAACGGTCCGCTTCCACCCGTGGCCGGTGCAGGCGGCCGACACCGATGCCGTCGACCAGTTGCGCATCGACCTCGACCCGCAGGCCGGCGTCGACTTCGGCATGGCGGTGACCGCAGCGCTGGAGCTGCGCGAGGTGCTCACGGAGGCCGGGCTGACCGGCTTCTGCAAGACCAGCGGCGGACGCGGGGTGCACGTGTTCGCCCCGATCGTCGGTGCCGACTTCATCGAGGCACGCCATGCCGCCATCGCCATCGGCAGGGAGCTGGCGCGGCGACTGCCCGAGCAGGTGACCGTGAATTGGTGGAAGGAGGAGCGCGGCGAGCGCGTCTTCGTCGACTTCAACCAGATGGCCCGGGACCGGCTGATGACCTCTGCCTATTCGATCCGGCCCACGCCGCGCGGCCTGGTTTCGGCGCCGCTGGACTGGTCCGAACTGCCCGACGTGCATCCTTCCGACTTCACCCTGCTGACCATGCCCGAACGCTTCGCGACGGTGGGGGACAAGTGGGCTGCCATGGACGACCTCGAGCCCGGCTCGTTGCAGACAGCGCTGGAGTGGTTCGACCGGGACGCTGCCAACGGCGAAGGCGAGATGCCCTATCCGCCCGAGTACCCCAAGATGCCGGGCGAGCCCCCGCGCGTGCAGCCCAGCAAGAAGAACGCAGCCAATTGGGAGTAGCTCCTTCGTTGGTCGGACCCGGCAACGGTCCCTGAGCCTGACGAAGGGCGCAGAGCCTGACGAAAGGCCCTGAGCCTGACGAAGGGCGCCCGAACGGTCTCTGAGCCTGACGAAGGGCACCCGAACGGTCCCTGAGGAGCTTCGTGAGGAACGAGCGAAGCGTCACGAAGGGGCCGCCGCCAGGGCGTCGTCAAGGTCGGCCACCGTCCCCGGCTCATCCATCCCAGACGAGCCACCGCGCCGGTTCGGCCAGCCTCCGGGCTCGGCCGAGGTCGGCCGTTAGCCGGCGAGCTGCTCGGGCGGTTGGCCTCGGGCTGTTCCGGGGTCCTGGCCGGTGCGGTGTCGTTCGTGCC
>JAOATP010000221.1 GCA_030158185.1 Propionicimonas sp.
ACGGGTTCATGGTGCCCGGATCGACGTTGAGATACGGATCCAGCTTCTGCATGGTGACCCGCAGGCCCCGTGCCACAAGAAGGCTGCCGAGGCTTGAAGCCGTCAGGCCCTTGCCTAGAGAGGAGACGACTCCCCCGGTGACGAATACGTGCTTGGTCTTAGTCGAGGTCCCCACGGGATTCCAACCTATCGTTGAATCGGCGCCTGCCGCCAACGCGACGCTCCGCTGGACAGTTCGCCGGCGCGGCGGCGCTCAGCCGGCGACGGACGCGAGCAGGTCGCGGGCGTGGGCGAGGGCGGAATCACTCGAATCGAGCCCACCCATCATCCGGGCGAGAACCTCGATGCGCTCCTCGGCCTCGACCAGCCGGACCCCGCTGGTGGTGACCGACCCGTCGTCGGCCTTGCTCACCACGTAGTGCCGGTCGGCGAACACCGCCACCTGGGCGAGGTGGGTGACGACGATCACCTGGCAACTCTCGGACAGCCGTGCCAGGCGCCGCCCGATCTCCAGCGCGACGGCCCCACCGACGCCGGCGTCAACCTCGTCGAAGACAAAGGTCTCGCCACTGGCCTCCGTCGCGAGGACCACCTCGAGGGCGAGCCGGACGCGGCTGAGCTCCCCGCCGGAGGCGACCTTGCCCAGCGGGCCGGGGGTGCTGCCCGGGTTGGCCGAGAACAGCAGGTTCACCTGGTCTGCGCCGTTCGGGCCGAGCTCCGCAGAGGGCGACAACGCGAAGACCAGCCGTGAGCGCGGCATCGCCAGCGCAACGAGTTCTCCGGCGACGAGGCCGGCGAGCTCTGTTGCTGCGGCCGATCGGAGGGCCGTGATGCGGCCGGCGGCTGCGGTGAGCCGTTCGTCGAGGGCGGCGACCTGGGATCGCAGGTCCTCGATGCGGGTGTCGCCGGCGTCCAGCAGCATCACCCGCGCGACGGCGTCGGCAGCCCAGGCCAGCACGTCGTCAACGGTGTCGCCGTACTTGCGGGTGAGGTGTCCCAGCTCTGCCCTGCGGCCCGCGATCCACTCCAGCCGCAGCGGGTCGGCGTCCAGGCCTGCCGCGTAGGAGGCGACGCCGGAAGCGACATCGGCAAGGGCGGCGGCTGCACCTTCGAGTTGCTCGGCCAGCTGCGCGAGCATCGGGTCCTTCTCGACAGCAGGCCCGAGAGCCTTGCGGGCCGCCCCGACGAGGCCGAGCGCGTCGGGCGTCTCGTAGTCGTCCTCGTCGCCGGCGAGGGCTGTGAGGGCTGAGTGTGCCGCCAGCCGCAGGTCGTCGACGGCCTGCAGGCGGACGGTCTCGGTCGCAAGGGCAACGTCCTCCGCCGGCTGCGGATCGGCTTTCGCGATCTCGTCCAGCCCGAAGCGCAGGAGGTCGAGTTCCCGTGCCCGCGCCTGTGACTGGGTGGTGAGTTCGGAGAGCTCTGCAGCGGCCGCCCTCCGCTCCGCGTACTCGACGCGGTAGGCGGCGAGCTCTGCCGCCAGCTCCTTGCCGGCGTAGCGGTCGAGCACCTGGAGCTGGCGTTCCGGCGACCCGAGGCGCAGCTGTTCGGACTGGCCGTGGATGGTCGCCCACTCGCCGACGACGGCGGAGCCGGTACCCAGCGGCACCTGCGCACCTCCGACGGTCATCCGGGACCGGTTCGCCCCGATCTGCCGGCTCACCAGCACTTCGCCGTCCTCGGTCTCCGCGCCGAGCTCGGCCAGCTCTGCCGCCGTGTCCGGGCCCACCTGCCAGCGACCCTCGACGAGCGCGCGGGACGCACCATTGCGCACCAGCTTCGGATCGGCCTTCGCTCCGGCCAGCAGGGCGAGCCCTGTGACGATCATGGTCTTGCCCGCGCCGGTCTCGCCCGTGACGGCTGTGAACCCCGGGCCGGGCTCGATGGTGGCCTCGCCGATCACGCCGAGATCGGCGATCCGCAGCTCAGCGAGCATGGGTGGCGTCCCTCTCGGCTGCGCCCCGCCAGCCGTCGACGGGCAGGCCGAACTTGCGCACCAGCCGGTTGACGAAGGGCTGCTCACCGGTGCGCGCGAGCCGGAGCCTCTGCGCCCCCACCCGCGCCTCGATCTCCATGCCACCGGTGACGTCCGTGCTGCGCCGGCCGTCGCACCAGACGACACCGCCGGGGCTTCCGCCGGGCAGTACCTCGATGGAGACGACCGTGCGGTCGCTGAGCACGAGCGGACGGGCGAACAGGGCGTGCGCGCTCAGCGGCACCAGCAGCAACGCGCTCAGCTCCGGCCAGATGACCGGGCCGTGCGCAGAGAACGCATACGCGGTGGAGCCGGTGGGCGTGGCGACGAGCAGTCCGTCCGTCGCCCAGCGGGAGAGTGGCAACCCGTCGATGCGCACCAGCACCTCGATCATCCGCTCCCGTGCCAGCTTCTCCACCGACACCTCGTTGATGGCGAAGGAGCTCCACAGCTCCTTCCCCCCACGTTCGTCGCGGACGACGGTGTCGATCGTCATGCGTTCCTCGACCTCGTAGGCGCCCCGCGCCACGTGCTCGATCAGGGAGCCCACCTGGGACGATTCCAGCTCCGCGAGGAAGCCGACGTGACCGAGGTTCACCCCGAGGACGGGGACGTGGCGTGGCAGGCACCACTCCGCGGCGCGAAGGATGTTGCCGTCGCCGCCGAAGACCACCATCAGCTCGCAGTCCTGGCCGTCCTGCACCTGCAGGTCCGCCGCGGGCACGCGCGACGTCAGGGCCTCCAGGTCCTCCGCAGATGCCAGGCAGGTGATGCCGCGGGCGTTGATTCCTGTGATGAACTCTGCGGCGGCCTCAAGGGCAGCCGGACGCAAGGGGTGGACGGTGACAGCCACTTGTCGACGCTGCGGATTCACGGACCAAACACTAACCGGCGCTGACGACACCGGGTGCCGCGGGCACCAAGTGGAGGAAGTACTCGACGTTGCCGGACTCGCCCGCCAGGGCACTCTCGGCCTGCCAGGCTGCCCGCCGGCCAAGGGCAGCGGCGGCCTTCGCGACCTCAGCGACCGCGCGGATCCGCCGGTCCTCGTCGCGCACGACGCCCCGGCTGTCGAGGCCCTTCCGCCCCACCTCGAACTGTGGCTTGACCAGCAGCAGGGCGGACCCGGTTGGTGACAGCACCCCGAACAACTGCTCGAGCACCAGCCGCAGCGAGATGAAGGAGATGTCGGCAACGACGAGGTCGACGGGTTCGCCGCCGGTGTCGTCGAGGGTGAGATCGCGCAGGTTGAGCCCCTCGTGCACCACAACGCGCGGATCCGCACGCAGCTCGGGTACGAGCTGGCCGTGACCGACGTCGACCGCGTACACGACCTGAGCCCCCGCCTCGAGCAGCACCTGGGTGAAGCCCCCCGTCGACGCGCCGGCGTCCAGCACCCGTGCGGGTACGACGACACCGGCACCGGCCAGTGCGCCGGCCAGCTTGTGGGCTGCGCGGGAGACGTAGTGGTCGCCGCGGAAGACGTCGATGAGGTCGTCGGGCCCAGCCATGCTCGAGGCCTTGGTGGCCACCTGGCCGTTGACCATCACCCGGCCGTCCTTGATCGCATCGAGCGCCTGGCCGCGCGACCTCGCCAGACCACGCTCGACCAGTTCCCGGTCGAGGCGGGCTGTCACTGCTGCGGCGTGCGAAGGGCCCGCTGCAGCGCCTCTACGGCTGCGGAGAGCTGCTGGTGGTGGTCGGCGACAGGGCCGTCGAGATCCACCTGGGCAAGTGCTTGGTCGATGTCCGGTACCCCGGTGGTGGGTGGTGTTGCAGGCTCAGTCACGGGCCTCACTCTACGACTCGCCCAGTCCGCGGGCAGCGAGGGCTGCGCCGGTCGCCTGCGCCTGGCCCACCGCGCGCACGACGACGGGGGTCACCAGCAGGAAGAGGTTGCGCTCGCGTCCACGTGCACGGGCGGCCTGGCGCACCTGGTCGAACGAGTCGAGGAGCAGCGGGACGGAGCGGACCATGATCGCAACCGCAAGGCCAACGAGGTCAGGCTTCACGCCGAACCGCGCGAGGGGTCGCAGCGCGGCGACGAGCGCGTCGATCAGTACGGGGCCGGGCGTGGTGAGCGTCAGGATCCGGCTCGCGTACACGGCCGTGACCAGATTGGCGCCCACGACGAAACCCAGGTCCGGGCGTCCGACGAGCACCTGATAGCCGGCGAGGAAGGCGACGAGCACCCACAGTGCCGGCGGCAGCGTCCAAGCGTGGCGCAGGCCCGTGCGGCAACTCGCCAGCAGCGCAAGGCTGAGGACGAGCGCCGCAAGGCTCACAACGGGGCTCCCCGCCAGCAGGGCGGGCACCGTGAGGACGAGGAGCAGGAGGTACTTGTAGCCGACTGCCAGCCGGTGCAGCGGGCTGGTGCCCGGCACGTACAGGCTGAAGAGGTTCATGGCCGGACGAGCCGCAGGTAGGCGGCGATCGCGTCTGCCGGCTCACCGTCAGCGATCACGGTGCCAGCTTCGATGACGAGCACACGGTCGGCCTCCGCTGCGAGCTCGAGGTCGTGGGTGGCGAGGATCACCTGCTGCTCGAGGGCAGCGATGGCGAGGCGGACGCGGTCACGGTTGCGCAGGTCGAGCAGCGTTGTCGGCTCGTCGGCGACAACGATGCTGGGCGCCGCGGCGAGGACGGAGGTGAGTGCGACAAGTTGCCGTTCGCCGCCGGAGAGGTCGTAGACGCTCTGGTCGGCCACCTCGCCGAGGCCCCGCTCGGTGAGCAGCCGCAGTGCCTCCGCGCGGCGGGCCTCGCGATGCCGGATCAGTGGACGCAGCGAGAGCTCGATGTCGTCGGCGGCCGTTGCCAGCACCAGCTGGGCCATCGGGTCGGTGAAGACGAAGCCCACCTTGCGGCGGACCTCGCGGCCCTGGCGCCGGGTGTCGAGACCGTCGACGAGCACGTCGCCGGTCGACGGCAGCACGAGGCCGTTGAGCAGCCGCAGCAGCGTCGACTTTCCCGAGCCGTTGGCCCCGATGACCGCGACGCGCCGCTCGCTCAGCTCCAGCGTCGTCGGGTGCAGGAGCACCCGCCGGCGAACCTGCCCCGAGGCAGGGATGCTGACGGTGACAGAGGCGCCGCGGAGCTGGATCAACTCAGGCGACGGCCGGTTGCCGGCGCACGAGGAGGGCAGGGAACGCCTTGTGCACGGCGACGGCGATGGCAGCGGCGACGAACATCTTCGCGAGGTCGCCCGGCCAGAAGGCAAGGTCGACGAGGAAGGCTGCACGGAAGTCCATCTTCGCAACCAGCATCAGGCCGAGGATGCCGAAGGCATGGATGACGAGGGACGCGCCCAGGCCGGCGAGGAAGAAGCCGAGGTACTGCTTCGCGCCCCGCCAGGAGGCGAACAACCGGGCGAGGCCGCCCGCGACGGCTGCACCGATCGGGAAGGCCAGCAGGTACCCGACGGACGGCTTGGCGAGGACGGCGAGGCCGGCAGCACCGCCGGCGAAGACAGGCAGGCCAGCGAAGCCGACGGCGAGGTACAGCAGCGTGGCGAGGAAGCCGCGCCACGGCCCGAGGACCAGACCGGCGAGGACGACGGCGAGCGTCTGCAGCGTGATCGGCACGCCGCCCGTGATCGGGATGGCCGGAGTGAGCGAGAAGGCCGCGATCAGTGCGGCGAAGACCGCGATCAGGGCAAGGTCGGTCGCCGGCGTCGTCTTGGCGGAATCGGACACGTTGTCTCCTTGTGTTCGGTGGCTCCGGAAGGATACCGGTCCGGGGACGGGTTCAGCCGACGAGTTCGAGGCTGGCCAGTGCTGCGGCGCAGTCGAGGGCCGGGTCGTCCCACACCAGCCGGGTGATCGCCCACAGGGCGTCCAGCTGGGTGTCCAGCGTTGTGGGAACCCATTCCAGCCGCACAGTGCCGGCGTCGGCCCGTGCGACCTGGCCGCGACAGGTGGCCACGGCGGGCCCCACCTCGACGGCGCGGGGGGGTTCCAGCAAGGCCCGGACGTCCGCGCCGATGTGGGTGGGACGCTCCCCCGGTCCGGTCGCAACGAGGTCGGCCTTGCCGTGCGCGCCGGTGAAGACCATCAGGGAATCCATCCCGGCGTTCGCAGCTCCGACGATGTCGGTGTCGATCCGGTCGCCGACGAAGATCGGGTGCTCTGCGCCGGTGCGTCGAACGGCCTCGGCCAGCATCGGCCGGAACGGCTTGCCGAAGATCGTCGGCTGGCCGCCGACGGTGCCGGCGATGACGGCGATAGCGCCACCGGCGCCGGGCACGAGCCCGCGTTCGGTCGGACGGGACGCGTCGTCGTTCGTTGCGTACCAGCGCGCGCCCGCCTGGATGGCGAGCGCTGCCTCGTCGAGCCGGGGCCAGGTCATGGCGGGGTCGTAGCCCTGCACGACGGCGTCGGGGGCGTCCGCGGCGGTCTGCACCGGAACGAGGCCGGCGTCGGCCACCAGTTGGGCAAGGCTCGCACTGCCGCTGACAAGGACCTTCGCCCCCTGCGGCAGCTCGCGGGCGATGTGCGTCACGGCCACCTGCGCGCTGGTGAGCACGCTGTGGTCGTCGGCCTGGAAGCCGAGGCTGTTCAGCTGGTCGATCACCACCTGCGCGGAGCGGGCGGCGTTGTTGGTGACGAACATCACCAACTTGCCCAGCTCGTGCAACCCGGCGAGCGCGCCGGTGGCGCCGCCGACGGCGAGCGGGCCGAGGTAGATCACCCCGTCCAGGTCGAAGAAGGCGGCGTCATAGGCGTCGATCAGGCGACTCACTGCTCGTCGGTGTCCTCAGCGTCGCCCAGGTCCGTCTCGTCGATGGCCACGGCGTCATTGAGGTCGACGAACTCGATCTCGATGACGTCGTCGTCCGGCTGGACGGCATCGTCGGGTTCGCCCGGCTCGTCCCCGACCACGTCGGCTTCAGCGACGACGACCTCGTCTGCCTCATCCTCGTCGTCGTCCTCGCCCTCGTCGAAGAACTCTTCGTCCTCGTCGACGTACTCGATGACGATGCCGCGCAGAGCTGCCACGCGGTCGGCCGCATCCGTGGTCTCGTCGGGGTCGAGGCGGATGACCGCGTCGAACCACCGTTCGGCCTGCTCACCGTCACCGGTGCGCTCCAGCAGGTCGGCATAGCCGTACCGCAGGCGGGCCCGTGCCAGCTTCGTGCCACGAGTGCCCAGTTCCTCGATCTCGCTCTTCAGCAGGCGCAGTGCCTCGTCCACCTGACCGGTCTGCGACCTGATTCCGGCTTCGACGAGCCGGAGCTCGATGCGGGTCACGACCTCGGGGCTCTTGGCAAGACCCTCCTTCACGAGCCTGAGGGCGCCCTGGTAGCGGCCGAGGGCGCGCTCACAGTCGGCCATCGCCGCAAGGTAGTCGTCACGACCGGTCATCCGACGCAGCGCGCGGAACTCGTTCAGGGCGGTGCCGAAGTTTCCGGCGGCGTAGGCGGTCTCGCCGGCGGCCTCGCGGGTGATCGGCAGGCGTGCTGCGCGTCGACGTGCTGCCTCGGCGTGGGCGTAGGCCAGCTCGGGATCGGTGTCGATGAGCTGGCCGGCCATCAGCAGGTGGGCGCCGACGATCTCGGCATGCTCGGAGGTCAGGCCACGGAGTTCGGCGCGAACGCCGCGGGGCAACTGGCGCAGGTCGAGGCCCTTGGGGGTTGCCGGCTCGTTGGCCTTGGCCGCGAGCCCGGGACGCGGCGCCTCGCGGGGCGGACGCGCATCTGAGTAGCGGGACGGACGCCCGGCCAGCTTCTCCGGGCGCGGATTCGCTCCCTTGTAGCCCGCGCTCGAGGAGCGCTTCGGGCCACCGGCGGAGTCCGGTCGGCCACCGGTCCTGGCCGCGGGACGGTCGGAGCGGTAGCCGGTAGAGCTGGGACGCGAGTCACCGGCGGGCTTGTCGTAACGGGGACGCGAGTCACCATCAGGCTTGGAGTAACGGCTCGGACGGGAGTCCCCCGCGGGCTTGTCGTAGCGCGCGGGACGCGAGTCCCCCTCCGGTTTCGAATAGCGGCTGGGACGCGAGTCACCAGCAGGCTTGTCGTAACGCCCAGGACGCGAGTCACCGGCGGGCTTGTCGTAACGCCCAGGACGCGAGTCACCGGCAGGCTTGTCATAACGACCGCGCGAATCGCCGGCGGGCTTGTCATAACGACCGGGACGCGAGTCACCGGCGGGCTTGTCATAACGACCGGGACGCGAATCACCGGCAGGCTTGTCATAACGACCGGGACGCGAATCACCGGCAGGCTTGTCATAACGACCGGGACGCGAATCACCGGCAGGCTTGTCATAGCGTGGACGCGAGTCTCCAGAGCGTGGGCTGTCGCCACGCGGCGGGCGGCGATCGCCACCGGAGCCGGCAGCCGACTTCCCGGGACGCCCTTCTGCAGGACGATAGCTTCGGCGATCCCCTGCGGCTGAGTCGCCGCGCTCGGACCAGGAGCTGCTTGCCGGCGGACGGCTGCTGCTCCCACCACGGCCGGAGGCAGTACTGCCTCTTCCGGTGCCGGCGCTGCCCGTCCTGGGCTTTCCGCTGTTCGAGCGGTCACCGCTCGGCTTGCGCGGACCCTTCGAGCCCGATCGATCTGGGGTGGGCTTGTTCACCGCACCATCCTGCCCTTCTGCGCTACTTGAGCGCAAAGACTTGTACCTGAAAACCACAACACCCCGTGGAACCGAAGCTCCACGGGGTGTTTTGTATGTCCGGCGATGTCCTACTCTCCCACAGGTTCCCACCTGCAGTACCATCGGCGCTGAAAGGCTTAGCTTCCGGGTTCGGAATGGAGCCGGGCGTTTCCCTTTCGCCATGATCACCG
>JAOATP010000222.1 GCA_030158185.1 Propionicimonas sp.
AGACAGTGGCAATACGGGCGAAGGATCGCCGGACCTGCTGGCCGAACGTGGCCAGCGAATCAGCCAGTGGATGCCTGCACACCAATTCCGTTCAACACGGAGACCCGATGATCTTGAGTGTCACGAGCCCGTCATCGGTAGCGTGGCGTCATGACCGATGGGGTGGACGCCGAAGCAGCAACGCCGAGAGCTCGTACTCCGCGCTCCCGTGCGCTCGGATTCTTCCTCGGCCTCGTGGCCGGCGCACTCGCTGCGGTCGGCGTGTGGGCCGTGTGGGGAAGCTGGCCCGTCTTCGACCTTCAGTTCGCACTGGCAGCCCTGCCCGTGGCTGCAGCCGTGCTCCTGATCCCTTTCCGGACGCGCTGGCTCGGCGTCGGTGCGGTCGTCGGATCGGCACCGTTCTGGCTCTTCACCATCTGGATCCGATGGTCGCTGAGCCGCTTCGTCCTCTTCTAGATCGACGAAGCATCGCGCCCTTCCAGCTGTCACGGCGCGTTCGCCAATGCCAGCCCGGACGCGCCCGCAGCGCCCGAATACAGGCCAACTATCGAGCGCCGGTCGGCAAACGCGCCCGCAGCGCCCGAATACGGCGCTATTCAGGGCTCATTCCGGCGCTGCGGGCGCGAATGGGTTGTCGGTTGTCTGAGCAGGCCCTCTTTCGGGCTCTGCGCGCGCGTGTCCGGTCATGCCGGACTCTGCGTAGCGGTCGACGGGCGGAGACTCCACCGGCAGTCCAGCCTTCGCTCCGATCGCGGGCTCCGAAGGTGCCTGATCGGCGACACTCCCCTACCTTGGACGTACACACCCCAACCCGGGAGCTGCCCCCCATGCACCTGCCCATCTTCGTCCGCGCGACAGTCGTCGCGACTGCGACGGCCCTGCTCGCCCTCGCGCTGCCGTCCTCCGGCTCGGCAACGACGCTCGGCAGCGACGGCAAGCCGATCGTCAACGTCGCCGGCTCCACCCTGTTGGTGGTCGCCCACCGTGGCGGCGCGTTCCAGTGGCCGGAGAACTCGCTGGACGCCTTCATCGGAAGCGCAGAAGCCGGCTACGACGGCATCGAGACCGACTTGGCGTGGACCAGCGACACCCAGCCGGTGATGAGCCACAACGACACCCTTCCCGACCGTTGCACCAGCGCAGGCAAGAAGATCCACGAGCTCACCGCTGCGCAGGTGGCCGAGGTGCGTTGTGCGAACCTGAACGGCGAGATGGTCGTGCCGATCCCGACCTTCGCCCAGCTCGCGCAGGTGCTGGCCGACCACCCGGACGTCGCACTGCACCTCGACCTGAAGTCCTACCCCGGGCAGTCGGCCGCAGGGAAGCGCACCTACGCCGCCCGGGCGATGGCCCTGCTCACGCAGTACGACCTGGTCGGACGCACCAGGATCCTCACCTTCTACTGGTCGTCGATGCTGCCGGTGATCCGCAAGACGTCGCGGACGGTCTTCGTGACCGCCTACGACGGCGCGTCCTTCGACCTCGACCTCGCCCGGGTGCGGCTGGCCGACAAGCTGGGCGCCAACGCCTACGCGCCGCGGATGAACCACACCTCGGCCTACCTGGCCCGCTACGTGCGCTCGAAGGGCATGGACGTGGCGCCGTTCGAGGTCTACGGCGCAGAGCAGCTCGCCTTCACGATCTACTACGGCGGCAAGACCCAGTTCCTGCTCACCGACGAGCCGACGAACCTGCAGCGCCGCCTGATCGCCGGAACCGCGGCGATCGACCCGGTGGCGGTACCCACCACGACCACCCTTCCGAAGCGGGTGACCATCAGCAGCAGCACCTACAAGGCCGGCAAGGCCCACTACGTCCGCGTGCTCGGGAAGGCTGTGCCGACCGCCGAGCGTCCGATGCTCGACACGGTGACCGTCGCCGTCACCGTCAGCAAGGGCTCCGGGAAGGGGACGCTCCGCGTCGCGCCGCGCTCGGCCAGCTACCGCAGCGTGTCGGTCCGGCTGCCCAAGGGCACAAGGACCTTCACCATGAAGGTGCCGGTCGGCAACAACGGCGACCTGCGCATCTCGACGACGAGGACCGTGAAGCTCACCGCGAGGGTGGTCGGCTACACCAAGGTGCGGTTCCCCGGCTCAGTCGTCGGCACCAATGTTGTAGGCAAGCAACCGGAAGTGGTCCTCGCCGGGGCGTAGCACCATCCAGTGGCAATTCTCCAGGCCGCCGAACAGGCGGGCGTGGGAGTAGTCGAGCCCCATCAGCAGCAGGGCGCCCACCCGGAGCGACAGCCCGTGCCCGACCACCAGCAGCACCTCGCCGTCGGCTGCGGCCTCTGCGTGGTCGAGGACGGCGAGAGCCACCCGCTGTCCCGCCTGGGTAGCACTCTCCCCCGTCGGCGAGCGCCGGAAGTCGCGACCCTCGCGCAGGGCCGGCCAGAAGTCGGGCTCCTCTTTGCCGATGTCATCAACGCTCATCCCCGCCCAGGAGCCCACGTTGACCTCGCGCACCCGTGCGTCGGTCTGCACGTCGATGCCCCCGGCTGCTATGGAGAGCCGTGCGGTGACGAGCTGGGCGGTCTCGGCCGCCCGTGACAGGTCGGAACTCACCGCGCGCGTGATCCCGGCGTCGCGCAGCAACTCACCGGCCGCCGTGGCCTGCGCGCGTCCGGCATCGTTCAGCGGAATGTCGGCGTGGCCCTGGAAGCGTCCGCCGTCGTTCCAGTCGGTGACCCCGTGGCGCAGCAGGATGATGCTGCTCGCGGTCATTCCTTGGTCGGCTCCGGCGCTGCGTCCAGGTTGCCGAGGTCGAGGCGGGGGCAGTCCTTCCAGAGGCGCTCCAGCGCGTACAGCGCCCGCTCCTCCGTGTGCTGCACGTGCACCACAACGTCCAGGTAGTCCAGCAGCACCCAGCGCTTCTCCCGGTCACCCTCGCGACGGGTGGGCTTCACGCCGGTCTTCAGGAGGGCCTCCTCGATCCCGTCCACCACTGCACCCACCTGGCGCTCGTTGGTTGCGGCGACGATCAGGAAGATGTCGGTGATCGCCAGGCGCTCGGAGACGTCGAACGCCACCGGGTCGAGGGCCTTCTTGTCCACGGCTGCGCGGGCGGCGATACGGGCGATCTCAAGGGCGTTCTCTGTTGCGGTCACGTGACTCCTCTGGGGCGGTACAGCCCCCGTTTGGCGATGTACTGGACGATGCCGTCGGGTACCAGGTACCACAGCGGCAGGCCCTGCGCGACGCGTTCGCGGCACGCGGTGGACGAGATGGAAAGGGCAGGCACCTCAAGGAGCGTGACCTTGTCCTCCGGCAGGTGGGCAATGTCACTCTCCCCCAGCGGGACGCCGGGACGGGACACCCCCACGAAGTGGGCGAGGTCGAACAGCTCGTCCACGCCCTTCCAGGTGAGGATCTTGCTGAG
This sequence comes from Propionicimonas sp., assembly GCA_030158185.1. Lineage (GTDB taxonomy): Bacteria > Actinomycetota > Actinomycetes > Propionibacteriales > Propionibacteriaceae > Propionicimonas. The sequence continues at coordinate 3,379 of JAOATP010000222.1, forward strand.
CGCGTCCGCGCCGGTGATGAAGAAGATGTCGATCGCCGAGCCGCGCAGCTTGCGGATGTCACGCAGCGTGTCGACGGTGTAGGTGTCGCCGGGACGCTCGATGTCGACCCTGCTCACGGAGAACCGCGGGTTCGACGCCGTCGCGATGGTGGTCATCAGGTAGCGGTCCTCGGCCTGCGAGACCACCTTGTCGGCCTTCTGCCACGGGTGGCCGGTGGGCACGAACACCACCTCGTCGAGGGCGAACCGTGCCTGCACCTCGCTGGCAGCAACGAGGTGGCCGTGGTGGATCGGGTCGAACGTGCCACCCATCACGCCCAGGCGCATCCTTCGCGTGCCGCTCTGCTCCCAGGCGATCGGGGTTTCGCTCATTTGGCGTGCGGCCGGCCCTTGCCCACCTGGCGGACGAAGCCGAGCCCGGTCGCGAGGATCACGAACGCCAACCCGCCGACGAGGGCGGGCACGGTGATGTCGAAGACGGCGGCCTGCAGGACGGTATGCATGCCGCGGATCCTACAGCAATGGTGCGCACGCTCCCTGAGCCATCGTTAGCGGTCAGGCGCGGATCTGGCCGTCGCCGTCGACGATGTACTTGACCGACGTCATCTCGATCAGGCCCATCGGCCCGCGGGCGTGCAGCTTCTGGGTGGAGATGCCGATCTCGGCCCCGAACCCGAACTCGCCACCGTCGACGAAGCGCGACGAAGCGTTCACCAGCACCGCCGCTGCGTCCACCTCGGCGGTGAACCGGTCGGCCGAGGCCCGGTCGGCGGTGATGATCGTCTCGGAGTGGCCCGTGGTGTGCACCCGGATGTGGGCGATCGCCTCCTCGAGCGACCCGACGATCTCGCAGGCAAGGTCGAGGGAGAGGTACTCGTCGTCGAACTCGTCCGGCCCGGCCGGTACGACGGCCGGCGAGTAGGACTGCACCCCCGGGGTGCCGTGGACGGTGACGCCCGCCTCGGCGAGGGCTGCCAGCGCCTTCGGCAGGAAGCTCGGCGCGGCATGCGCGTGCACCAGCAGGGTCTCCAGCGAGTTGCACACGCTGGGACGCTGCACCTTGGCGTTGAGCATGATCGCGATCGCCATGTCATGGTCGGCGCTGGCGTCGACGAACAGGTGGCAGTTGCCGGTCCCGGTCTCGATCACTGGCACCTTCGAACCGTCCACCACGGCGTTGATCAGCCCGGCCCCGCCGCGCGGGATCAGCACGTCGACGAGCCCGCGGGCAGCCATCATCTCGCCGGTGACGCTACGGTCGCCCTCCACCAGCTGCACGGCGTCCTCCGGGAGCCCCGCTGCCGCGAGCCCCTCACGCAGTGCTGTGACGACCGCCCGGTTGGAGTTCAGCGCAGACGACGAACCCCGCAGCAGCGCTGCGTTGCCCGACTTGAGGCTGATGCCGGCAGCGTCCGCCGTGACGTTGGGCCTTGCCTCGTAGATGATGCCGACCACGCCGAGCGGCACCCGCACCTGCCGCACGCGGACGCCGTTGGCGTTCGTCCAGCCGCGCACCACGTCGCCCACCGGGTCGGGCAGGCCGGCCAGCGAGCGCAGCCCTTCCACCATGCCGTCCACGCGGGACGCGGTGAGGCAGAGCCGGTCGACGAGGGACTCGTTCGTGCCCGCCTGCCTGGCAGCGTCCACATCGAGGGCGTTGGCGGCGAGCACGGCGTCCGTCGCAGCTGCGAGGGCTTCGGCCATGGCGTGCAGGGCCGCGTCCTTCTGCGAACGGTTGAGCACGGCGAGCGCGCGGCTGGCGATCCGTGCCCGTCCCGCCTGGTCAGCGAAAGTCATGGGCACAGGTTACGGGCTCAGACCCCGGAGCGGTCCCGGGTCCGGGCGCGGACGAACGCCCGCATCTCCTGCCGGGTTGGCACAAGGAACGAGCGCAGCCCGGCCTGCCGCATCAGCCACCAGACCAGGTTGACGCTCGTGATGCCAAGGGTCGTCGAGGCGGTGATCATCGTGCCCGCGTCCGCGACCAACGTGCCCCACCACAGCCACAGCGCCTGGTTCAGCACGCCGCCGATGAGGAAGAACGGGGACACCCCGGCGACACGTGGTGCACGGATCAGCTCGAGGGTCTGGCCGATGTTGGCGAACAGCGCAGGCCAGAGCGCAACGATGCCGAACACCGCCGTGCCGAACAGGAGGTCCGTTGCGATCATCCCGATGCCGAGGACGATGCCGGGCAGGAACACCCGTGGCAGGGGGCGCCCCAGCTCGCGTGCCATCAGGAACAGGATCGGCAGGGTGGAAGCCAGACCCAGGATGTTGGGCAGGATCAGGTTCACCTGTCCCAGGACGAAGCCGTGGGACGTCCAGCCGATGTTGAGCCCGAGGATCAACTGCCACGCCGGCATCGACAGGCCTTCGACGTTGCGGGTGCGTGCCAGCCGGATCATCTGGGGCAGGCCGAGAACGGTGCCGACAAGGGCAGCAGCCCAGCCGACCATAATCACCGTGCTCACGTCTTCTTCTTCCTCGGCCTGACGATCAGGTCATCGCGGTGCACGACCTCGCGGTCGAACGGTGCGCCGAACTCGGCCACCAGGTCAGGGGTACTCCGGCCGATGATGCCGGTCAACTCGGTCGCGTCGTAGCCGACGAGACCGCGGGCGATCTCTTTGCCCTGCTCCGACACCAGGCGGACGGGGTCGCCGGCGACGAAAATCCCCCGGACGGCCGTGATGCCCGCAGCGAGCAGGGACGCCTTGCGCTCGGTCAGCGCCTTGACGGCACCCGCGTCCAGCACCAGTTCGCCCTGCGCGATCGAGGCGTACGCCAGCCACATCAGCTTGCGGGCACGCCGCTTGCCGGTGGCCCGGAACAGCGTGCCGACCGCTTCGCCGGCCAATGCTGCTGCCACGCTGGTCGCAGCGGCGAGCACCACAGGGATCCCCGAGGCTGTCGCGATCCGCGCTGCCTGCAGCTTGGTCTCCATGCCGCCGGTGCCGATCGCTGCGCCGCGTCCGCTGGTGTCGACGTCGAGGTCGTCCATGTCGTCGACGACGGCGACCGGCTCGGCGTCCGGGCTGGACGGGTGCGCGGTGTAGAGCGAGTCGACGTCGCTGAGCAGCACCAGCGCGTCCGCCCCCACAAGGTGCGCGACCAGCGCAGCGAGGCGGTCGTTGTCGCCGAACTTGATCTCGTGGGTTGCGACGGTGTCGTTCTCGTTGACGACCGGCACGACGCCGAGCTCGAGCAGCCGGGTGAAGGTGCGCAGCGCGTTGCGGTAGTGGTCCTGGCGGGCGACGTCCTCGACGGTGAGCAGCACCTGCCCGACCGTGATGTCGTGGCGGGCGAAGAGCGAGCTGTACCGGCCGACGAGCAGGCTCTGGCCGACGGAGGCCGCTGCCTGCTTGCTGGCGAGGTCACGCGGACGCTGCTTCATGCGCAGCGGGCCCATGCCGGACGCCATGGCGCCGGAGGAAACCAGCACCACGTCCTGGCCCCGCTTCCGGGCCGCCGCGAGGGCGTCCACGAGCACTTCGAGGCGCATCATGTCGAGCGCGCCGGACGCGTCCGTCAGCGAGGAGGAACCGACCTTCACCACCAGCCTGCGGGCACCGGTGATCTCGGTCCGCAAGCCGACAGCCGCGGACGTGGACGCCTCAGTCATCGTCGTCGGATCCGAACCCTTCGGTCGCGAGCCGGGTGGCCTTGGCGGCCTCACGCTCGGCCTCGCGCTCGGCAGCCTTCGCCGCGTGGTACTCCGCGTCCTTCACCCGGCGACGCTGGGCGGCCGGACGGTCGGTGACCATGCGGTTGTCCTCGCCACGGCGGGAAAGGATCTCCGCGCCGATCTCGACCTGCGGGGCGAAGTCGAAGACCACAGGGTTGTCGGCACCGATCGCGACGGCGTCGCCAGCGAGGGCGCCCATCGCCAGCAGCTCCTCCTCGATGCCCAGCCGGGCGAACCGGTCGGCGAGGTAGCCGACGGCCTCGGGGTTGTTGAAGTCGGTCTGGCGAACCCAGCGCTCGGGCTTGTCGCCGCGGACGCGCCACACGAAGCCGCCCTCGCCGTCGCCCTGGCGGGTGATGGTGAACTCGGGCCCGGACGCGGCCGGCTCGGGGCGGATCACGATCTTCTTCGGCACGACCTTGGGGGCCTCGGCCCGGCGGCGCGCGACCAGTTCTGCCATCGCGAACGTGAGCGCCTGCAGCCCTGCGCCGCTCTTGGTGGAGATCGGGAACACCTGCAGGCCGCGGGCCCGGATGTCCTCTGCGACGATCTCGGCGAGCTCGCCACCGTCCGGCACGTCGATCTTGTTGAGGGCGACCATCCGCGGACGGTCCTCGAGCCCACCGTGGGCCGCCAGCTCCGCCTCGATGATGTCGAGGTCGGTGAGCGGGTCGCGTCCGGGCTCGTAGGTGGCGCAGTCGATGACGTGCACGATCGCCTGGCAACGCTCGATGTGGCGCAGGAAGTCGTGGCCGAGGCCGCGTCCCTCGCTGGCGCCCTCGATGAGGCCGGGCACGTCGGCGACGGTGAAGGTGGTGTCGCCAGCGACGATGACGCCAAGGTTGGGGATCAGGGTCGTGAACGGGTAGTCGGCGATCTTCGGCCGGGCGCGCGAGATGGCAGCGATCAGGGACGACTTGCCGGCGCTCGGGAACCCGACCAGGCCGATGTCGGCGACGACCTTGAGCTCGAGGGTGATCTGGCGGGCGCCGCCCTCCTCACCGAGCAGTGCGAAGCCGGGGGCCTTGCGGCTCTGGGACGCGAGCGCGGCGTTGCCGAGCCCTCCCCTGCCGCCGGCGGCGACGACGACCTCTGCCTCGGGGCCGACGAGGTCGGCGAGCACGACGCCGGTTTCTGCGTCGGAGATGACGGTGCCGTCGGGGACGGCGAGCACGATGTCCTCACCGTTGGCGCCGTTGTTGAAGTCGCCGAGGCCGGGCTTGCCGTTGGCGGCCTTGCGGATCGACTGGCGGTGGAACTCGACGAGCGTTGTCAGGTTCGGGTCGACCCTGATGATCACCGAGCCGCCGTTGCCGCCGTTGCCGCCGTCCGGTCCGCCGAGGGGCTTGAACTTCTCCCGGTGGATGGACGCGCAGCCGTGACCGCCGTTGCCGGCAGAAACGGTCAGCACCGCTTGGTCGATGAAGGAGGGGATCGCCACAGGCACCCTTAGTCGGAGTTCTGGCTGGTCGGCCCGGCGGGACCGTCAGTGAGGCTTGAGTCTATCGGTCTCCC
>JAOATP010000223.1 GCA_030158185.1 Propionicimonas sp.
TCAGTCGAGTCGAGACCATCGTGGTCAACGCGCGGATGCGCAACTGGGTGTTCGTCAAGGTCACGACAGATCAGGCGGGGTTGGTCGGCTGGGGCGAAGCCACTCTCGAGTGGAAGACGCGCGCCGTGGTCGGCGCCGTGGCGGATCTGGCGGCCATTGTCGTCGGACAGGACCCGCGCCGCATCGAGTACCTCCACCAGGCGATGTACCGAGACCAGTTCTTCCAGGGTGGCGCTGTGACGATGAGCGCACTGTCGGGGATCGACATGGCGCTGTGGGACATCAACGCCCGGATCCACGACGTTCCGGCCTACCAACTCCTCGGTGGCGCAGTTCGGGACACCCTGCGGATGTATGACCACCTTGGCGGCGGAGACAGCGCCGCCGTCTACGGCAGCAGTGCCTCGGGCGACTTCGGAGCAGCAGCCACGCGGGCGGTAGCCGACGGCTTCACTGCCCTCAAGATCCTCGCCGTGCCCACCGGGTCGGGCCTCGCCGGTCACGCAGCCCTGGAGGTGGCCGAGAGTCGGATGCGTGCCGTGCGCGAAGCCGTCGGCGCCGGCGTCGACATCATGGTCGACCTGCACGGGCGGACCACCGCAGCGGCGGCCATCCAGTTCGCCGAGGTCCTCGCCCCCTACCGGCCGTGGTTCATCGAGGAACCCTGCCAGCCGGGCAACCCCGCGGCGCTCGCCCAGGTGGCCCGCCACACCAACATCCCCGTCGCGACAGGTGAGCGCCTCTTCAGCCTGGTGGAGTTCCGCGACCTCCTGGCCCTCGACGCGGTGGCGGTCCTGCAACCGGACATCTGCCACGTGGGTGGCCCGACGGCGATGCGCAAGATCGCGGCCCTCGCCGAGAGCCACCACGTCCCCCTGGCGCCGCACAATCCCCTCGGCCCGTTGGCGACGGCGGTCAACCAGCACGTCGCATTCGCCACCCCCGGGGTCATCATCCAAGAGGTCATGCGGTCAGACGTCCCTTGGCGCGACGACGTCGTGTCCCAGACCTTCCCCATCAACGGGGGTGTCATCACTGCGCCGGACGGACCAGGATGGGGTGTAACCGTCAACGAGGAAGCAGCCCTGGAGCACCCCTACGTGCCCGAGCCGATCCTCACTCCGCGCGCCGCCGACGGGGCGGTCACCGACTGGTGAACGCCAGACGCCCTGACACCAACACCCGCCGGGCTTACCCTGCACACATGTACCTACGGGACGGATTCCCGGGACAAAGACTTCGCGTGCTCCCCCGCCCCCTGGTGTATGCCGCGCTCAACCAACCCGTCCTGGGTCGCCTGCTCGTCACCGACGCCGGCTACTTCCCCCGGGCGAGCGCGCACGGCCGCAGCCGACCCCAAGGCGCCCCCGAGGCCGTCGTCATCCTCTGTGTCAGTGGCGCCGGTGTCGTCGATCTCGGCGACACCACCGTTCGCGTCGACAAGGGGTCCGCGGTGGTCCTTCCACCGGGCGTCAGGCACCGCTATCGCGCCGAGGCGCGCGACCCGTGGACCATCTGGTGGGCCCACGTCATGGGTGCCGACGTCCCCGAGTTCATGACCGCGATCCTCGGCGACCCGGCCAACCCGCTCATCCAGGTCCGCAACATCTTCCGCAGCGCCCTGGCACTGGAAGACACCGTCCAAGCGCTTGAGACCGACGAGACCGACGCGTCCCTGCTTCGGGCCTCGGCGGCCATGTGGAGCCTGCTCGCGTCCTTCGCGAGCGACCGGCTTCGAGGTCCGGCCGGCAACGCGGACCGGATCGGCCTCGTCCAGGACTACCTGCGGGCCAACCTGCAGACCAAGGACACGGTCACAGGGTTGGCGCGGATGGCCAACCTCAGCACGTCGCACTTCTCTGCACTCTTCAAGAGCACCACCGGCGTCTCCGTCATGGAATACCTCCAGCGGTTGCGCAGCGCGCGCGCCCGTGAGTTGCTGACGACGACGGATGCGCCGATCGGCGAGATCGCGGCCAGCGTCGGTTACGAGGACCCGCTCTATTTCTCCCGCCTCTTCCGCCGGCTCAACGGGATGAGTGCCAGCGAGTTCCGCAGGGCGCAGCGGGGAGCCGACGTTGACCCGGTCGACGACGAGCCAGAACACCGTCGCTGGTCATGAGCCGTTCCCTGGTGGTGCCGGTCTACCCGAACCACCACGTCGTCACCGACGAATAGAGCTCTCCTGGGCGGAGCACCGGCGACGGAAGGCCCGGCTGGTTGGGTGCGTCCGGGGGAATCTGGGCCTCCAGGGCGACCCCGCCGTGCGCCCTGGCACGACGACCGTCGCGCAGCGCGGGAACCCCCGTCACGTCGTTGAGCGTGTAGACGTGCAGGGCGGGCTGGTTGGTGTGCACCTCGACGAAACGACCGCTGGCCGGGTGCTCGAGCCGAGCGGCGAGGCGCATTCCCCGACCTCCGGGCAGGAACGACAGACCCCCCAGTAGGAAGGACAGATCCAGCCCCCCGGACCTGGCCAGGTCCGGGTGCGAGTCGTCCAGGAGGTCGAGACACCGACCCTCGCGCAGGTCCAAGGGGGTCCCCTCGACCATCTGGGTGTAGCCCAGCGGGATGCCCGCCAGGTCGACGGGGAGGTAGGTGACCGCCGGAACCTGCAGGACGTGATCGGCCACGCTGTCGCCGTGGTCGCCCAGGTGGACGTAGAGGTGGTTCGTGAGGTTGACCACCGTCAGGGCGTCGGTCGTTGCGGTGAGCAGGACGGTGAGGCGGTCGCCGGTCACGGCATACCGGGCCCGGGCCGTCAGGCGCCCCGGGAACCCCTGGTCACCGTCGGGGCTGACCAGCTCGAACGTCACCGACGACGTGTCAACGTCGATGCACTCCCAGGTCTTCGTGTGGAAACCGCCCGCGCCTCCGTGCAGGCAGGCGCCAGGCTCGTTGCGGTCGAGCCGGTATGCCGTCCCGTCCAGCACGACGCGAGCCCCCGCGATCCGGTTGGCGTAGCGACCGACCGTCGCCCCGAGGTAGGGATTTCCGGCGTCGAGGTAGGTCGCCTCGTTGTCGAACCCGAGGGCGACGTCCCGCCACCCGCCGGCCGGGTCAGGGACGCGCACCCGGGTGATCGTCGCTCCGAGGTCGGCCACGGTCACCTCGAGCGACCCGTCATCGACGAGTCGGTATGCCGTCATGCCGGCTCTCGGTCGATCCGGACCGGCGAGGCGAGGACGAGTGAGGCACTGCGGACGACGGCCACCCCGGGCACCCGGCGGTGCCGGACCCGCGGGTCGACGAAGTAGTCGGACACCCCGTTCCACGGCAGGATCTCGAGCCGCAGGGGCTGCTCGGCCAGGTCATGACGCCACGTGTCGACGTCGAGCTCCCAGGGTCGCCCGGCCCAGAACTGGTCGCTCACCAGCCGGTCACCGACATAGGCGCGAGCCACGTCGCCGTCCCACTGGACCTGCAGGACCGCGTTGGGTTCGTCGTCGGGGATGGGCACGTCGATCTCGATGACCGCCGCCATCGTGAAGTCATCGTCGATGGGCGCCGAGAGCCGCTGCTGCGAGCCGCCGCGCCGCGTCGGTGCCGCTCCCGTGGCCTCGGCGACCGTCCGCACCGTGACGGCCCGGCTCGGCTCGTGATCGGCGAACACCTGCCGGGCGAACGGCCCGATGGCGTCGGGCGTCGCTCCACCCAGCGCGGGGAGGCTGAGCACCTCGGTGGCGTCGGTCCAGCGTTCGAGCACGACCTGGTCGTCGGCGACGAACAGTCCGCCCTCCCAGAGGAGCACGTGCTCCCGGCCGTCGACCCGCACCTGCCATAACCGGTTGGCGCAGGCGTCGTCGAGGATGACTAGGCGAGTCGAACCCACGGTGACCACGCAATCCGGGCCGGGCGGCAGGTCGGGCATCCACCGGGTCCCGGCCGGCGTCTCGTGAGCGCTCGCGCCCACCACCCGCTGGTCGTCCGCGAGCTCGAGGTCGAGCTCGACGTCGATGCCGGGCGTCTCGGCGAAGATGGCCACCGGTCCGTCCGGCGTGTCGATCTCGGTCATCGGCTGGATCGTGCCGGTGAGGGCGCCGACCTCCCCGTAGGTGCACCGCAGCGGCCAGATGAAGTAGGTGCCGGATCCGACTCTCACAGGGGCGCTCGGGACGACGACCCGGTGGCCGTCGAGGTCGAGGTCGAGTTGGACTCCTTCGGAGGCAGGTAGGGCCCGCACCGCCGGTTGGTGGTTGTTGACGAAGAGGTAGCCTCGCCCGTCTCTCGACCGGACCGCCGAGCGCGCCGTCGTGATCGGCCCGATCGTGGCCGGCATCGGCGCCAGCTCGTGGCCCCAGCGCGCCAGGAGCAGGTGCTGGCGGCGCAGCAGGTGGTAGTGCGGACGCAGGGTCCCCGCCGGGCCGATCGGGCTGAAGTAGTCGTAGTCAAGGAGCGGCATGTCGTTGGGGTAGCCGCTCTCGTGGCTCTCGTGCAGCCCGAGGACCTGGCTGCCACCGCAGTAGATGTACCAGCCCTGCCACACCGAGCCGCTGCCGAGCTTTGCGACAGAGATGGCGGCCACGTCCGCCGGGTCGACATGGGGGCGCCGGTGGTAAGAAACGTTCATCCCGGCGCCGAGCTCGCAGGTGAGGAACGGGTGGCGCCGGTCCTCCGTCACGGCGGGCGCCAGGACCTCGCCAGCCCGAAGGTCGGCACCCACCGAGAGGTCGTCGCGGACCTCGCTGAAGCGGAAGTGCATCTCTCCAAACTCCGGCCACTCGACCTCTGCGGGCTCCCAGAACCCCTCGGGATATCCGGCGTAGACCGGGACGAGGACGTCCAACGGCAATTGCGCGCCACCCCAGCCGGTCGCCGTCCACACCCCACTCGACAGCCCGTGCTTCTCGGCCATGGCCCGCAGCGTCGCCAGGTGGTCCGGCTGGTCATAGAGCTCGTTCTCGACCTGGAAGGAGACGACCGGGGCATCCGGGTGGTCCGCGTCGCGGACCAGCCCGTCGAGCTGACGCGCCACATCGGCATACCAGTCGTCGACGATCTCCAGGTATGCCGGGTCGTTGGTCCGCAGCCCGAGCGGCAGTTCCTGGAGCCAGTCCGGGAAGCCGCCGAAGCGAGCCTCGGCGTGGGCCCAGGGCCCGATCCGGGCGACCACGTCGAGCCCGACGTCCCCAGCGACCTGGACGAAACGACGGAAGTCGCATTCCCCATCCCAGCGGCGACGACCGCGCACGGGCTCGTGGATGTTCCAGATGAGGTAGGACGCGACCAGGCCGAGGCCGCCCGCCTTCATCCTGCGCAGTTCGCGCTCCCAACTCTCGGGACGACCTCGGGAGAAGTGATATTCCCCGCTGACGGGGAACCAGGGTGCTCCGCCCCGCCGCAGGGAGACGGAGTCGATAGTGACAAGACCAGACATGGTGATGACGCGTATTCCTAACCCTTGACGCCCGACCCGATGGACGAGCCCATGAAGTAGCGCTGTGCGTACAAGAAGATGACGACCACCGGGAGCATGTAGAGCAGGGCTCCGGCCGCTTGGACGGTGAGCAGCCCGTTTCCGCGGGGGTCGAGATAGCCCGTGGCGGTCGCCACGGCGAGGGTCGTGTTGTCCAGGTTGAGTAGCAGCGCTGGGGCGAGATAGTCACCCCAGGTCATCGTGAAGGACAGCAGGAACGACGTGAGCAGCACCGGCCGCGAGAGTGGAAGGAAGATCAGCAGGTAGATCCGCCACCAGCCACAGCCGTCGATGATCGCCGCGTCCTCGAGCTCGACCGGGATGGCCGCGAAGAACTGCCTGAACAAGAAGATGAGGTACGGAAACCCGGAGAGCCCCCAGAACACCCATGGCCAGTACGTCCCGACCAGCCCGAGGCGAGAAAAGAGGACGTAGGACGGGATGAGGAGGGCGACATTCGGGATCATCATCGTCGCGACCACGACCGAGAACAGCGGCTTGCGGCCTCGAGCGTCCAGACGGGCGAAGCCGAAACCCACCGTCGCGCTGGAGATCGTCGAGAGGGTCGCCACGAGCGTGGAGAGGAAGAGGGAATTCCCGGCATACGCGGTGAAGTCGATCATCGTGACCGCGTCGACGAAGTTCTGCCACCGCGGGTGAATGTCGAGCAGCCCCGCCGTCCCTTCCGAGATCTGTGAGGGGCTGGCGAGCGCGGTGAGGATCAGCCAGATGACCGGGATGCCGAACGCGGTCAGCGCCACGATGGCACCGATGTAGCTCCAGGCCGACGCCTTGTGACTCGACCCGACGTCGGTCTGAGACACCGTGGCCACCTCAGTCACCTCCGACCTGGTAGAAGACAAAACGGCGGCTGAGCCGCTGGAGCAGCAGCGTCAGGATGAGAATGACGAGGAAGAAGATCCACAACATGGCCGAGCCATAGCCGAACCGGTTGCTGATGAAGAACTCGTTGTAGACCTTGACCATGAACAGGGTCGAGCTGGTCGGGACCTGGGCCGAGGACGCGATCCGGTTGGTCTCGGCGAGAAGCAGCGGCTGCACGAGCATCTGCAGGGCGGCGATGATGCCGGTGACGACCTGGAAGTAGAGCACCGGCGAGATCAACGGGACGAGGATGCTGCGGATGTAGCGCCAGCGGCTCGCACCGTCGAGGCGAGCCGCCTCCTCAAGCTCTGAGGGCACGTCCTGCAGGGCTGCCAGCGAGATGATCATCCCGCCGCCGAGACCCCACAGGGTCATGACGACGAGGGCGTAGAAGGCCCACGGGTCCGAGAGCCACGTCACGTCATGGACGCCGAACAACCCCATCAGTCCGCTGAAGAGCCCGGCGTCCCGATTGAAGATCAGTCGGAAGGTGATGGCGGTGGCCACGACGGGCACGACCGACGGCAGGAAGAACAGCGCCCGCAACGCACCACGTGCCCGGATCCGCTGGTTGACGAGGATTGCCAGGGCCAGGCCGCCGGCCACGCTGAGCGGGACGACGATCGCGGCATACCCGAGGGTCCGCAGAAGGCTCGCCCACCCGTCGGTGTCCTTGGTGAAGAACTCGACGTAGTTGCGGAAACCGATGAAACGCCAGAACGAGGACGAACCGTCGTAGTTGGTCAGACTGACCCCGAACGCGTAGATGATCGGGGCGAGGGTCAGGATGACGAACCCGATGACCCACGGGGCAACGAAGACGTAGAAGGTGCGCCCCTGACGGCGCTGCCAACGACGCGGACCCTTCGCCACCCGCAGGCGGCGGCCCCGGTCGCGGGGCGAGTGCCCCGCGACCGTGGCCAGCCGACGGAGTCGGCTCATCACCCGAGTTGGTCCTTGCCCTTGGCCAACGCGTCGTTGACCTTGGCCTCGATGGTCTTGACTGCCTCGGCGGGCGTGCTCGACCCGTTGATCGTGGCCTTGAGCGCCTCGTCGACGATCTTGTTCCACTCGTCACCCGAGATGAAGGGCGAGTCCGGCAGGAGCGTGACGTAGGGCAACTCGGCCTTGGCGGCCTCGATCGCCTGCTTCTGGTAGGGAGCAGCGGCCGGGAGTTGAGCCCAGAGGGACTTCATCGCCGGCAGGCCCCAGCCGCTCTTCGCGCGCTCGACGGCCGGCGGCCCGGCCATGAGGTACTCCATGACCTTCCAAGCTGCTTCCTTGTGCTTGGCCTTCTCGGGGATCCACGCCCCGACGCCACCGATGACGGTGCTGATCCGCTTCCCCCATGAGGGAGCCGGGACAAGGGAGGCTCCCGCTGCAACGGCGGCGGCTTCCTGGGCCTGCAGGCCTCCACCGAACCAGTAGCCGTCCATGGACATGGCCATGTCCCCCTTGGCGAAGACGGGCAGGTTCATCCCATCGGCCAGCGGCGCCAGCGAGGTTGGGCCGACGCCCGCCTTGCCGTAGTCGGTGAGGAACTGGATGCTCTTGATCGCCTCAGGGGTCTGCAGGTTCACGCTGGTGAGGTCGGCGTTGTAGTAGGTGCCGCCCTGCTGAAGGATCTGGGTCTGCAGGAGGGAGGCGACACCCCACTGCCACTCGATGCCGAAGGAATTCTTGACGCCCTTGTCCTTGAGGGCCTTGCCCGCCGCGAGGACGTCTTCCCAGGTCGAGGGAGTCGTCGTGCTGAGCGGCTTCACGCCGGCCTTGTCGAAGACCCCCTGGTTCTGCCAGATGGTCAGGTCGGGCGACCAGTCCTTGACGATGCCGTACAGCTTGCCCTGACCGCGGACCTTGCCGTCGTAGCGCCAGGCGTCGTTGACGGACTCCAGGTCGTCGGCCTTGATGACGGTGCTGTTCTTGACGAAGTCGTCCAACGGGGTGGCCAGGCCACGGGCGAAGAGGTTCGCCGAGGGATTCCCACGCACGAGGTCGGGGGGATCCCCGGCAGTCAGCATCGCGTTGAGGCGGGTCTGGTCGAACTCGATGAAGTTGACCTTGATGGTGGGGTTGGCCTGCTCGAAGGCCGCAATGTCCTTCTTGCTGAACTCGTTGCCGGCATACATGACCGTCACCGTTGTCGCCTCTTTCGAGGCCGCCGACTGGGTCGCGTTCGAGGCCGAGGTCGAGGTCGTGCTGTTGGCGCTACACCCCGTCATAAGGAGGCCGCCGATAGTGAGCGCGGCGACGAACGTGCGCCGGTTGGCCACGGCGTGACGCACCGAGACTGCGGACATGGGGATCCCTTCACTCTTCCGCCGAGGCGGAGGAACCGATGAAGCCTGCCACCTATCTGGTTGGAGGCCGTGCAGCTCGAGGAGGCTGCCGCGACCGGGCCCCGAACGCCGGCTGCGTGAGACACGACGCTAGGCGGCGGCAAAGCCGTGGCGAATAGATGACTCTCGGGTCGTCATGGACGAATCCATGATCTGACGTGGATGTGGCGTCCCACCGCCTCAGGTGGCACCGGCAGGAATGGTCCCGCGCGAGCCTGGGGACGATGCTGCCGCCCCAATGTTCAGCATGTGGAGGACGTCTGCACCGTCGTGTCGAGTCGCCGGGTCAGGGAATCGTCCATACGTTCCGCACTCTGATGCCTATGTCCGTCCACGTGCGACACCCATTCTATAGCGAGGGAGATGGCAGACCACTGAGGTTGACGGACCCCACCACCCGGCCCGACGGGCGCGGACACACGATGATCACCGCGGGAGAACTGACACCTTGAAGAACACAGCGCGGCTCCCCGTTGCACTGGTCACGGGCGGCGGTCGGGGCATCGGCGCAGCCACCAGCGGGCTACTCGCGCAGCAGGGCTGGGCCGTCCTCGTGACCGACGTCGACGCAGCGGCGGCCGCCCAAGTGGCGGATGAGATCATCGCTGCCGGAGGCACTGCCGTCGCCGTTCAGGGCGACGTGGCCAGTCCCGCCGACTGGCAGCGACTGGTGTCCACAGCACACCTGCACCTCGGACCGATCAGTGGGTTGGTCGCCAATGCGGCGCACAACGACACCGCTGCCGTCGACGAGTTGCCGGAGAGTTCCTGGAACACCATCATCCGGGTGAATCTCTCCGGGACCTTCAACGGAATCCAGGCCTGCCTGCCGGACTTGCGGGCCACCTCGGGCAGCATCGTCGTCGTCTCCTCGGTCCACGCCAGGTTCGGCATCCCGATGCACGCGGCCTACGCAGCAACCAAGTCCGGGCTCGAAGGCCTGACCCGACAACTCGCCGTCGAGCTCGGGCCGAACATCCGCGTCAACGCCGTGCGTCCGGGGCCGGTGTTCACCGCCGCATGGAGCGAGTTGTCGGAATTCGACCGACAACGGACCGTCAACGCGACTGTCATTGGCCGGATGGGGACGCCGATCGAGATTGCCCGCCCGCTCGCCTTTCTTCTGAGCAACGACAGCAGTTTCATCACCGGCGCCGTGCTCACCGTCGACGGCGGTTGGAGCGTCGCGAAGGACTCGGCATGATCAACCTGACGCCCGCCGAGTTCAGGGATGCGCTGCGCCAAGAGCGCCTCGTCGCCATCCTGCGCGGGCCTGACCCGCGCGCGGTGGCGCACGCGGGCCGCGTCCTGGTGGAGTGCGGGGTGCGCATTCTGGAGGTCTCGCTCAGCTCGGCCGACGCGCTGGCATCCCTCGAGGAACTCGCCCAAGCCTTCGCGGACAGCGATGCCCTCCTTGGCGCCGGGACCGTCATCGCCCCGGGCGATGCTGCCCGGTGCCGCGACGCTGGCGCGGTGTTCGCGGTGACGCCCGCCCTCGGACCGGGTCTGCAGGAATCGGTCGACCTGGGCCTTCCCGTCCTGGCCGGTGCGCTAACACCCACCGAGGTGCTCGCGGCATACCGTGCGGGCGCGAGCGCGGTGAAGGTCTTCCCGGCCTCGGTCTTCGGCCCCGGCTACCTCACAGCCCTGGCCGCCCCCTTCCCCGACGTGCCGCTGGTCGCGGTCGGGGGCGTCGCGGCAGCAGATGTCCGGGCCTATCTCGACGCCGGAGCCCTCGCCGTCGGGGTGGCCTCGCCGCTGCTCGGTGATGCACCGGCAGGGGGCGATCTGGACGCGCTGCGGTCGCGCGCCTCGGCGTTCCTGTCCCACGTGCGGGTCTGCCGTGGCTGACCAGGTCGATGCCCTCTGCATCGGCGAGACGATGGTGGCCCTGCGTTCGAGGGGACTCCTCTCCCTCGGCGCGCCGCTCACTCCGGCCATCGCCGGCGCCGAGAGCAACGTGGCCATCGCGCTGAGTCGCCTGGGGCACCACGCCGCCTGGTGTGGGGTTGTCGGTGCCGATCAAGCGGGCGCCCTCGTCCTGCGGACGCTGCGGGCCGAGGGGGTTGACCTGCGCTGTGTCCGACGCGAGCCGGCCGCGGCGACCGGGCTCATGGTCCGTGAGGAACGCCTGCCCGGAGTGGTCCGCGTCGACTACCACCGGCGCGGATCCGCCGGGTCGCGGCTCGACCTCACCGACGTCGACCGGGCCCTGCGCACCCTCCAACCGCGTGTCGTCCATGTCACCGGAATCAGCCTGGCCATCTCGCAACAGGCCCGAGCCGCCGTGATCGGGGCCGTGCGTGCTGCGCGCGAGCTCGGCGCCACGGTCAGCCTCGACGTCAACCATCGCCGACGGCTCTGGACCGACGGCGAGGCCTCGGCTGCCCTGGCGCCCTTGCTGCCCGACATCGACATCCTCGTCGGCTCCGTTGACGAGTTGGCCCTCCTGGCGCCCTCCACCCTGGAGGACGGCTCGGATGCCGCAGCCGAGCTGCTCACGCTCGGACCAGCCGAGGTGGTCGTCAAGCGCGGCGCCCACGGGGCGAGCGCCTTCACCCTGGGCGAGAGCCACCACCTGCCGGCCCACCAGATCACGCTGGTCGACCCGGTCGGTGCCGGTGATGCGTTCACCGCTGGGTATCTCTCCGGCCGACTGGACGGCCTGCCAGTCCGCGAGGCGCTCGCCCGAGCCAACTTGCTGGGTGGGTTCGCGGCAGCGTCCGACGGCGACTGGGAGGGGTTACCGACGCGCGAGGAGTTCGCGCTACTCGCGCTGGCAGACGGCGAGGCGGTGCGATGAGAGGCGGGAGCGTCATGGCCGGCCCATGGGAGGCCTTCGGACCCGACCGGCTGGAGTTGGGCGAAGGAGCCCGGATCTTCTCCGGGCGCCTGCACTACGTCGACCTGCTCCAGGGGCGGGTCTTCGCCACCGACGCACGCCCCGGAGCGGCGATCGAGGTCCTCGCCGACCTTGCATGGCCCGTCGGGGCGGTTGCGCCCGACCGGGACGGCCACCTCATCGCCGCAGTGGACCGCGGCGTGGCTCGGCTGACCGACGGCGGCGTCTCAGCCTGGCTCGGTATGCCGTTCGAGAGTGCCGCGCACCGGCTGCGCGTCAACGATGCCGTGACCGATCCCCACCACCGGTTTTGGGTCGGCGCCATGGCCTGGGACGCCACCCCGGGCGCCGGGCGACTGGTCACCGTCCACCCCGACGGCACGATCACCGCCGCGGTCGACGGGCTCACCATCCCGAACGGTCCTGCCTTCTCCGACGACGGACGCACCATGTACCTCGCGGACTCCGCGAAGGTGACCCTGTTCGTCTTCGACGTGGACCACCGCAGCGGCGAGCTCTCCCGCAGGCGCGTCTTTGCGACGCTGACCGACGGGAGCCCGGACGGGATGACCGTCGACAGCGAGGGCCATCTCTGGGTCGCCGTGTGGGGCGCGGCCTGCCTGCACCGCTACCGTCCGGACGGCAGCCTCGCCGAGAGAATCCCGGTTCCGGCGCGCCAGCCGACGAGCGTTGCGCTCACGTCCGAGCCACCGTATGCCGCCGTGGTGACCACAGCCACCTATGGGCTCGACCCACGCGACGAGGACGGTCGCACCCTCGTCGCCCCGGTGCGCGTCGGCGGCCGACCGACACCGCACTTCGGCTGACCTACCCGTCAGACCTGCTCGCCTGCCACGCTCGTCATCGCCCGGGTCACGTCCGCCGCCGAGCGGCTCAGCAGAGCACGCATCGCCGCCTCGGCTGCGGCCCCGTCACGACGTCCGATCGCCGCAACCACGGCCGCGTGCTCCTGCACCGCGTCGGCGGTGATCGCCGCGTGAACGAGGCGGTCACGCTCCCGCAGCCCGCCCTCGACCAGTGGCGCCAGCGACTCGAGCAGTTCGTTGTGCGCCGCCCTGAGCACCGCCCGGTGGAACGACAGGTCCGCCGCGATGTGCTCCTCCGGACTCGCAGCCGACCGCATGGCCCGCAACGCCTCGGTCAACCCGGCCAGGTCTGCCTCGACGTGTTCCGTGGCCGCCCGGCGCGCTGCCAGCGGCTCCACCGCCAGACGGAGATCGAAGACCTGATCAAGGAACCGCACGTCGGCCCCGTGGCTGAACCGCCAACGGAGCACATCACCATCCAGCATCTGCCACCGGGAGCGCGCTGACACGGTGGTCCCCCGTCGGGGCCGCGCGTCCACCAGTCCTTTGGATCCCAGCGCGCGGAACACCTCTCGGACGACCGTCCGGCTCACCCCGAACTGCTCCCCTAGCGCGATCGGGTCCAGGGCGGTCCCGGGCTCAACAGTGCCGAGGACGATGTTGCGTCCGAGCGAATGGAGCATTCGATCGAACGCGCCGCCTTCAAGCATGAGCCCAACTTAACCTGCCTGGCCGACGCGACCACGGTGGATCAGGCTGTGGTTGTATGAATCGGTGCCCACTACTGCCGCCGATCGCATTGCCCGCTTGCTGCACGAGCACCCCCTCATCGACGGCCACAACGACCTCCCGTGGGCGGCCCGCGAGCTCGCGGCATACGACCTGGACGTCCTGGACCTGACCCACCCGGTGGCGACGACCTGCACAGACCTGCCGCGGTTGCGCGCCGGCGGTCTCGGCGGCCAGTTCTGGTCGGTCTTCGTGCCCGGCACCCTGCCCGATGACGAGGCCGTCGCCGCGACCCTCGAACAGATCGCCTTCGTGCAGGCCATGACCAGCAGGTATGCCGCGCACCTCACCCTCGCGCGCACCGCGGACGAGGTCGAGCGCGCTCATGCGCAGGGTCAGGTGGCCTCACTCATGGGGGCCGAGGGCGGGCAGTCAATCGGCTGCTCGCTCGACACCCTGCGGCACCTAGCCGATCTCGGCGTCGGCTACCTCACCCTCACCCACAACCAGCACGTCCCTTGGGCCGATTCAGCCACCGAGCCGCCGCGGCTCGGTGGGCTGTCGGCCTTCGGTCGGGAGGTGGTTCGCGAGTGCAATCGGCTCGGCGTGCTCGTCGACCTCTCGCACGTCTCCCCCGGCACGATGCGCGACGCGCTGGCGACGACGGCCGCGCCGGTGATCTTCAGCCACTCCAGCGCCTTTGCGCAGACCGCCCACGTGCGCAACGTGCCCGACGACGTCCTGGGCCTACTCCCAGGCAACGGCGGCGTGTGCATGGTGACCTTTGTGCCGGAGTTCGTCAATGACTCGGTCCGCCAGTGGACCGACGCGGCGGGTGAAGACGCGAGCGCAGAGGGCGTGGACCGGCTCGACTACGCCGCGTTCACGGCATACCTCAAGGAACGCGTCCGGCACGACCCCAAACCGGACGCGACGATCGACGACGTGGTGCGGCACATCGAGCACGTCCGCGAGGTGGCCGGGATCGACCACGTCGGCTTGGGCGGAGACTTCGACGGGACTGACACCTATCCGGTGGGGCTGGCCGACGTGGCGGGCTACCCGGCGCTGCTCGCGACGCTGGCCGACCGCGGGTGGTCGGACGGGGAGTTGCGCGCCCTGACCGGGGGGAACGTCCTGCGGGTGATGCGGGCCGGCGAAGGCGTGGCCCGACAGGCGCAGCGAGAGCGCGGCCCGTCGCAGGCGACCTTCGACGACCTCGATCGCCCGGTCTGAGTTCGTTGACCGCTTTGCCTCAGGTTCCTGCGGCTGACCGAGACGAGTGGGGCCCCGGCCACATGGCCGGGGCCCCTCTTCGTTGCACCGACCACGCCGAGTGCGCGACGGAGTGCGTTCAAGGGGGTGATCACCCCACCCATCGCACTCCGTGCCGCGCTCAGAGTCAGCCGCGGCCGGTGAGTTCCCAGGCGTCGCCGCCCTCGTCCTCATCCCAGCCGGGCACGTCCTCGGAGCCGGCCAGCGGGTCGCTCGGATAGCGTCCGCCCGCCTGCGCCTTGGTGTGGGCGTCGCCGTCCAGCACGTATGCCGTGTCGCCGCTGTCGCCGTCCACCACGCCCGGCACGCCTTCGGGCACCCAGGCCTCGGCCGGGACATCCTCACCGCGCAGGAGCGCGAGGGTCGTGGGCAGGTCATCGGGCTTGACGAGGACCTCGCGCGCCTTGGAGCCCTCCGACGGCCCGACGATGCCGCGGGACTCCAGCAGATCCATGAGCCGACCGGCCTTGGCGAAGCCGACCCGCAACTTGCGCTGCAGCATCGACGTCGACCCGAACTGCGTCGTCACGACGAGCTCGGCCGCCTGCAGCAGCACCTCGAGGTCATCCCCGATGTCGTCCTCGACCTGACGGCTGGCGGCCACCGGAACAACGACGTCCTCGCGGTACTGCGGCTGCAGTTGCAGCGTGACGGCCTTGACCACACCGTGGATCTCCGACTCGGTCACCCAGGCACCCTGGACACGCATCGGTTTGGAGGTCCCCATCGGCAGGAACAGTGCGTCGCCCTGACCCACCAGCTTCTCGGCGCCGGGCTGGTCGAGCACGACCCGGCTATCGGCCAGGGACGAGGTGGCGAACGCCATCCGGGAGGGCACGTTGGCCTTGATGAGGCCCGTGACGACATCGACGCTGGGGCGCTGGGTAGCCAGGACCAGGTGGATGCCGGCTGCCCGCGCCAATTGGGTGATCCGGACGATCGACTCTTCGACGTCCCGAGGCGCGACCATCATGAGGTCGGCCAACTCGTCGACGATGATCAGCAGGTAGGGGTAGGGCGTGATGACCCGCTCACTGCCGGGCAGCGGGGTCACCTTGCCGGTGCGCACCGCCTTGTTGAAGTCGTCGATGTGCTTGAACCCGAAGCTGGCCAGGTCGTCATAGCGCTGGTCCATCTCGCGCACGACCCATTGCAGCGCCTCGGCCGCCTTCTTGGGGTTGGTGATGATCGGCGTGATGAGGTGCGGAATCCCCTCATAGGCGGTCAACTCCACGCGCTTGGGGTCCACGAGGATCATCCGGACCTCCTCAGGCGTGGCCCGCATGAGGATCGAGGTGATCATCGAGTTGACGAAGCTGCTCTTGCCCGAACCGGTCGCACCGGCGACGAGCAGGTGCGGCATCTTGGCGAGGTTGGCGATGACGTACCCGCCCTCGACGTCCTTGCCGACCCCCATGACCATCGGGTGGTCGTTGGCCCGGGCGGTCTGGCTGCGCAGCACATCGCCCAGCGACACGGTCTCGCGGTCGGTGTTGGGGATCTCGATGCCGATCGCGGACTTGCCGGGGATCGGCGAGAGGATCCGCACGTCGGCCGACGCGACGGCATACGCGATGTTCTTGGACAACGCGGTGACGCGCTCGACCTTGGTGGCCAGACCCAGCTCGACCTCGTAGCGCGTGACCGTCGGCCCACGGCTGAACCCGGTGACGGAGGCGTCGATCTCGAACTGCTCGAACACCTGGGTGAGCGACTCCACGACCCGATCGTTGGCCGCCGAACGCGCCTTGTGGGGTGCGCCAGGGGCCAACAGCGCGTTGTCGGGCAACACGTAGGCGATATCCCCGGCGAGCGACAACTGCTCCCCGCGCAGCGGCAGGGTACTGGTCGGCGGCGCGATGAGTTCCGCCTTGCGCTTGCCCGCGCCCGCTCCCCCACCCGCGCGGGTGGCCGGCTCGACCGGCGGTGCGTCGTGGGCGGTGGGATCGGTCGACTCGATGGCCGGCTCGGGCTCGGGACGTCGTTGCCCGGGCCGCAGCCCCTTGCGCCCGGCGCCCTCGCCCGGCGCCTCGGCGGCCTGCTCGAAGGCGTCATCGCCATCGCGCTTGGCAGCCAGGTCAATGACGGGCCGGCGCGAGCGCTTGGCCGCCCCCGTCGCGGCACCGTCGTCGGTTTCGGTCGGCGCCGGGGCCCGCCCGAGGATCCGGTCACGCACCTCACGCAACCGCTGCGGGATCATCCGCACCGGGGTCGCGGTGATGACAAGCAGCCCGAAAAGGCCGAGCATGAGCAGCAGAACGAGCGCCCCGACGGGCGAGACGGCGGCGGCCAGCGGGCTGGAGGCGAGGAAGCCGAAGATGCCTCCGGCTGCGCGCATTCCGTCGGCACCGGCCGGCGGCGTCGGTATGCCGTCCGCGAGGTGGGCGATCCCGCAGGCGGCGAAGGTCAGGGTGAGAGTTCCGACGACGACCCGGTTGGTCGTCGCGTCGTCATCGGGAGCGCGAAGCAGCCGCAGGCCGAACACGAGCAGCACCAGCGGCAGGGCGTAGGCGATCCGTCCGAACGTCCCGGCGGCGACAGCGTGGACGACGTCGCCGATGACCCCCTGGAAGCCCCACCACTCACGCGCCGCAACGACGATCGCGACCGCGATGAGCAGGAAGCCGACACCGTCACGACGGTGCTCCGGCTCGAGTTCGGCGGCGGAGTGGCCAACCTTGCGGACGGCGCTGCCGGCGACGTGCGACACCCCGAGCCAGGCTCCGCGCACGGCCCGCAGCGGGAACGGCATACCGCCGCCCTTGGGCCGCCGCGAGGACCGGGGGGCGCGCCGGGGTGTGCCGGTGCGCGACCGGGGGTTTGCGGAGCGCGCGGACGTGCTCCGGGTGGTGGTCTGTGGGCGTGCGGACGCTCCAGACGGTCGTGTCGCCATGATCCGGAGGTTACGCCACCAGCCACGCCAACCCCATGCGCCACACGCGTCACAGCCGCGAAATTCCGTCTCAGAACCCGGACCAGGCTTCACAGGCCGCATCACGTGCCGTTATCTTCTACCCAAGGTCATGAGTGTCAGCGCACAGCCCCGGCTTGCTGATCGGCAACCCTCCTCTGCGGCGGGGTGCTCCGGGTGACGACCGGGCTTGTCAGCGGACCTCGCTGACCGGCAAGCGCGGACCCGTCACCCGGGCCCACGGACCCGCAGGAGACCTCCGATGTATGCCGCATCGCTCGCCACCGCAGAGCCGCTGACCACCACGCCGCTCACCCGCCGTCCGCAGGGCGACTTCAGCGCCGCGTGTACGCAGCGGCTGCCTGGGACGACGGCCGACGGCCTGGTCGTCCCCACCTCCCGAGGCCCGCGCGACTACGCCAACCTCGACCACGCCGCGTCGACCCCGGCCCTCACCGTGGTTGCGGAGGCCGTCGAGCGCACCCTGCGCACCTACGCCTCGGTCCACCGCGGCAACGGCTTCGCCAGCCGCGTGACCAGCGAGTGGTACGAGCAGGCCCGCGAGGAGGTCGCCCGCTTCATCGGCGCCCGCGAGGACGACTTGGTGGTCTTCACCCGCACGACGACCGATTCGTGGAACCTGCTGGCCCGCACCCTTCCGGCCGACACGACCGTAGTCGTCTTCGCCTCCGAGCACCACTCGACCCTGCTCCCCTGGGGCACGCGCACCTCGGGCGCGACCGTGACCCTCCCGGTGCCGCGCACCGTCGAGGACGGGTTGGCCTGGCTCGACAGCGCCCTCGCCGAGTCGACCGGGGCGCACACCCTCGTTGTCGTCTCCGGCGCCTCGAACGTCACCGGCGAGGTCTGGCCGGTCGAGCAGATCGTCGCCGTGGCCCACCGGCACGGCGCCCGGGTCGCCCTCGACGCCGCGCAGCTTGCCCCGCACCGGGCGGTCGACCTCGCCGCCTCCGGCGTCGACTACGTCGCGTTCTCCGGCCACAAGCTCTACGCCCCCTACGGCGCAGGCGTCCTCGCCGGTCGGGCCGACTGGCTCGACGCCGCCGAGCCCTACCTCGTCGGCGGTGGCGCGACGGCTCGCGTCGGCCAGTGCGGGATCACCTGGGCCACCGGTGCGGCGCGTCACGAGGGCGGCAGCCCCAACGTCGTCGGCGCCGTCGCCCTCGCCGCTGCGTGCGCCGTCCTGAAGGAGCGCCGGGAGGACCTCGCGCGCTACGAGCACACCCTCGCCGAGCGCCTGCGCCGCGGCCTGGAGCAGATCCCCGGCGTGCACACCCACTCACTCTTCGGCGCCGGCTCCGACCGGGTCGGCGTGGTCGCCTTCACAATCGACGGTCTGGACTCCTCCCTCGTGTCGACCGCTCTGTCGGTCGAGCACGGGATCGGCGTCCGCGACGGCAAGTTCTGCGCCCACCCGCTCGTCGACGCGCTCCTCGCCGACGGCGACGAGGGCACCCCCACGACGGCCGTCCGGGCCAGCCTGGGCCTGGCCTCCCGCCCCGAGCACGTCGAGCGGCTCGTCTCAGCGGTCACCGAACTCGCGGCCTCTGGCCCGGGCCTGACCTACACCCGTGGGCCGCAGGGCTGGGCGCCCGAGTCCGACCCGCGCGTCGTCGACCTCCCCCGCCCCTGGTAGTCGGGTCGGTTAGTCCGGCCGGTTCGTTCGGCCGTTAGTCCGGCCGGTTCGTTCGGCCGTTAGTCCGGCCGGCGCTCAGCGCCAACTCGCCCAGACGAGGGCGTGATCAGTGCCGGCGATGACCTCCGAGCCGGCGCCGGTGACCGTTAGTCCCCGAGCCAGGATGTGGTCGATCTGGACGAACGGCGGCAGCCATCGCCGCCCCAGCGGCCAGGTGCGGACCCACCCGGCGCCGACGGCCCGGTGGGCATCGACGAGGCCGTCAGCAACTTGGCGATAGCCCGGATGGTCGGCAGAGGCGTTGAAGTCCCCCGCCAACACCAGGGGTATGCCGTCCGGCTGGCTATGCGCCCACGTCGCCAGTCCGTCGAGTGCTGAGCGCCAGAACCCGAGGTTCGGATCGGTCGGGGGCATCGGGTGGACGGCCCTGATCAACATCGGGCGCCCGGCAGGGGCCGAGCTCGTGCCGGGGAGATCCACCCGAGCGACCGGCTGGCTGAGGTTGACCTCACCGGGGAAGGTCGGCGTGGGCAGTTCCGTGAGGGGGAATCGGCTACGGATCATCGTCCCGTCAGCGCCCGCACGGGGATGCCCCGAGACAAAGGGCAGCATGGCCTCCAACCCTGCGGCGCGCAGCAGGTCGACGGCGGACGGAGTCACCTCCAGCAGGACGAGGATGTCGACGTCCAACGCCCGAACCCGCTCGGTGAGGGCAACCGCGTCGGCCCGTCCGTATTGCAGATTGCTCGACATGACGACGACGTCGTCCGGCCCCGGCTCAGCCCGGCCCGAGGGGATGACGAACGGCGCGGCACCGACGAGGACGACCACCGACGCGATGGCCCCGACCAGGGCGGTCCGCCGCCGCCGCGACACGGCGGCCAGCAGCGTGGTCGCCACGATGACGATCCCCGCGACAGGGACGACGGCCTGGACGACGGCGACAAGGAAGGTCGCCTGGTCAAGCCAGCGCACGGCATACATCGTGGCGGCGCCGGCCAGCGCCGCGGCGAGCAGCCCGCTGCCGAGCCGGTGGCGCGCCAGGTCAGGCCTCGATGACGATCGGGATGATCATCGGACGGCGCCGGATCTTGCCGCCCGCCCAGCCACCGACGGTGCGCCGGATCACCTGCTGGAGTTGATGTTCGTCGGTGATGCCCCCCTCGGTGGCCGCGATGATCGCAGCCTCGACCTTGGGGATGACCTGATCGAAGATCTGCTCGTCCTCGGCGAAGCCGCGGGCGGTGATCTCGGGGCCGGCCGCGATCTTGCCGGTCGCCGCGTCGATGACGACGATGCAGGTGATGAAGCCTTCGTCGCGCAGGATCCGCCGGTCCTTGAGCAGAGCCTCATCCGTGCCGCCGACGGACGAGCCGTCGACGTAGATGTAGCCACACGGGACGGCACCGACGATCTTGGCCACGCCGTTCTGCAGGTCGACGACGACGCCGTCCTCGGCCAGCAGCACCCGCTCGCGCGGGACACCGGTTGCGACGGCCAACTCACCGTTGGCGAACATGTGCCGCCACTCCCCGTGAACGGGAAGGACGTTGCGCGGCCGAACGATGTTGTAGCAGTAGGTGAGCTCGCCCGCTGCGGCGTGACCCGACACATGGACCTTGGCGTTGCCCTTGTGCACGACGTGGGCACCCAAGCGCATGAGCCCGTTGATCACCCGATAGACGGCGTTCTCGTTGCCGGGGATGAGCGAACTGGCCAGCAGCACGGTGTCGCCTGGACCGACGACGATCCGGTGGTCGCGGTTGGCCATCCTCGCCAGGGCCGCCATGGGCTCACCCTGGCTGCCGGTGCTCACCAACACGATCTGGTCGTCGGGCAGGTCGTCGACTCTCTTGAGGTCGATGAGGACCCCCGGTGGCACATGGAGGTAGCCCAGGTCGGCGGCGATGGTCATGTTGCGCACCATCGAGCGGCCGACGAGAGCCACCTTGCGCCCGGCCTTGTCGGCGGCATCGAGGACCTGCTGCACCCGGTGCACGTGGGAGGAGAAGCAGGCGACGATGATCCGCCGCTGCGCGTGGCGGAAGACCTTGTCGATGGCCGAGGAGATGTCGCGCTCGGGTGCGGTGAAGCCCGGCACGTCGGCGTTGGTCGAGTCAGTGAGGAAGAGGTCCACGCCCTCCTCGCCCAGGCGGGCAAAGGCCCGCAGGTCGGTGATCCGGCCGTCGAGGGGCAACTGGTCCATCTTGAAGTCGCCGGTGTGCAGCAGCGAACCGGCCGCTGTGCGGACCATGACGGCCAGCGCGTCGGGGATCGAGTGGTTGACCGCGACGAACTCGAGGTCGAAGGCGCCGAGCTTCTCGCGCTGGCCCTCCTTGACGGTCAGCGTGTACGGCTTGATCCGGTGTTCCTTGAGTTTGGCCTCGACGAGGGCGAGGGTGAGCTGCGAGCCGATGAGCGGGATGTCCCGCTTGCGAGCCAGCAGGAACGGGACGGCCCCGATGTGGTCCTCGTGGCCGTGGGTGAGCACGACCGCCTCGATGTCGTCCAGGCGACCGTCGAGGTAGGAGAAGTCCGGGAGGATGAGGTCGACGCCGGGGTGGTGGTCCTCGGGGAAGAGGACGCCGCAGTCGATGACGAGCAGGCGACCGCCGGTCTCAAGGACGGTCATGTTGCGACCGATCTCCCCGAGCCCACCGAGGGCGATGATGCGCAGCGCTCCCGGAGCGAGCGGCTGCGGGAGGGTCAGCTCGGGATGAGGATGGCTCAAAGGATTCCTGACTGGGAGAGGCCCTCGCGCAACATCGCGAGGTGCTCGGGTGGCGACTCCACGAGCGGGAGCCGGACGAACGCGCTGGGGATGACGCCGAGTTCGGCGAGGGCGGCCTTGGCCATGATGGCGCCCTGGCTGGGCGACATGATCGCCTGCACGACGGGGATGAGGCGGCGGTGGATCTCCCGGGCCGTCGCCAGGGCGCCGTCCGCAACCGCGCGGACCATCGCGGCATACTCATCGCCGGCGACGTGACCCACGACGGAGACGACGCCGACCGCTCCCTGAGCGAGGTGCGCCAGGTTGAGCACGTCGTCACCGGAGTACCACTGCAGGTCGGTGGCCGCCATGACCTGGCTCGCGGCCCAAAGGTCGCCCTTGGCGTCCTTGACCGCGACGATGCGAGGGTGCTCGGCCAGGCGGATGAGGGTCTCGGTCTGGATGGGTATGCCGGTGCGACCGGGGATGTCGTAGACGAGGACCGGGAGGTCGGTGGCGTCCGCGACGGCCCCGAAGTGCGCCACGAGACCGGGCTGGGTCGGCTTGTTGTAGTAGGGCGTGACGACGAGCAGACCTCGGGCGCCCACGGCAGCGGCCCGGCGGGCCATGTCGATGCTGTGCGCCGTGTCGTTGGAGCCGACCCCCGCGACGACGACCGCCCGATCGCCCACGTGGGCGGCGACGAGCTCGATAACCCGGATGCTCTCGTCGGAGGTGAGGGTCGCGGACTCCCCCGTCGTGCCGTTGACGACGATGCCATCGTGGGAGTGGGCCAGCAGGTGGTCGGCGACGGCGAGGACGGCATCCTCGTCGACGTCTCCGGCGGGCGTCATCGGGGTGACCATCGCCGTGAGCACGCGGCCGAAGATGGGGCTCGTCATGGGCTCAGGCTATCGCGCACGAGTTCCGGGGCCGGACACTGCACACGCGCTGCAGTCGGCCGCTGCGGGATCTGGGGCAAGAAACAGAAAGGTCGAGGCGCTACCCGCTCGGGGGTCCGGGTAGCGCCTCGACAACACCTACATCGCTGGGGCCGGGTGGTTCGTTACGGCGCTACACCTCAGTTAAGTGTGATCTAGGTCACACTGTCTGGGCTGTCCCCGCCGGGTGTTACGGTGCCGAACGTGCGCCAGTACCTCGACCTCCTCGACCGTGTCCTCGCCGACGGTGTGACCAAGTCCGACCGGACCGGCACCGGGACGATGAGTGTGTTCGGCCACCAGATGCGTTTCGACCTGGCCGAGGGCTTCCCGGTGCTGACCACCAAGCGGCTGCACCTGCGCTCCATCATCGGCGAGTTGCTGTGGTTCTTGCGCGGCGACACCAACGTGCGCTGGCTCCAAGAGCGCGGCATCACCATCTGGGACGAGTGGGCCGACGAGCACGGCGACCTTGGGCCGGTCTATGGCTACCAGTGGCGCTCCTGGCCCACCCCCGACGGCCGCCAGGTCGACCAGATCGCCCACGTCGTCGAGGCAATCCGGCGCAACCCCGACTCCCGGCGACACATCGTCTCGGCCTGGAACGTCGCCGACGTCGAGTCGATGGCGCTGCCCCCGTGCCACGCCCTCTTCCAGTTCTACGTCCGCCCCGACGTCTCCCCCGCGGCACTCGAGGCAGCCGCGCGAGGTGAGCACACGGCATACCCCGCGTTCTTGGATTGCCAGCTCTATCAGCGCTCGGCCGACATCTTCCTGGGCGTGCCGTTCAACATCGCCTCCTACGCACTGCTCACGGCCATGGTCGCCCAGGTGACCGGGCTGCGGCCGGGGCACTTCGTCCACACCCTCGGTGACGCCCACCTCTACCTCAACCACCTCGACCAGGCCCGCCTGCAGCTGACCCGCGAGCCGCGGCCCCTGCCGACTCTGCGGCTGACCCCGGGCCTCGGCCTGGACGAGTTCGACCTCGCTGACGTCGAGCTCGTGGGATATGACCCGCACCCAGGCATCAAGGCCCCCATCGCGGTCTGACCGGCGCCAGAGGAGACTGGTCCTATGACGGTTGGCATGATCGCGGCGGTGTCTCGCAACGGTGTCATCGGCGACGGCGTCCGGATGCCCTGGCACCTGCCTGAGGACCTCGCTCACTTCAAGCACACGACGATGGGCCATACGTTGCTCATGGGGCGGCGGACCTTCGACTCGATCGGCCGAGCGCTGCCGGGGCGGCGCAGCATCGTCCTCACCCGCAACACCCGCTGGTCGCACGCCGACGTCGAGGTCGCCCACACGTTCGCCGAGGGGCTCGCCCTCGCCGGCCCCACTGAGTTGTGGGTCGTCGGCGGCGGCGAGGTCTATCGGCTCGCGATGCCGTATGCCGCCCGTCTGGTCATCACCGAAGTCGACCAGGACGCCGAGGGCTCGGTGACCTTCCCCGCGATCGACGCGCGGGTCTGGGTCGAGACCTCACGTATGCCGCACGAGGGCTTCGCGTTCGTCGGTTACGAGCGCCGCGCCTGACGCCTGACGCCTGACTCCTCAGGCGTCGTAGTCGAGCTCGACTGTGTCGCTTACCGGGTGCGCCTGGCAGGCCAGGACGATCCCCGCGGCGACCTCGTCGGGCTCAAGGGCGTAGTTGCGGTCCATCCGCACCTCACCGGACACCACGCGCGCGCGACAGGTGCCGCAGACGCCGCCGGTGCACGAATAGGGCGCGTCGGGCCGGGCCCGTAGCGTCGCATCGAGGATGCTCTCCTCGCGGGTCGGCATGGGGATGACCGTCGTGCGTCCGTCGAGCGCCACGGTGACGACCGCCGCCGGCGGGGCCGAGGTGTCGACGATGACCGGCGCCGGCTTGGGCGCCCCGTCCTCGTCGACGTGGAAGATCTCGTGGTGGACGTGCTCCTTGCCGAAACCACGCTCGGACAGCAGCGCCTGCGCGTCCTGGACCATCCCGAACGGCCCGCAGAGATAGACCTCGTCGATGCCTTCGACCGGCACCAGCGCGTCGAGGATCCGGGTGAGTCGCTCCTTGTCGATCCGCCCGTGGAACAACTCGACGTCAGGAGCCTCGCGTGAAAGCACGTGGATGAGGTGCAGCCGGGCGCCGTAACGGTCCTTGAGGTCCTCGAGCTCCTCGAGGAACATCACCGTCGAGGTCCGCCTGTTGCCGAACAGCAGGGTGACCCGGGAGCCGGGCTCCTCCTCCAGCGCCGTGGAGACGAGCGCGAGGATCGGAGTGATCCCCGAGCCAGCGGCGATCGCGACGTGGTGGCGGGCTGCGTCGGGTTGGACCGGGCAGGTGAAGTTCCCCAGCGGGGTCATGACATCGACGACGTCGCCCGCGGCAAGTTCGTCGACCAGCCACGGCGACATGCGACCGCCGGGCACCTTGGCCGCCGCCACCCGCAGGGTCCCTGGGCGGCCACCGTGGGCCGACTGGCAGATCGAGTAGGAGTTGCGGACCTCGGCGCCATCGACCGTGCGGCGCAGCGTGAGGTGCTGGCCCGGGGCGAAGCGATAGGCGTCGGCGAGGTCGTCGGGGACGGCGAAGGTGATCGCCGTCGCCTCCGGCGTGAGCCGCTCGACCTTGGCCACGGTCAAGGGGTGGAAGGTGGCTCGCCGCGTCGTCGTGCCGGCGGTGGGGCTAAGCAGTCCGGTCATCTAGAGCGCCTTGAACTCGTCGAAGGGATCGCCGCAACTGTCGCAACGGCGCAGGGCTTTACAGGCGGTGGAGCCGAATTGGGAGATCACCGAGGTCGCCTCGCTGCCGCAGCGCGGGCACGCGACGGTATGCCGTCCGCCCCCGATCATCACCGACACCGGGCGGGGCGCCCGCTCACCGGCACCGGCGTCGGCATCGGCCGGCCCGGGTGGGGCGATCCCGAACCGACGCAGGGCCTCGCGGGCATCCGGCGAGATCCAGTCGGTCGTCCACGCCGGGGACAGCTGGGAGGTGACGACGGCCCGCAGGCCGTGGGCACGGCATACCCGGGCGATCTGGTCTTCGATGGCACGCATCGCGGGACAACCCGAATAGGTGGGCGTGATGACCACATGGACCACCCCGGCCGCCTCGTCGAGCCGGCACTCCCGCAGGATGCCCAGCCCCTCGATGGTGATGACGGGGATCTCCGGGTCGGGGATCGCCCGCACCGCTTCCAGGACGTCGGTGGCCGTGGCCATCATCGTCACCAGCGGGCTCCGGGCACCGAGCGCGGGAGATATTGCATCTCGGCGAGCAGGAAGCCCAACGGCTCGGAGTGCACACCTTCGCGCCCGCCTCGCGAGTGCCACTTGGGCGTTGCCGGCATGGTCAACGTGGCTTCGGCGACGACCGCCTCGACGGACGCCTGTGCCGGGCTGCGCAGCGACGAGGGCAGCGCGCCGACGCCCGCGGTGACCGCGGCCGCGACCGCGGCCCCAGAGTCGTCGAACAACTCATCGACGAAGGGAGCCACCCAGGTGAGCGCGGCCTGCATGCGCTCGTGGGACTCCTGGGTGCCGTCGCCGAGCCGCACGACCCACTGGGCCGCGTGGTCGTGGTGGTAACGGACCTCCTTGTGCGCCTTGGCGGCGATGGCCCGCAGCTGCTCGTCGGCGGAGTCGGCGAGCGCGGCATACAGGGCCTTCTGGTAGGCCGAGAACCACAGCATCCGGGCCATCTCCTGGCCGAAGTCGCCGCGGCGCTGTTCCACGAGGTGGACGTTGCGGAAGTCGCGTTCGTCGCGCAGGTAGGCCAGGTCGTCCTCGGAGCGCCCGGTGCCGTCCAGGCTCCCGACGTGGGTCAGCAGCGAGCGCGCCTGACCGATGAGGTCGAGGGAGACGTTGGCCAGGGCCATGTCCTCCTCGAGCGCCGGCGCCCAGGTGAGCCACTCCCCCAGCCGGTGGGAGTAGATGAGGGCATCGTCAGCGAGGCCCAGGACATAGGCGCTGTATGCCGCGCCGGTTTCCTTCTCGCTCACAGGTATTCGACATCCTCGGGAACTTCGTAGAACGTCGGGTGGCGGTAGATCTTGTCGCCCGCCGGGTCGAAGAAGGAGTCCTTCTCGTCGGGGCTGCTGGCGACGATGTCGCTGGCCGCCACGACCCAGATCGAGACACCCTCTTGGCGGCGGGTGTAGAGGTCACGGGCGTTGCGCACGGCCATCGCGGCATCGGAGGCATGCACCGACCCCACGTGGACGTGTGACAGGCCCCGCTTGGCCCGCACGAAGACCTCGAACAGCGGGAGGGTTCCCTCGCTCATGCCGCGCTCCCTTCACCCGCGCCGACGGCGCCGTCGGCACGCTCACGTTGTTTGGCGGCATACGCCGTCGCTGCCTCGCGCACCCACGCGCCTTGCTCGTGCGAGGAGACCCGGCGCTCGATCCGGGCGGCGTTGCAGGCGCCGTCCCCCTTGATGACCCGCCAGAACTCGTCCCAGTCGATCTCGCCGAAGTCGTAGTGCCCGCGCTCCTCGTTCCATAACAGGTCAGGGTCGGGCAGCGTCACGCCGAGCCGGGCGGCCTGCGGGACGGTCATGTCGACGAACTTCTGACGCAGGTCGTCGTTGCTGAACCGCTTGATGCCCCACGCCATCGACTGCTCCGTGTGGCCGCCGGTGACGGCGTGCTCACCCGTGTCGCGCGGCCCGAACATCGCCAGCGCCGGCCACCACCACCGGTTCGTCGCGTCCTGGGCCATCGCCTGCTGCTCGGGGGTGCCCCGCATGAGCTCCCACAGCAACTCGAAGCCCTGCCGCTGGTGGAAGGACTCCTCCTTGCAGGTGCGGATCATCGCCCGGGCGTAAGGACCATAGGAGCACCGACACAGCGGCACCTGATTCATGATCGCCGCGCCGTCGACGAGCCAGCCGATGGCGCCACAGTCGGCCCAGGTGAGCGTCGGATAGTTGAAGATCGAGGAGTACTTCTGCTTGCCGGTGTGCAGCCGGTCGAGCAGTTCCTCCCGAGTGATGCCGAGGGTCTCCGCCGCGGAGTAGAGGTAGAGCCCGTGGCCGGCCTCGTCCTGGACCTTGGCGATGAGGATCGCCTTGCGCCGCAGCGAGGGTGCCCGGGTGATCCAGTTGCCCTCCGGCTGCATCCCGATGATCTCGGAGTGCGCGTGCTGGGCGATCTGGCGGATGAGGGTCTGGCGATATTCCTCGGGCATCGCGTCGCGCGGCTCGATCCGTTGATCGGCGGCGATGATCGCATCGAAGCTCGCCAGGCCTTCACGGGCCTTGGTGTCAACGTGGGCCGCCGCGGCTTCGACCGCTCCTCCGTCCGCCGCGTTGAGGGGGCCTGCCCCCGGGTCGTCGGGCTCGGCGAAGTCGTTGCCGTACATGAGCACAGTATGGCCGGGCCGGGATCGCCGCGCCCCCTCTGGAGGGGTGAACATCACAACAGCCGTCAGACCAAGGTCAGAGCGGGCTTTCGATGTACCAGCGTCCGCCCACGCGCACGAGGTTCACGTCCTCCCGGTATGCCGCGGGCACGCCGGTCATCTGGTCGGCTGTGACCGTTGCCTGGTCGCCGTCGACCGCGGCACCCGTGACGGACGCCGAGGTGAGAGCAGCCAACTCCTCGGGTGTTGCCACGTCCGTGATGATCGTGTCGAAGCCCGATCGGCACAGCAGGACGTCATCGCCGGCCAGGGGCTTGCCGTCGTAGGCGACCAACGCGCACGCGGCGGCCGAGTCCTTGGCGCCCAGCGCGCGATAGAACCCCGCGACCGTCGATTCCGGCGTCTCGCCGACGGGTGCTGACGAGCACGCCGTCAACCCGGCCAGCGCCACGACGACCGCCACGACGACCGCCAAGGCGACGGCTCTGGCGGTGGCAGCGGCGTCGGCTTTGGCGCCCACAAGGGCCCGAACACGCGGTAGACGATCACCCACCGGACCATCCAAACATGCGCACACGGCCCTCTGTCACCATCGGCGGATGCGCGAGGAGGCGGGCAAGGAGGGCGCGGAGGCGAGCGGGCAGCGGCCAGGCGACCTCGATCCCGCGACGCGCACGTCGGTTCTGCGCCAGGCCTGGTCGGTGGGGATCGCGACGGGGGCCTACGGGATCTCGTTCGGAGCCTTGGGCGTGGCGTCGGGGCTGAGCGTGGCGCAGACCTGCGCCCTGTCCCTGCTGATGTTCACGGGAGGGTCGCAGTTCGCCTTCGTCGGCGTCATCGGCGCCGGTGGCACGGGGGTCGCGGCCATCGCCACGGCGACCCTGCTCGGGATCCGTAACGGGCTCTACGGCCTGCAGGTGTCGGAGTTCCTCCACGACCGCGGCTGGCGACGTGGGGTCGCCGCCCACCTGACGATCGACGAGTCGACGGCCGTCGGGATCGCTCAGCCCACGGTTCGGGCGTCCCAGCTGGGCTTCTGGCAGACGGGGATCGCCGTCTTCGTCTTCTGGAACCTGTTCACCCTCCTCGGGGCGTGGCTCGGCAATGCCCTGGGCGACCCACGCCGATGGGGCCTGGACGCAGCCGCCGCCGCTGCCTTCGTCGCCCTGCTCTGGCCGAGGCTGCACTCTCGGGATGCGGCCGCCACCGCCGTGGTGGCGGTCGTGCTCACTGTGGCCGTCGCGCCGTGGGCGCCGGCCGGCATACCCGTGCTCATCGCCGCGTTCGCGGCCGTGGCCGTCGGGCTGTGGCCGCGCGCTGCTGCCCGCGACGACGACAGCACCGGTGGGGAGGTCGCGCCGTGAGCCTCTGGTTCACCGTCCTCGCGGCCTGCGCGCTCGCGTTCCTCACCAAACTCGCCGGGCACTACGTGCCGTCGGCCAAGCTCGAGGGCCGGCGGATGCGCCGGGTCACGGCCCTGCTGCCCGTGGCGCTGCTCACGTCGTTGGTCGTCATCCAGACCTTCGCCGCCTCCGGTGGCGGCTTCACCGTCGATGCCCGAATCGTCGGCCTGGCCGCCGCCGTGATCGCGCTGTTGCTGCGCGCGCCGTTCATCGTCGTCGTCATCATCGGCGCTGCCGTCGCCGCCGGACTTCGCGCGTTGGGCTGGAACTAACGCGCGTTGGGCTGGAACTGACCGGTCCAACCGGCCACCTCCAGCCCAACGTCCTGCTCATCACACCACTCGACGTCAGTGCCGCACGAACCCCAACTCGGCCATCTGCGGCTCGGTGAGGAAGCCGCCGGCCTTCACTGCCGCCTCGAACAGGGGCAAGTGGGCGTCGAGCGAGGAACGGCGCAGGTTGGTGAAGACCCTGGTCACCCCGGCATCGCCGGTCGCGGCCGCCGCGAGCCGGTCATAGAGCGCGACGTTCTTGCGCTCCCCGTCGACCCACGCCTGGGCCGCGGTGACCAGGTCGGCTGGGGCCGCGATCGTGCCGGCATAGGGGTTGGCCGGCGGGACGAAGCCGAACCGACTCAGTTGCCGGGTCAGCGCCTGGATGTGGTTCTGCTCCATCGCTTCGATGCTGACGTAGGGCTCGACGTCTCCGAACTTCGCGATGACCGCCTGATAGGAGGCTGCGGCGGCATACTCCCCTTCCGGGCTCATGAGCGCCTCCCAGGCTGCCGCGGCGACGGTGCCGGCGGGTGGGGCGGCGGTGACCGCGCCGCTCGTGGCGCGGGCAGGGCCGTTTCCGTTGCCCATCCCGCCTCCGACACCGTTTCCGGGGCCACGGTCGGACGGCGGGCCGCCGGAGCCCATCCGCCCAGCGGTCGGGGCCGCCGAGGCAGTCGCCGGCGTTGCGGCGGGAGTGGTGCTGGTGGTCGTCGCGGTGCTGGAACACCCACCGATCGCGGCCACGGCGATGGCTGAGGCGAGGACGATGGCTGCGCGCTTCATGACGGGTTCCTTTGCTCGGAGCTGGGATCGACCTCAGTCTCCGAGGCATTCATGAAGCCACTGTGAAGCGCGCGTGGGCGTTGCGAGAGATCTCGCCGAGGGGCGAGCGACCGCAGCGGCGCCGCGGGCCGCCCCCGTCAGCCGAGGCCGAGGTAGTGCTCCAGGCCGACCGTGACGCCCGGATGCCCGGCGACGCCTCGCACGCCGGCGAGCACGCCCGCCATGAACGACTCGCGGTCCAGCGAGTCGTGCCGGATCGTCAGCGTCTCCCCCACGTTGCCGAGGATGACCTCCTGGTGCGCCACCAGCCCGCGCACTCGCAGCGAGTGCACCGGTATGCCGTGCACGCGCGCGCCGCGGGCACCGTCCGGATCGGTCGTGGTGGCGTCGGGAACCGGCCCGACTCCGGCTGCGTCCCGCGCGGCCCCGATGAGCTCGGCGGTGCGCGCGGCGGTGCCCGAGGGTGCATCGACCTTGTTGGGGTGGTGCAGTTCGACGACCTCGACCGACTCGAAGAACCTCGCCGCTTGAGCGGCGAACGACATCATGAGGATGGCGCCGAGGGCGAAGTTGGGGGCGATGAGCACCCCGACCGGTCCGCCGGCGCGCGCCTCGGGCGCCGCGAGCAATTGTTGGCGCAACTCGTCGAGTTTGGCGTCGTCCCACCCGGTCGTCCCCACAACGACGTGCACACCCCGGCTGACGCAGGCGACAACATTGGCCAGCGACGCTGAGGGCACCGAGAATTCGACGACGACGTCAGCTCCGCCGAGATCGCCCAGCTCGTCGCCCATGTCGAAACCACCGACGAACTCCAGATCGGACGCGGCCTCGACGGCGCGGCATACCGTCGCTCCCATCCGACCGCGGGATCCGATGACGGCGACCTTCGGCTGGCTCATGAGCGCAAGGGTAGCCGTGGGACGATTCCGCCCATGGACGCCGACCCGAGCGTGGACGCCCGCCTCGACGAGGCGGTCGACGAGCTCTACGGGTTGACCGGCGACGCGTTCCTGCCGCGCCGAGGTCAGTTGGCGGCGGCCGCCCGGGCTGGTGGTGACACGGAGCTCGCCAAGGCGATCACGGCGCTGCGCAAGCCCACCCAGTCGGCCTGGGCGATCAACCTGCTCTCCCGCGAGTGTGCCGACGATCTGCATCGGCTGGCGGATCTCGCAGCGCGGCTGCGCACGGCTCAGGAGCGCCTCGACGGCGCCGCGCTGCTCACCCTCGGCCGCGAACGCACCGCGCTCGTCGACGAGTTGGTGGCGCAGGCCCACGTGGTCGTCACCCAGGCGGGGGCCAAGTTCAGCCCGGCGATGGCGCGCGATATCGGCACCACCTTTGTCGCGGCCCTTGCCTCCACCGAGGCCACGGCGGCCGTCACCTCCGGTCGGCTCACCCGAGCCCTGGAGTATGCCGGTTTCGGCGAGATCGACCTCACCGAAGCCACCGCTCGCCCGCTTCGTCTCGTGCGATCCGACGAGCGCGCCTCGCTGATGTCGTCGGGCGTCCGTGCCGACGCCCACCGGGGCGCCTCGTCACCGGATGGGGCACTCGCGGACGACGCCGATCCCGAGGTGTCGGCGGCCGAGGCCGACCTGCACGACGCCATGGCCACCGCCACAGCGGCGGCATCCCGTCACGGAGTCCTCAGCGCCGAGCTCGAGCTCGCCGAGAACCGCGTTGCTCAACTCCAGGCCGAGCTCGCCCGGGCCCGAGCGCACCGGGACAAGACCGCGGACGCGCTCGGCGAGGCTGACAGCGCGCAGGCTGCAGCCCAACGCGAGTTGCGCCGGGCCCGCACGGCACTTGAGGACCTGCGCAACGGCTGAGTGTCAACCGGCTGTGCACTCCCCGGGCACTGGCCAAGCCCCGGCCGACCGCCTGCTCACGGCCCCCGTCATCCTGCAGTGGTCACCCGCTGGCCCGGCTCCGGCGCAAGGCGGCAGCCACCCACCAGGCGCTCAGCCCCACTGCCAGCGCCACCGCGAGGTTCACCAACGCTCCCAGCACGCCGGCCGCGATGGCGAAGCCCCACTCGGTGCGACCCCGCAGATCGCGCAGAAGTTGGATGTGCAGCACCCCGGCGACTCCGAGCAGCGCGGCGAGGATCCACACGGGGAAACCCGCGAGCGCACCCCCGGTGACTTG
>JAOATP010000224.1 GCA_030158185.1 Propionicimonas sp.
GGACAAGGTGTGCCTGCTGGTCATGATCGGCGTCCGCGCTGACGGCACCAAGGAACTCGTCGCGCTCGACGACGGGCACCGCGAGTCCACGCAGTCCTGGCTGGACCTGCTCCGCTCGTGCAAGCGGCGCGGGATGCGGGCGCCGGTGCTCGCGGTCGGCGACGGCGCGCTGGGTTTCTGGGCCGCGTTGCGCGAGGTGTTTCCTGAGACCGTGGAGCAGCGGTGCTGGTTCCACAAGATCGCGAACGTTCTGAACGCGCTGCCCAAGTCGGCCCAGCGCGGCGCGAAGACCGCCCTGGCCGAGATCTGGAACGCCGAGGACAAGGAGCACGCCGAGAAGGCTGCCAAAGTGTTCGCGGCCGACTACAGGGTCAAGTGGCCCAAGGCCGCCGCCAAGATCAGCGACGACCTCGACGTGCTCCTGGCCTTCTACGACTACCCGGCCGAGCACTGGGTCCACCTGCGCACGACGAACCCGATCTGGGTGTTTGGCTATGCACGTCGCCTCGGCCTCGCGAGCAGGGGCGATCGGTCGGCCCTGGCTCTGAACGCTATTGACCTTGGTGTCCTTGATTCGAACTGCCGGGCCGGCCGTCTGGGCGCGGGCCCGGGTGCCTGGCTTGAAGAGAGCCTGCACGACTCAACCCAGATCTGCCGGCGACCCGGACCCGCTGCCCGCACCGTAACGCGTCGCAGGAGGAGCACCTCATCACCACGTCAGCCGTCGCGGGGATCGACCCGCACAAACACTCGGGCACCGTCGCCGTCCTGTCCGCCACGGGCGAGCTCATCACCTGCGAGTCCTTCGAGATCAGCTTCGAAGGCCTGGCGCGCCTGCTGGAGATCCTCACGGGCACCGGCGCGGTCATAGACCGGGTCGGGGTCGAAGGCTCCGCCAGCCTCGGGGCGCCCGTGGTGGCCGCTCTGCGAGCCAGCGGATATGACGTTCGAGAAGTTCAAGCCTCCCGCACCAACGACCGACGCCGCCGTCGGCACCGGGCCAAGACCGACATCACCGACGCCCACGCGATCGCAGCCGAGACCCTCGCCGATCCCGCGCTGCCGCCCGCCCGCAAGCACCTCGAGACCCCGTCACCGGCATGGGACACGCTGCGCGTCCTGAGATCGCAACGGGAATCTCTTGTCCTGCAGCGGGTTCGGCTGCTGACCGAGGCCGAGCCCGTCCTGTGCGCCCTGCCCGTCGAGATCCGCGACCAACTGCCCGCGACCAGCCGCGTCATGGCCGCACTGAAGACGATCCGCACCCTCGACACCGGCGCCCTGTCCCGTGCCGACTCGGCCCGGATCCGGTGGCTGCAATCAACCCTGTCAGCGGTCGACGCCATCACCATCGGCCTCAAAAAGCTCGACGCTGAAGTCCCCGCACTCCTGAGCGAACTGGGCTGCACCCTCACCGAGATCGTCGGTGTCGGCGTGGTCACCGCCATGACGCTGCTCACCGAAATCGGCGACCCGACCCGGTTCGAGACCGAAGCCCAGTTCGCCCGGTGGTGCGGCGCCGCACCCGTGGCCGTGTCCTCCGGAGAGGGCCACGGCCAGCCCCGACGACATCGCCTCGACCTGGCCGGCAACCGTCAAGTCAACAGCGTCCTGCACATCGTCCACGTCACCCAGGCACGCATGCACGAGCCAGCCAAGACCTACCTCGCCAAGAGCAGCGCAACTGGCAAGACAGCCCGCGGTGCCCGCCGCGCCCACAAGCGTCAACTCGCCAACGTCATCATCAGACACATGTGGAACGACGCCAAGCGAGCCCCAACCGCCCCCACAACCGTCGCCGCTTGACAAGAGAGCTTCGAGTCCACCTTCGCTACCGTGCGGCTGCGGCAGCGGGTCACCAAGGGACCCGGCTCCCGCGCCGCCGGGATCGCGATGGCGTTCAAGCTCATCGAGTCCGCACAGGCCCGCTGGCGCGCCGTCAACGCGCCTCATCTCGTCGCGCTGGTCCGAGCCGGCGCCACCTTCGAGAAGGGCATCCTCGTCGAACGACCCGACGAATCAGGAGGAGATCAACACGTCGCGTGACACGCCGATCCACAGGTCTTGACTATTCCTCATGTCCAACGC
>JAOATP010000225.1 GCA_030158185.1 Propionicimonas sp.
CTGGACGGGCTGGTCAACGCCGCCGGGGTGGTGGCGTTCGGACCGCTGCTCGACACCGACGACGCCGTCATCGAGGAGCTCTTCCTCTCCAACGTGCTCGGCCCGCTGTTCCTGCTGCGCCGGGTCGCGCCGGCCCTGGCGCAGCGACGAGGCTTCATCGCCCAGGTCAGCGCCGTCGTCGCGGAGCAACCGCTGCCCGGGATGGCGGCCTATGCCGCGAGCAAGGCCGCGCTGACCGCCGCCGACAAGGCCCTCACCCGCGAGCTGCGTCGCTCCGGCGTCGACGTCATCGACATCCGGCCACCGCACACCGAGACCGGGTTGGCGAGCCGGCCCATCGCGGGCTCCGCGCCGTCCCTGCCGCAGGGGCTGGACCCCGACGACGTCGTGCGAACCATCCTCGACGGCATCGAGGCGGGCCGATCCGAACTCGCCTCGACCGACTTCGCCTGACAGGACACCGCCCCCGGTCTGTCTCGCGCCCACCCCCGGTGCCAGACTGCGAGCATGTCTTCGCCCAGGGCGGACCCCGCCGAGCCACTGTCGCTGACCCGCCGAGACTGGGCGGCACTGCTGACCATCGGATTCGGCGTCTCCCTGGTCATCATGGACGCGACGATCGTCAACGTCGCCCTGCCCGTCGTCATCGAGGACCTGTCGCTGACGGCGACCGAGGCCCAGTGGATGAACGCGGTGTACTCCCTGGTCTTCGCGTCGCTGCTCATCACCGTGGGCCGGGTCGGTGACCTGCGGGGTCGGCGGCGGCTGTTCCTCATCGGCATGCTCGTGTTCATGACCGCCTCGGTGTTCGCCGGCTTGGCGGTCAACGGGCCGATGCTCATCGCCGCGAGGTTCGTCCAGGGCATCGGTGCGGCGATGATCCTGCCCACGACGCTCTCCAGCCTCAACGCGCTCTTCACCGGCCGGGCCCGGGTCGTCGCGTTTGCCGTCTACGGGTCGGCCATCGGCGGAATGGCGGCCCTCGGCCCGCTCATCGGCGGGTGGCTCGCCACGGACTACTCCTGGCGGTGGGCGTTCTGGCTCAACATCCCGGTGGGGCTGCTCGTCGTCCTCGGCATCGTGCGCGCGCTCCCCGAGACCCGTGACCTCACGGCTGCCCCGGGTCGGGACCTGCTCGGAGTTGCCCTGTCGATGATCGGCATGGGCGCGATCGTCTTCGCCCTGATCGAGGCGCAGACCTTCGGGTGGTGGCGCACCGACTCCGGTGGGCTCTCCCCGGTGCCGCTGGTGCTCGCCGGTGGCGTCATCGCGCTGGTGGTGTTCGTCCTGCACGAGCGCCGCCGTGCAGCGGCCGGCGCGCCGGTGCTCGTCGACCTGCGACTGTTCGCCATCCCGACCTTCAGCGCGGGCGTGGTCGCGGCGCTGATCGTCGCGTTCGGTGAGTTCGGACTGCTGTTCACGCTCCCACTGCTGCTCCAGGGAACCCTGGGGTACAGCGCTCTGCAGACCGGCTGGGTCATCGTCGCGCTGGCTCTTGGAACCTTCATCATCTCCGGAGCGCTCCCGCAGATCTCGAAGCGACTGTCCCAGCGAACGGTCGTCCAGGTCGGACTCGGGCTCGAGGCTCTCGCAGTCGGCGCTTTGGCCCTGACGATCTCCACGGACATCACGACCTGGCTGCTGTGCGCCCTGCTCTTCCTCTACGGGGTCGGCGTCGGGATGGCCACCGCCCAGCTGACCTCGTTGCTGCTCCACGACGTGCCGGTCGGCGAGAGCGGGCTCGCGTCGGGCCTGCAGTCCAGCGTGCGCCAGCTCGGGTCGGCCCTGGGAGTGGCAGTGCTCGGCGGGTTCCTCATCGCCAGTCTCGGGCGGACCACGCAGAGCAACCTCGCGGCGCTCTCGCTACCCACCGACGTCGTGGACCGGGTGACGGCGGCAGTCACCGACTCGGCTGGTACGGCGATCGCCGGTCTGCAGGCCCAACCCGGCGGTGCGGCCATCGCCCAGGCCGCGGGTGACGCGATGATCCACGCCAGCCGGCTCACGACCGGCCTGGCCGCCATCGCGCTCGTGGTGGGACTGCTCGCGACGTTCCGGCTGCCGCGCTCAGCCGACTGA
>JAOATP010000226.1 GCA_030158185.1 Propionicimonas sp.
TTCGTGGTGCGGCCGAATGTCGCTAACCCGGGACGGCACGGTCAAGTCCTTTGGGGTGGTGTACGACGGCTGATCCTTCGTCGTCGTGGTTCAGGCGCTGAGCGCCTGGAGTGTGATGTCGCTGGTGTCCTCCGTTTCGGTGTTGATGACGGCTTGTGCGCGGGCGAGGACGTCGAGTCCGAGGTAGCGGCGGCCTTCGGCCCATTCGTCGTGCTGCTCGGCCAGGACGGCGCCGACCAGGCGGATGATCGAGCCGCGGTCGGGGAAGATCCCGACGACGTCGGTACGGCGGCGGATCTCCCGGTTGAGGCGCTCGTTGGGGTTGTTGGACCAGATCTGCCGCCAGATCTCCTTCGGGAACGCGGTGAACGCGAGGATGTCGGCGCGGGCGGTCTCGAGGTGGTCGGCGACCGCGGGCAGCTTTGCCTCCAGGGCGCTGATGGCGCGGTCGAACTGGGCGTGCACCGATGGCGCGTCGGGCTGGTCGTAGATCGAGTGCAGGATCGTCTTGACCCACGGCCACGAGGTCTTCGGGGTGATGGACATCAGGTTCGCCGCGTAGTGCGTGCGGCATCGTTGCCAGCTGGCGCCGTCGAGGGTCGCGCCGATCGCGGCGACCAGCCCGGCGTGCGCGTCGGAGGTGACGAGTTTGACGCCGGTCAGGCCGCGGGCGACGAGGTCGCGGAAGAACCCCAGCCAGCCGGCACCGTCCTCACTGGTGGTGACCTGCAGCCCGAGGATCTCCCGATGCCCGTCCGCGTTCACGCCGGTCGCGACCAGGGCGTGCACGCCGACGACGCGGCCGCCCTCGCGGACCTTCAGCACCAGCGCGTCCGCCGCGACGAACGTGAACGGCCCCGCATCGTCGAGCCGGCGGCTGCGGAAGGACTCGACGTGCTCGTCGAGGTCCTTGGCCATCTCGGACACCTGGGACTTCGACAGGCCCGTAATGCCCAAGGACTGCACCAGCTTGTCCATCCGGCGCGTGGATACCCCGAGCAGGTAGCAGGTCGCGATCACGGACGTCAGGGCGCGCTCGGCGCGCTTGCGGCGCTCCAGCAGCCACTCCGGGAAGTACGTCCCGGTCCGCAGCTTCGGCAACGCCAACTCCAGCGTCCCGGCCCGGGTGTCGAACTCACGGCCCCGGTAGCCGTTGCGCCGGTTGGTCCGGTCGGGGCTGGTCGTGCCGTAGGCGGCGCCGCAGACCGCGTCGGCCTCCGCCGACATCAACGTGTTGATGAACAGCGTCAGCAACTCACGCAGCAAGTCAGGAGACGCCTGCGAGAGCTGCTCCTCGATCAGGCGGGCAGGGTCGATACTGGGCATGACGGTCATCGGGTCGCTCCTCTTCGAGTCGGTTGTGAGAGATCACTCGAAGGATCACCCGATGGCCGTCGCCTACCTCAGCGCGACACGCTCACCGGGATCCGTACACCACTCTGCCGGACGCAACTCGGCGCCGGGCCTGGAATGTCGAGGGACGGGACATACACCTCGGTGTCGGCATCCATGGCGGTCACGAAGGGCCGCATCCATGCGGGTGCGCGCAGAAGCCCCGTCGCATCCTGGAAGGCGTACTGCGCGAACGGCTGATCGGGAGTGGGCGGGTCGGCGCCCGCCGACCCCCGGGCCGCCGGGATGTACGTGATGGACGTGCCCATGGCACGCTCCCACGCCTGAACCGTGCCCGTGACGCGCGCGAACGTCCGGGTGAAGTCGGGTCGCACGACCAGCCCACGCTTGGCTGCTGCATCGGTGAGAGCGCCGGTCGCCTCGGTCGTCGCACCGTACGCCCGGGCGACATCGCGCAGCGACGAGTACTGGCGGTAGACCTGCGACCCCGGGGTGGACACGTCCCGTGCAGCCGCGGTCAGGGCACGTGCGTCGAGGGGCAGCCCCACGTAGAACGTCACCAGCGTGGAGGGATCCGGTGCGACACCCGCCGCCGGTGCGGCTCCCGCCAGCGGCACCCCCGCCAGGCCGCAAGCCAATACGACTGCCGTGAGCAGTCCCGTGGTCCGACGAACCGAGACAACCGCAGACGGGGTCATGCCGAGAACGTATGGGCACAAGGC
>JAOATP010000227.1 GCA_030158185.1 Propionicimonas sp.
CTCGAGGATCACGTCGACCTCGTTGCTGACCTCTTCCTCCTCGGCGGCGTCGCCACCGGCGCCAGCCGTGGCAGCGGCGGCCACGGCCACCGGAGCGGCAGCGGTCACACCGAAGGTGTCCTCGAACAGCTTCACGAACTCGGAGAGCTCGATGAGGGTCATCTCCTTGAATGCGTCAAGGAGCTCGTCAGTACTGAGCTTCGCCATGTCGGCGTCCTTTCTCTCTACTACTCGGATGCAGCGTCAGCCGCGTCGGTGGTGGCCTCAGCAGCGGGAGCTGCATCGGTTGCCGGGGTCTCCCCGGCCTGCTTCTGGATCTGCAGGGCGCCCAGGGCACGAGCGGCCTGGGACAGCGGCGCAGCGAACAGGGAGACGGCCTTGGCCAGGTTCCCGTTCATTGCGCCGGCGAGCTTCGCGAGGAGGACCTCGCGCGACTCGAGATCGGCCAGCTTGCGGACGGAGTCAGCGTCCAGGACGCGCCCATCCATGACCCCGGCCTTGATCACCAGATGCGGATTCGCCTTGGCGAAGTCACGCAGTCCCTTGGCGACGGTTGCAACGTCCCCAGAGATGAACGCGATCGCCGTCGGGCCGGCGAGCGAGTCGTCCAGCCCTTCGATGCCCGCTTGACGGGCAGCGATCGTGGTCAGCGTGTTCTTCGTCACGGCGTAGGTGGCGTTCTCACCAAGGGACCGGCGCAGTGCCTTCAGGTCCTTAACGGTGAGCCCGCGGTACTCGGTCAGCACTGCGGCAGCGGAATTGGTGAATTGCTCAGCCATTTCCGCAACGGCTGCTGCCTTGTCCGGCCTCGCCATGGGTCTCCTTCCCACTTCTCATTGGTTCGCCTAATACCTGTTGGCAAAAAGAAAACCCCGGTGCGCGTAGGCAACCAGGGCGATCAAACTCAAGGAGAGTGATTCAGGTTTAACCTACGCGGGATTTGCCTTTTCCTGGC
The DNA here is from genome assembly GCA_030158185.1 of Propionicimonas sp. GTDB lineage: Bacteria > Actinomycetota > Actinomycetes > Propionibacteriales > Propionibacteriaceae > Propionicimonas. The sequence goes on from JAOATP010000227.1 coordinate 956, forward strand.
GAACCAGGATGAGTACCAGCGGTCTTCGGCGAGAACAACTGTACAGAGCGACCGGCCGGCGGGGCAAATCGAGGCCGCGCCGCCGCCGGGAATCCCCAACAATGCACAGGCCCCGTCCCGGTGTCACCGGAACGGGGCCTGCGAAGGCTGTCACTCAGCTGCGGGCTTGACCTTCGCCGGGTCGACCGGAACGCCGGGGCTCATCGTCGAGGCGACGGTGACCTTCCTCAGGTAGCGACCCTTGGAGGCGCTCGGCTTGAGCCGCAGCACCTCGTCGATGGCTGCGAAGTAGTTCTCCGAGAGCTGCGCTTCGGTGAACGACGCCTTGCCGACGATGAAATTCAGGTTGGCATGGCGGTCGACACGGAACTCGATCTTGCCGCCCTTGATGTCGTTGACTGCCTTGGTCACGTCCATGGTGACCGTGCCCGTCTTCGGGTTCGGCATCAGGCCACGCGGGCCGAGCACGCGGCCCAGCCGTCCGACCTTGCCCATGAGGTCGGGAGTGGCGACGACGGCATCGAAGTCGAGGTAGCCGCCGGCGATCTTGTCGATCAGTTCGTCGCCGCCGACTTCGTCCGCGCCTGCTGCGATGGCTTCGTTCGCCTTCTCACCGGTGGCGAAGACGAGGACCCTTGCCGTCTTGCCGGTGCCGTTGGGGAGGTTGACGGTGCCACGGACCATCTGGTCGGCCTTGCGGGGATCGACCCCGAGCCGAATGGCGACCTCGACGGTTTCGTCGAACTTCGCCGACACATTCTTCTTGACGATCGTCAGGGCAGCCTCGGGGCTGTACAGCTGATCCTCGTCGAAATTCTCAAGTGCGGCCTGGTAGGCCTTGCTGCGCTTCATTCTGGTCTCCTGTTGCTCGTTCGGCCCTCGCGTGGGCCGGGTGCCAGTCGTGGTATGGGCGCGCTGCCCTCCCACTGGGTGTGTTTTGTGGTGCCGTTCAGAGCTCGACGGTGACGCCCATGGACCGGGCGGTGCCGGCCACGATCTTCATCGCGGCGTCGATGTCGTTGGCATTGAGGTCGGGCATCTTGGTGTTGGCGATCTCGCGCACCTGGTCAGCGGTCAGCGAGCCGACCTTGTCCTTGTGCGGGCGAGCAGAACCGCTCTTGAGTCCGGCGGCCGTCTTGATCAGTTCCGCGGCCGGCGGGGTCTTGGTGATGAACGTGAACGTGCGGTCCTCGTAGATCGTGATCTCGACGGGGATGATCGTGCCACGCATGGCCTCGGTCTCGGCGTTGTACCGCTTGCAGAACTCCATGATGTTCACGCCGTGCGGGCCGAGCGCGGTGCCGACCGGCGGAGCGGGGGTTGCCGCGCCCGCCTTCAGGGCCACCTTGACGATCGCGGCGACCTTCTTCTTGGGAGGCATTTCGTTTGGGTCCTTCTGTTCGGGTTACTTCGGTGTTGGCCTGCGGCCGGGCTGGCCGTCAGGCATGCGAACTGCCTAGACCTTCTGGATCTGGCCGAGGGTCAGGTCGACCGGGGTCTCCCGGCCGAGGATCTCGACAAGCGCCTTGAGTCGCTGGCTGTTCGCATTGATCTCGGTGATGGTCGCGTGCACCCCGGCGAAGGGGCCCTGGACCACCATGACGGAGTCCCCGACCTTGAAGTCGGCGATCTCGATCTTCTTCGTGTTGCGCTTCGGGCCGGTGGAGGCGGCTGCCGCCGCGGCCAGGGCGGCCGGGGCGAGCATCTTCTCGACTTCTTCGAGGCTCAGCGGCACCGGGGCGTTCGCGTGGGCGACGAAACCGGTGACCGAAGGCGTGTGGCGCACCGCTGCCCAGGAGGCGTCGGTGAGCTCCATGCGCACGAGCACATAGCCGGGAAGCACGGTGCGGGTGACGGTCTTGCGCGCACCGTTGCGGGTCTCCATGACCTCTTCGGTGGGCACGACGGCCTCGTAGATGTAGTCCTCCATGCCGAGGGTCTTCACCCGGTTGTCGAGGTTCTGCTTCACCCTGTTCTCCATGCCGGAGTAGGTGTGGATGACATACCAGTCACCGACCTGCGCGCGCAGCTGGAGGCGGAGCGCCTCGAGCACGGCCTCGTCGTCGGCGTCGAGCACGACCGGCTCGGGCTCCGGCTCGGGCTCCTCGTCATCGCCGAAGTTGAGGACCAGGTCGTCGTCGGGCTCGATGGAACCGAGGTCCCCGAAGTCGAGGTTCAGCTCCAGGTCGTCGGCGACGGGCGCGTCCGGCGTGCCGAGATCGATCTCGATCTCCGGCTCGACCCCTCGGTCGTCGCCTGGTGCGTTGTTGTCTGTCACTACTACTCGCTTCCTCGTGGTCAGCCGAAGATCTGCAACAGCGCCGTGCCGAACGCGAGGTCCAGCACGGACACGATGCCGATCATGATCAGGACGAACACCAGTACGACGATGAAGTACTGCTGCAGCTGATTGAGTGTCGGCCAGACCACCTTCTTCAGCTCCGCCACCGCTTCGCGGACGAATTCGACCGGAGTGGTACGGCGGTGTTCCTCTGTTGTGGTGCTCCGCCGCCGCTTCGGGGTGGCGCGGCCCTTGCCGTCCACCTCTGCCACGGCTGCCTTGCGGGCCGGTCGGGCGCCGGCCGCGGCAATCGCGACCTGCTCCTCCTCGGTCAGCTCGACGTCCTCGAGACCCATCGCCTCGAGATCGAGCTCTTCGGCACCTGCGTCAGCAGGGAGGTCGACAGAAGCGTTCTCCTGTTCGTCCGCCACGGGGCCGTCCTTCACTTTCGGTGATTTTGATGGTGCAAGCCGTTTCAAGAGAAACGGCTGCCCAGCAGGGCAAGAGGGACTTGAACCCCCAACCTGCGGTTTTGGAGACCGCTGCTCTGCCAATTGAGCTATTGCCCTTGGTGGTGATCGCACCGGTGAGTGGGCATGACCCAGTCCGCTTTGGTCACCAAGTACAGGATTGTACGGGTTTTGGCGGGGCGCGTCGAACCGGCCCCGAGGATCACAGGACGCCCGCGATGGCCCTTGCGACGTGGTCGACATTGCCCGGGTTGAGCGCGGCGACGCAGATCCGGCCGGCGTCCGTGCCGTACACCCCGTGGGACTCGCGCAGGACATGCATCTGTTCTGCAGTGAGGCCGCAGTAGCTGAACATGCCCACCTGGTCGGCGATGAACCCGAAGTCCCTGCTGGCACCGGCAGCGGCGAGCGCGTCGACGAGGGCCGTCCGCATCCCGCGGATCCGCAGCCGCATGCCCTCGAGCTCCGCGACCCACAGCGCACGGAGCTCCGCGTCCATCAGCACCTTCGCGACAACGGCTGCCCCGTGCGTCGGCGGGCTGGAGTAGGTCGTGCGGACGGTGACCTTGAGCTGGGACAGCACCCGCGCGGCCTCGGCTGCGTCGGCGGTGACGACGCTCAGGCCGCCCACCCGCTCGCCGTACAGGCTGAAGCTCTTGCTGAAGGAGGACGCGACAAGGACAGGGACACCGAGCGCTGCGAAGCGCGCGACCACGGCACCGTCGGGCTCGAGTCCGGCGGCGAAGCCCTGGTAGGCCAGGTCGAGGAGCGGCACGAGGCCACGATCGACGACGACCTCTGCGACCTGGGCCCACTCCGCCTCCGCAAGGTCGTAGCCGGTCGGGTTGTGGCAGCACGCGTGCAGGACGACGATCGTGCCGGGGGCTGCGGCGCGCAGGTCCTCCAGCATCCCTGCGACATCGATGCCGCCCTGTGCGGGGGCGTAATAGCGGTAGCTGCCCACCTCGAAGCCGGCCCTCGTGAACAGCGCGAGGTGGTTCTCCCAGGAGGGGTCGGAGATCAGCACCGTCCGGGCCGCGTCGGTGAGCTTGAGGAACTCCGCCCCGATCTTCAGCGCACCGGTGCCACCGAGAGCCTGGATGGTGACCACCCGACCGGACGTGACAGGTTCGGACGCCGCGCCGAACACCAGCTCGCGCACGCTCTTCGTGTAGGCGGGCAGGCCGTCGATGGGCAGGTAGCCGCGGGCGACAGGGGCTGCAGCCAGCGCAGCCTCGGCCGTGCGGACGCAGTCGAGCAGCGGCACCTTGCCATCGGCACCGAGATAGACCCCCACGCCGAGGTTCACCTTGCCTGCACGGTCGTCGGCGAGGAACGCCTCGGTGAGTCCGAGGATCGGGTCCCTCGGCGCCAACGGGATACCGGACAGGATGCTCACTGTTCTTCCTTTCACAGGCCGCCGGCCAGTCTAGGACACGCCTCAGGCGTCGCTCAGGGTGGCGCAGACGAGGACCGGTTCGGGTACGAGCCGGACGCCGTACGCCTCCTCGACCCCTTCGCGCACCTGCCGCGCGAGCTCGAGAAGCTCGGCCGTCGTGGCGCCACCGCGGTTGGTGAGTGCCAGCGAGTGCTTGGTGGAGATGCGGGCGAGGCCGGAGCCGTAGCCGCGACTGAAACCGGCGTGCTCGATCAGCCAGGCTGCGCTGGTCTTCACCGTGCCATCGGGTTGGGGGTAGCGCGGTGCGTCCGACGGCAACCCCGCTGCGACGGCTGCGCTGACGAGGGGGTTGGTGAAGAAGCTGCCGGCGCTCCAGGTGTCGTGGTCGTCGGCGTTGAGCACCATCCCCTTGCCGCGACGCAGCTCGAGGACGGCCTGCCGCACGTCCACCATCGGGGCGCGGGTGCCGGGTTCGATGCCGAGCGCGCGGGCGAGCTCGCCGTAGCGCACCGGTTCCGACATGGTGCCGAGGCGGAACTGGAAGCTCACACTCAGCACGACGAACCGGTCGGGAAGTGCCTTGAACAGGGACCGGCGATAGCCGAAGTGGCAGTCAACAGCTGCGCGGGTGACCACCCGCTGCTCCTGCCGGTCGTAGACCCGCACCCGGGCGATGGTCTGGCTGACCTCCTGGCCGTAGGCGCCGACGTTCTGGATCGGTGTCGCCCCCACGAGGCCGGGAATGCCGGAGAGTGCCTCGATGCCGACCTGCCGGCGGCTGATCGTCTCAGCGACGAAGGCGTCCCACGGCTCGCCGGCTGCGACGTTGATGAAGGCCCCCGCGCACGCGGCGACGTCCTCGGTGTGGATGCCGCGGAGGCGTCCGGTGTGCACGACGGTGCCGGGGAACCCGGCGTCCCCGACGACGACGTTCGACCCGCCACCGAGCACCAGCAACGGCTCGCCGGCCTCATCGGCCGTCCGGACGACCTCGATCAGCTCGGCCTCGGACTCGGGTTCGACCCACGCACCTGCGGGTCCGCCGACCCGGAGCGTTGTGTGGGCGGCCAGCCGCTCAGCCAAGGTCCACCTCGGCGGTGACGGCACCGAGCACCTTCACGCCGTCGCAGAGGGCCTCGACGCTCACCGTCGCCACGCCGTCGGCCACCGTGGTCACGGTGCCGGCGAAGGTGACGACCGTGCCGCCCGACTCCGGCACGACGACCGGCTTCGTGAACCGCACGGAGTAGCTGCGCACCCGCGCCGGGTCGCCGGCCCAGTCGGTGACCACCCGGAGCGCCGTGCCCATTGTGAGCATGCCTTGGGCGATCACGTCAGGAAGGCCGAGGGCTGCTGCCGCGGGGTTCGACCAGTGGATCGGGTTGAAGTCGCCGGAGGCGCCGGCGTAGCGCACCAGGTCGGCGCGGGTGAACGTGCGGCTGAAGCCGGGAAGCTGCTGCCCGACCTCGACTCCGGTCAGGGTGCTCATGCCGCATCCCCCATCGTGTGCATCAGGGTGGAGGTGGCGGTACAGAGGTGCTCGCCTGCCGTTGTGGCCAGCGCAACGCTGATGCCGATGATCGCGGTGGCACCGCGTGCCCTCACCTTCTCGATGGTCAGGGTCGCGCTCACCTCGTCCCCGGAACGCAGCGGGCGCTGCCAGGCGAAGCGCTGGTCGACATGCACCGTCCGGCTCAGGCTGAGCTCGAGTTCCGGGTCGGCGAACATCGCGTCCCACGCTGCTGACGACAGGACGACGGCAAAGGTCGGTGGGGCGATCGGGTCAGCTCCGCCGTAGGCGGGGTTCTCCCCGTCACCGAGGGCTGCGGCGAACTCGGCGATCTTCGCGCGGCTCACCTCGTAGGGGGCGGTCGCAGGGTAGCTGCGCCCGACGTGGTCTTCACTGATCGACATGTGCACAGATTAGGGCAGGGTGCCGCTCAGCGGTCGGCGAGGAACGCGAGCACCCTGGCGGTGAGGAGCTCCGCAGCCTCCGGGTCATAGCTGGGCAGGCTCGAATCGGCGAAGTAGTGCTGGTCACCCGGATAGAGGAACAGCTCGACCGGGGCTCCGGCTGCGATCACCTCGCGTGCGTTCTCGAGGTCGCCCTCCTCCGTGAAGTACGGGTCGGCGTCCATGCCGTGCACCTGGGCGGGCAGGCCTTCTGGCCAGGAGCCGAACTCGCCGGCAGGTACGAACGAGTAGCACAGCACTGCCCCGAGTGCCCCCGGACGGGTCTGCGCCAGCTTCTGGGCCGGAACGACGCCGAGCGAGAACCCGATGTAGACCAGCTCGTCGGGGAGGTCCTCGGCGGCGGCTGTGCCCTCGTCGATGAAGTTCAGGAAGCCGAGGTGCTCGACGTGGGCCATGCCGTCCTCGATGCTGGCGAAGGTCCTGCCGTCGAAGAGGTCGGGGGTGTGCACCGTGTGGCCTGCCTGGCGCAGGACGTCGGCGAAGGCGTGGAACCCATCGGTCTGGCCCATCGCGTGGTGGAACAGCAGCACTTCGGCCATGTCGTCTCCCGAGGTTGCCCGGACCGTTCCGGACAGCTTAAGCAGGAGCGAGGCCGTGCTCGCTCAGCAGTTGCCGCACTGCCGGCAGTTGGTCTGCGGGGACCTGGACGGCACGGTCATGGATGCCGAGGCGCCCGGCCAGCCGGTCGGAGATGCTCCAGCGACCGACGTCCGCTGTGGTGAGGACGAGCTGGGTGGAGCCGAGGACGGTGATCAGGCTGGCGCCGGAGACGTCGGACCAGGCCAGCCGCCACTTCTTCGGGCCGAGTTCCTTGGTGATGCCGACCGCGTCGAGGTGCGCATGGAGGTAGCGGGCGAGGCCGAGGCGCCAGGCCTGGGACAGCAGCACCAGCACGGCGATCAACAGCACCACCGACTCCTCACCCGCGAAGAGCGGGACGACCACAACGGTCGCAGCGACGAGGCATGCGGCGAAACCCAGCATGTTGGCGCGGTCGGCCAGCTTCCATTCGATCATCGGGATCCGGACGCAACGAAGCCGCCCGCTGATGCGGGCGGCTCGAAGGACGTGACGGTCAGCGAGTCTCGCGGTGCGCGGTGTGCACGTGGCACTTCGGGCAGAACTTCTTCAGTTCCATCCGGTCGGGATCGTTGCGCCGGTTCTTCTTGGTGATGTAGTTGCGCTCCTTGCACTGAGTGCACGCCAAGGTGATCTTGGGCCGGACGTCGGCTGTCTTCTTGGCCATCAGCTTCCTCTTTTCCGTACGGATGGTGCTTCGGTAGCGGGAGCGGGACTTGAACCCGCGACACAGCGATTATGAGCCGCTTGCTCT
>JAOATP010000228.1 GCA_030158185.1 Propionicimonas sp.
TGCTTGCCCTGGTACATCCAGTGCTGGCCGATGGCCGAGCCGGTGTACGGGGCGATGTACTTGTAGCCGGCCGGGTCGGACGCCGGGGAGTGAACGATCGTGGTGTACTCCAGGGCGCCGGACTCCTCCAGCACGGTGCGCAGGGCAGCGACCGTCGAACCCTTCTGGCCGATGGCGACGTAGATGCAGCGCACCTGCTTCTTGGCGTCGCCGGTGGCCCAGGCGGCCTTCTGGTTGATGATCGTGTCGATGGCGATGGCGGTCTTGCCGGTCTTGCGGTCGCCGATGATGAGCTGGCGCTGGCCGCGGCCGATCGGGGTCATCGAGTCGATGGCCTTGATGCCGGTCTGCAGCGGCTCGTTCACGCTCTGCCGGTCCATGACGCCTGCGGCCTGGAGTTCGAGAGCCCGTCGTTCCGGGATGTCCTTCAACTCGCCGAGGCCGTCGATCGGGTTGCCCATCGCGTCCACGACGCGACCGAGGTAGCCGTCGCCGACGGGGACGCTGAGCACCTCGCCGGTCCGCTTGACGACCGAGCCCTCTTCGATCCCCTCGGAGTCACCCAGCACGACGACGCCGATCTCACGGACGTCGAGGTTGAGGGCGATGCCGAGCGTGCCGTTGGAGAACTCGAGCAACTCGTTGGCCATCGCCGACGGCAGCCCTTCCACCCGGGCGATTCCGTCGCCGGAGGTCACCACGGTGCCAACTTCGTCCCGCGTTGCCACGTCGGGGTTGAAGTTGGACACGAACTTGTCCAGCGCGTCCCGGATCTCTTCGGGGCTGATGGTCAGTTCCGCCATTTGTGCACCTTCTGCTTTCGTTCTCTACTGGGTGAGTTGTTTCTCAGCGGCCGCGAGTCGACCGGCGACAGTGCCTTCGATCACCTCGTCGCCCACCTGCACGCGCGCGCCGCCGACCACCGAAGGGTCGACGACAACGTGCAGGTTCACCTGCCGGCCGAGTTGGCGCTCCAGCGCCTTCTGCAGCCGTTCCTTCTGCTCCTGCGAGAGCGGACGCGCGACGGTCACCGTCGCGATGGCCCGTGCCCTTGTTGCCGCTGCGAGGGTGAGGTACCCCTCGATCGCCGTGTCGAACGACAGCTTCGCCGCAGACACTGCACGCCGGGCCAGCGACACCGTGTCGTCGTTCGCCCGTGAGGCCAGCAGGTCACTGACCAGCTGTTGGCGAAGTTCCACCGGGGCCGAGCGGTCGTCGAGCGCCCGGCGCAGGGCCTGATCGGCCAGCACCGTGCGTCCGAAGCGGAACAGCTCGTCCTCGACGGTATCGAGCGTGCCCTCGGCCTGCGCATGCCCCAGCAGTGCGCGGACGCCCTGCCGGTCGATGGCTGCGACCAGGCCGGAGGCACTGCCCCAGCGAAGGCCGACGGCACCGGCAACCACAGCTGTGGCCGGCGCGCCGATGCGGCTGCCGAACACGCCGGTGGCGAACTCGCTCCTGCGGCCGTCGGCGACGGTCGGGTCAGCCATGGCGTTGCGCAGCTGCGCCTGTCCGCCGAGCAGGTCGGCAACGGCGAACAACTCCGCTGCGAGTTCCGGGCTCTGCTCCTGGGCGTCGAGCACCCGGTCGAGCTCGGAGGACCGGGCCTCGGCGGTGGCGTTCATGCGGGGCCCCCGCAGAGACTCTGTGGGGTGCTCATGCCTTCTCCGCCGGTTCCGACTCGAGTTCGGCGATGAACCGGTCGACGCTGCGGCGGGCCCGCTCGTCGTCCTCGAGGGACTCCCCGACGATGCGCCCTGCGAGCTGGGTGGCGAGGCCACCGACCTCCGCACGGAGCTGGTTGATCACCTGGTTGCGCTCAGCATCGATCTGCGTCTTGGCTGCGGCGACGATGCGGGCGGAGTCGGCCTGCGCCTGCTCGCGGATCTCCGCCGCGAGGGTGACGGCCTGGGCCCGTGCGTCCTCGCGGATGCGTCCGGCCTCTGCCCGGGCGGTGGCAAGCTGCGCCTGGTACTCGGCGAGGGCTTCGGCAGCCTCTTTCTGGGCAGCCTCCGCCTTCTCGATCCCACCGGTGATCTCCGCGGTGCGAGTGGCGTAGGTCTCCTCGAAGACGGGCACGACCTTCTTCGCGACGACCCACCAGATGATCAGGAACAGGACGACGCCCGCGATGATCTCCGAGAGGTGTTCGGGCACCAGTGGCCCGAGATTGAGTTCCAGCGGCAACATGCCGGCCAACCTCACTGAATGACGAAGGCCAGGGCGATGCCGATGATCGCCAGCGCCTCAACCACGGCGAAGCCGATCCAGGCAGTGCCCATCATGGCGCCGCGGGCCTCGGGCTGACGCGCCGTGCCGTTGATGACGGAGGAGAAGATCCAGGCAACACCGAGGCCCGGGCCGAGCGTCGCGAGGCCATAGCCGAGCATGTTCATGGAGCCGACGATTTCCAGAGGGAGCATGTGCGCTTTCCTTTCGAGGGTTACTGGGTGTTGCTCAGTGTTCCTCGGCCAGGGCCGAGGAAACGTATTGGGCGGTCAGGACGGTGAAGATGTACGCCTGCAGGACGCCGACGAAGATCTCCAGCCCGAAGATGGCGAAGCTGAAGAGCAGCGAGACGCCACCGGCGGCGATGAGGAAGACCTCGCCGGACTCCAGCAGCAGCGTGCCTCCGACGACGAACACCAGCACGACGAGGTGGCCGGCGAACAGGTTGGCGAAGAGACGCAGGGCCAGCGTGATCGGCCGGACGATGAAGTTGGAAAGGAACTCCAGGGGAATGATGAGCACCCACAGCGCCTTCGGCACGCCCGCGGGCAGGGTGCTCTTCTTCAGGTAGCCGAAGAAGCCGGACTTCGCGATCCCCGCAGCGTTGTAGAGGATGAACGAGAGCAGAGCCAGTGCGTAGGGATACCCGATCTTGGAGAACGTCGGGAACATGAAGAGGAAGAACTCGCCGAAGAGGTTGTTCACGAGGATGAAGCTGAACAGTGCGACGAGGTAGGGCAGGTACCGGCGGTAGTCGTGGCCGAGGATGTCGCGGGCGATCGTGTTGCGGATCACGTTGTACAGGTACTCGCCGATGAACTGCTTGCGACCGGGGACCACCTTCTGACCGTGGGCCACCCACAGCCAGAACCCGATCACGACGAGCGCGCCGATCACCGCCTGGAACAGGTGGTTGTTCAGCCAATCCATTCCGGACTCGGGGAAGAGCGCGCGAGAGCAGAAACTGGCGACACCGGGCGGGAAGCCCGTCTCGGCAGCACCTTCTGCGCCGTGCTCACCAGCCGGCTCACCGAGGCACACGGCCCACTCGAGCGGGATCAGCAGACCGACAAGGCCGGGCATGCACTCTCCTGTCTGTCGATCAAGCGGAACGTCCGTACCGTGCGATCACCATGTAGACCCCAGCCGCGGTGCCGAGAATGATGCCAACGGGCAGGCACCAGGATGTGTGCAGCCAGCGATCCAGCGCCCAGCCCACTCCTCCGTAGAAGAGAGTTCCGGAAATCAGAAGGCTGAGGACCCGGAGTCCGGTGTCCATTCCGCTCTGCTCACCCATGGTCCCCCGGACTTTACCAGCCAAGTCACGCCGAAATCACCACTTCAGCCGGTGGTGTCCGAGGTGCGTTCGGTTTCGTCGAAGACCGGCAGCCGGAGCCGGGAGAAGACCCAGATCTCCGCAGCCAGCCATCCCAGGACGACCGCGATCGTCGTCACGGCCACCGCCGTGGGGTCCATCGCCGCGAACCGGTCGGCGTTGGCGAGGGCGACGGCAAGCAGTGCGCCCAGCCCGCCGACACGGGCGATGTAGGACACGAGCGAGGCGAAGAGCACCGTGCGGGGATCGGCGTCCGCAACGAGCACCTGCACGGCCTGCCCGATCGTGAAGAAGGCGATGGTGAGGATGCCGGCGAGCGCGGAAGAGACCGCGCCAGGTACGCCGGCGGCGATGCCGAAGGCAACCACGCACGACGCCAGGGCAGCATGCCCGCCCACGGCGCCCCCTGCCAGCAGGCGACGCGCACGCATCACCGTGGGGCTTGGTGCAGCGCGACCGGCAGCCGGTCGAGGCTCAGCCATCGGCGGGACGCACGACCCGTCGGCCCCAGGTCAGGAAGGCGGCCAGCAGGATACCGACGAGGAAGACGATGACGGTCACGGCATTCGGGAAGAGGCCGATCAGCACAACTCCGTAGGCAACCAGCGCCGACCAGAGCCAGAGCAGCGCCACCGCGCGCCCGTGGCTGTGCCCGAGGTTGAGCATCCGGTGGTGGAGGTGCTGCTTGTCCGCCTGGTACCAGAGCTTCCCGGCCAGCGTCCGCCGGACGTAGGCCAGCACGAGGTCGAGGAACGGCAGAGCCATCACAGCCAGCGGCAGGAGGAGGGGCAGGTAGGCGGCCAGCGCGTTCGCGCCGAAGCGGCTCAACCGGGACGGGTCGAGCTGCCCCGTCAGGCTGATCATGGCCGTCGCCAGCAGGAAGCCGAGCAGCATCGCACCGGAGTCACCCATGAACATCCGCGCGCGGTGGATGTTGTAGGGCAGGAAGCCGAGGCACACGCCGACCGTGGCAACCGAGATCAGGCTGGACGCGGTCGCGCGCACGAGTTCCTGCTCGTTGGAGAGGAGGTAGGCGTAGGTGAAGAACGCCCCCGCGCCGATCGCGACCACACCGGCGGCCAGCCCGTCGAGGCCGTCGATGAGGTTGATGGCGTTCACGGCGACGAAGATGAACACCAGCGTGACGGCGATCGAGCTGCCCTCGTCGAGGGAGACGATGGCGTCCGGCAACGGGATCCAGTAGACCTTGACGCCGTTGAGCACGACGACCCCTGCAGCCAGCAACTGGCCGGCGATCTTCGCGAGGGCGTTCAGTTCGACCATGTCGTCGATCACACCGACGGCGCAGATGATGCCACCAGCGAGCAGCACGGCACCGGCGTCGTGGGCCACCTGTGGGAAGCCACCCAGCCAGGGCAGCTTCGAGGCGATCAGGAGCGCTGCAGCGAGGCCGAACCACATCGACACACCACCGAAGTAGGGCACCGGCTTGGTGTGCACGTCCCGGTCACGCACCATCGCAACGGCGTTGTAGCGGAACGCGAGGCGTCGCGCCAGGCCGCTGAGCAGATAGGTCACCCCGGCAGAGACGAGCAGCACCAGCAGGTACTCACGCATCAGGGGCGTCCTGCGGTTCGTCCTCCAGCACGTTGTCGGGCACGTCCCGCTCTGGTTCCGGCTCCGCCGACGGATCCGGCTCCGGTTCCGGTTCCGGTTCCGCTTCGGGTTCGGGTTCCGGCTCGGGTTCTGCCAGCGCCGGAAGGACGGCAGCGAGCTCGGCCCGGCTGATCCGCCCCTGGCGCAGGATGGTCGGGGTCCCGCTGCTGAGGTCGACGATCGTCGAGGGCTCGCCCTCACCCGCCGGACCGCCGTCCAGGTACACCCGGACCCGGGAGCCGAGCTGGCGCTGGGCCTCCTCGATCGTCGTTGCGGCCGGCAGGCCGGAGACGTTCGCAGAGCTGACGGCCAATGGCCCGGTCGCCCGCAGGAGGTCACGGGTGAAGTCGTGGTCGGGGACCCGCACAGCGATCGTGTCGCCGCGGTCGCCGAGATCCATCTTCAGGTGCTCGTGAGCCTTCACCACAAGGGTCAGGGCGCCGGGCCAGAACGCCTCGGCGAGCGCGAGCATGTCGTCGGTGACATCCTCGGAGAGCGCCCGCAGCATGGACACCTCCGCGATGAGCACCGGCGGTGGCATGTCCCTGCCGCGCTCCTTGGCGTCCAGCAGTCCCTGCACCGCGTGGGCGGAAGCCGCATCCGCGCCGATGCCGTAGACGGTGTCGGTCGGCAGGACGATGCAGGACCCGTCCATGACGGCTGCGGCCGCCGCGTCGATCGCAGCGTCCGCCTCGGTGGCGATGTCCCAAACCCGTGCCATGCCGCTCATCCTGCCAGCTTGCCGGCGCGGACGGCTGTGACGAACCGTGGGCGGTCGTTCAGGTCGGTGTTGTCCGCCACCTGGGTGAAGGCGCCGGCGTCGGCGAAGACCGCCACAGCGCTCTCCGACTGCACCTCTGCGTGCTCGGCGCAGACGAGTCCACCGGGGCGCAAGAGCCGGGCAGCCGTCCGGGCGACCACCTTCATGGCGTCGAGGCCATCCATCCCGGAGAAGAGGGCGAGGACCGGCTCGTGGGTGCGGACGTCGGCAGCAACGTGCTCCCAGGCCTCCAGCGGGATGTAGGGCGGGTTCGCGATCACGAGGTCGACCTGGCCGTCCAGCTCGGGGAAGGCGCCGTCCATGTCTCCCTCGGCAAGCGCGACACCGGTACCGGCGAGGTTCGCCTCGGCTGCGCGCGCAGCTTCCGGGGAGAGTTCCACGGCGTACTGGCGGCAACCGGGCCGTTCGGCAGCGATGGCTGCGGAAATGGCCCCGCTGCCTGCGCACAGCTCGACGACGACCGGGTGCTCCCCCAGCGTCCGGAGTCGCTCGATGGCCCAGCCGGTCATCACCTCCGTCTCGGGCCGCGGGATGAAGACCCCCGGCGCGACAGCGACCTCGACGGTGCGGAACCACGCGCGCCCCGTCAGGTACTGGACGGGTTCGCCGCCGGCCCTGCGCTCGACGAGCCCGCGATAGTCGCCCTCGACGGCCTCCGGGACGGCGTCAAGGAGCAGCAGGCCGGACGGGTCGACGCCGGCTGCGTGAGCCAGCAGCGTCCGCGCCTCTGCTGTCGAGGCGAGTCGACGGGCCCCGTCGGCCAGCAACTGGCTGACCGTCGTCATTCTTCGATGCCGCCGAGCCGCTCGGCGAGGTCCGCGGCCTGGAGCGCGGAGATCACGGCCGAGAGGTCTCCGTTGAGGACCTGGTCGAGGTTGTAGGCCTTGTAGCCGATCCGGTGGTCGGCGATCCGGTTCTCTGCGTAGTTGTAGGTGCGGATGCGCTCGGAACGGTCGACGGTGCGCACCTGCGAGCGGCGGGCTGCCGAAGCAGCGGTGGCTGCCTCCTCGTCAGCGCGGGCAACCAGGCGGGAACGGAGCATGCGCAGCGCCGACTCCTTGTTCTGGAGCTGGGAGCGCTCGTTCTGGCAGGAAACGACAATGTTGGTCGGCAGGTGGGTGATCCGGACGGCCGAGTCGGTGGTGTTGACGCCCTGACCGCCGGGCCCGGACGACCGGTAGACGTCGATGCGCAGGTCGTCGTCGTTGATCTGCACCTCCGTCGCCTCGACCTCCGGCATCACGAGGACGCCGGCTGCGGAGGTATGGACGCGACCCTGCGACTCGGTGACGGGCACGCGCTGCACCCGGTGAACGCCACCCTCGAACTTCAGCACGCCGTACGGGGCGTTCTCCGGGTCGGGAGCACCCGTCGCCTTGAGGGCGACAGTGATCGACTTGTAGCCGCCGAGGTCGGTTTCCTGGGAATCGAGCACCTCGATCCTCCAGCCCTTGGTTTCGGCGTAGCGGCTGTACATCTTGAACAGGTCGCCGGCAAACAGCGCCGACTCCTCGCCGCCCTCGCCGGACTTGATCTCGATGAGGGCATCGGCGGAGTCGTTGGGGTCGCGCGGGGCGAGCAGCCGGGTGAGCCGTTCCTCGACGGCGGCCAGTTCCGCTGCGATCGCGTCGGCCTCCTCGGCGAAGGCCGGGTCCTCCTCCGCGAGTTCCCGCGCTGCCGCGAGGTCGCTGGTGAGCTGCTCGTGCGCCGTGAGCCCACCCACGATCGGGATCAGCTCCGCATACCGGCGTCCGACACGGCGGGAGGCCGCGAGGTCGGAGTGGATCGCGGGATCGGCGAGTTGCTGCTCGAGCTTGTCGAACTCCTCACGAAGCCCGCTGGCTACCTCGAACATGCCTCCCCCTCTGATCGTGCCCATGTAAAGACGAACGCCGGGGCTCAGGTCTCCCTGAGCACCCGGCGGGCGTGAGTCAGCTACTTGGCGTCCTTCTTGGCGTAGCGCTTCTCGAAGCGGGCGACGCGGCCGCCGGTGTCGAGGATCTTCTGCTTGCCGGTGTAGAACGGGTGGCAGGCTGCGCAGACCTCGGCGTGCATGACGCCGCTCTTCGCAGTGCTGCGGGTCGTGAAGGTGTTGCCGCAGGTACAGGTGACCTGGGTGTCCACGTATTCGGGGTGGATGCCTTGCTTCATGGGTTTCTCCTTATCGGGGGTTCCGGGTCGCCCTTCCGAGATTCGGGGCTGGATGTTCCCCATGGCGTGAACCGGGACCGACCAACCATTATGCCTCGTGGAGCGCAGCTATCCAAACCGCGCGGACCTCCCTCCACCCCCGCCTCGCTACGCTCCGGTCACGACGCTACGCGGCGCCACGTAGCGTCCTCGACCTGCAGGTAGCGACGGGGGGCGGGTGGGCGGCAGAGTTGGGCTCATGGCGCCCATTCCCGACACCTTCGACCTCGTCCCGC
>JAOATP010000229.1 GCA_030158185.1 Propionicimonas sp.
AGCGCGGTCGGCTGCGCAGCAGAAGTCGAGGGCGACCGAGGGCGTCCAGGTCATACCCAGGAACCGGACGCCGCCGACCCCACGTCGAGGCGGCCCGCGACCCCAGCTCGGCCGCGACGCGAGCCATTGGCCGCGGACGGCAGCACTCAGCCAGACGCCGACGCCCTTCCGGCCCAGCCAAACACGTCGGGAGGAGGTCGTCCATGCGAGCGGCCGACCCACGCCCCTGCCGCCCACGCAGGCAGGTCGCAATGCGACGGCCGTCCTACGCCCCTGCCGCTCAGGTCGGCAGGTAGTCATGCGAGGGGCCGCCCAACGTCCCTGCCCGCTCACGTCGGCAGGTAGTCACGCGAGGGGCCGCCGTACGGCCCTGCCGCTACCCGAGGCCGCTACTCGAGGTTGGCGGCAATCCAGAACTGCATCGCCTCACGGATGACTTCGGCGTTGCGCTGCCCGCCGTAGGTTGCCGCGAATCGTTCATCGGCGACATACAACTCAGCCAGTCCGGTGTACGCGGCGCGGTCGGGCACGAGCCCGCCCCAGAGGTCGGTCACCCAGCGGTGATGTGCGGCGACCAGGGCCTGGAAGCCTGCGCCGGCGGGTTCCTCCCCGGACGCCGCCGCATCGCGGAGGGCGCCGTTGACGTCGAGGCTGCGCTCGTCGTCGCAGCGGCGTTGATCCGCACCCACGCCGGCACGGCGCTCCGCGGCGCGCTCCCACGCTTCGTCGCCCCAGCGCCCGCGCACCTCGGCTTCGTACTGGGTCTGGTCGACTCCCGCGAACACTTCCTGGATGGTCATCGCCTGACCCTTCGCCACAGCGTCCAGTGCCTGCCGGACCGCGGCGATCTGCTGCGCGGTGCGGGTTCGCCGCTCCTCCAACAGCGCGAGATGGGACGAGATCGCCTCAGCCAGCGTGGCGTTGTCCTCGAGGGCGAGCTGGATGGTCGAGAGCGGAAGCTCCAATGCGCGCAGCGTCAGGATCCGGTACAGCCGTGAGAGCTCGGCGTCCCCGTAGAACCGGTACCCGCTGTCCGCAACGCGCGAGGGCCGCAACAGGCCGATCTGCTCGTAGTGCCGCAGCGTGCGGCTGGTCAGCCCGGTCGCCCGCGCTACGTCCCTGATCGGCCACTCTGGCATGCGCGTCCTCCTGGTCAGTCTCGGGTTGGATCGAAGGCGAACCCTTCGGAGGTCTCGAAGTCACCGGTGATCTGATCGTTCACCCAGGCCTGAGCCGCCGCCCGGTCGACCATCCGCGGAGCGGTGAGCGTGACGGTGTTTCCATCCGCATCGGTGAACCCGAGATCGGTCGTGAACCAGGGCGTGTCAACGGGCCCCGTGACGGCTGCGCCGGCCGATCGGATGCGGTCCGCGACCTCGGCGAGGTCAATCGCGCCCGCGGCGAACGAGGCCGAGGCGGTCCCCCGCACCGCCGCCCCCTGCGTCAGGAGGATGTCCTGATACTTCTCGCGACGCAGATGCACCAGCGAGGGCGCGCCACCGGGTCCGGACACGGTCGCGAGGGTGACGAAACCCGCAGCGGCGTACACCGTCCCCGCGACCGCAAGATCGCTCACCACCAGGGTGACGAACATCGGCATCGGGTAGATCGACCGGTCGATCGCCGGCCCGCTCCGTTCTGACATGACCACCACCCTGCCGGTTGACGCTGCGGCAGAGTCAAGCCATGGCCAGCTGGCAGCGCCGCCGGGCCTCCGCCAGGCACCCAGCCCGGCCGTCCCCCACCGAAGACGCGGGCGCCCGGGCACCACGCACACGCCCAGCCAGTGGGCTCGTCAGACCAGCCCGAACTCCCGGGACGGGGCGTCGTTCAGCAGCCAGCGGCCGGTCAGCGCCAGGTCCAGGTTCTCGGGCTTCCACACCAACGCCCGGATCGCCGACCGGGCCAGGACGAGCGAGCGGGAGGTCGCGATGGCCCCCACGGCCACGAGCTGCTCCGAGGTGCAGACGGCGACGGACGCGCCGGCCTCGTCGGTCAGGGTGCGCAGCTGGGTCTCCGGCGGGAGGTCCTCGACGGCG
>JAOATP010000230.1 GCA_030158185.1 Propionicimonas sp.
ACCCCCCAAACGGTCCCTGAGGAGCCGGTGAGGAACGAGCCGGCGTCACGAAGGGCCGCCGAGCCCGTCGTCCCCACGGTTCCGGAGCCGGTGGCCGAAGCCCAGCCCGGCACGTTCGGCACGGCCGACGTGCGCCGCTTCTGGCCTCAGATCCTCGACAACGTGAAGAACCGGCGCCGTTTCACCTGGATCCTGCTCAGCCAGAACGCCCAGGTGGTCGAGGTGCGCGAAGGCGTCCTCACCCTCGGCCTCGCGAACGTCGGCGCAAGGGACAGCTTCGGACGCGGCGGCAGCCCGGACGTGCTGCGCGAGGCGATCCTCGAAGTACTCGGGGCGGCCCTGCACATCAACCCGATCGTCGACGTCAACGCAGAGGCGCCCGCGCCGTCCGGTTCTCCGGACCCGGTCGCGCCACCCCGTTCCCCCGCGAGCCCGCCACGGTCGGAGGCAGCGCAGGCCGCGAGGTCGAACCTCCGCGCCACCCGTTCCCAGGCGACCCCCGAGGAACCGACTGCCGAGCCGAGCCGCGACGACGCCGTGGTCGACGAGGCCGGACAGACAACGGACGAACTGCTGATGAAGCACCTCGGAGCCGAACTGATCGCAGAAGAGGACGCCTGATCCTCGCGAGTCGTGTCGCATCCGGCCGGTACCATTTGCGTGCAGCCAACAAACGCAAGGAGTTGTCCATGTTCGATCCCGGTGGCCTCGACCTCCAGGCCCTTCTTGCCCAGGCGCAGGCGATGCAGGACCAGCTGGAGCAGGCGCAGGCCGCGCTCGCGTCCCGCACGGTCACCGGCACGTCCGGGGGTGACCTCGTGGAGGCGACGCTCACCGGAACGGGCGAACTCATCGGGCTCGTGATCAAGCCGGAAGCCTGCGATCCCGAGGACACCGAGACCCTTGCCGACCTGATCGTCGCCGCCGTCCGCGACGCCAACAATCAGGCGATGGCTCTCGCACAGGCGACCATGCCGCCCATGCCCGAACTCGGTTAGCAGGCCGCCGGAATGTACGAAGGCCCGATTCAGGACCTCATCGACGAACTGGGCCGGCTGCCCGGCGTCGGGCCGAAGGGTGCCCAGCGGATCGCCTTCCACATCCTGCAGACCGACAAGGCGGACGTGGAGCGCCTCGCGCACACCCTGCGTGAGGTCACGGAGAAGGTCCGCTTCTGCGAGGTCTGCTTCAACATCTCCGAGGCGGAGACCTGCCGGGTCTGCCGCGACCCGCGCCGCGATCGCACATCGATCTGTGTCGTCGAGGAGTCCAAGGACGTGATGGCTGTCGAGCGGACGCACGAGTTCCGCGGGCTTTACCACGTGCTCGGCGGCGCCATCAGCCCGATCGACAACATCGGGCCTGCCGACCTGCGCATCAGCGAGCTGTGCAAGCGCCTCGCCGACACCACCGTGACAGAAGTCATCATCGCCACCGACCCGAACCTCGAGGGCGAGGCCACGGCCACCTTCATCTCCCGACTGCTGATCCCCATGGGGGTCACCGTCTCCCGGCTGGCCAGCGGGCTGCCGGTCGGCGGCGACCTGGAGTACGCCGACGAGGTCACCCTCGGCCGCGCGTTCCAGGGCCGACGCCAGCTCTCCGCCTAGGACGTGGGACCGATCACCACCACAGAACTCCCGGGCCTGCCCGCTGCAGCTGCCTCCGTCCGCCTGATCGCCAGCGACCTCGACGGCACCCTGCTCCACCACCACCAGCAGGTCACACCCCGCACGGCTGCAGCCATCGCGGCCGCGTTCGACGCCGGACTGCTTGTGGTCGCGGCCACCGGACGCCAGTACCCGCAGCTGCCCGAGCCCGTCCTCGACTGCGGCATCCGTTACGTGGTGGCGAGCAACGGCGCCATCGGCGTCGACCTGGCCGACCGGAGCGTGCTGTTCGAGGAGCTCCTTGCACCCGAGGTGGCTGCCGCCATCGTCGCCCACCTGACAACGGAGCTGGAAGGCGTCCGCTTCTCCGCCGTTCGTGACTCCGGCGCCCGGCACGCAGCGGAGCCCGGCTACCTCGACCTGGTGAACCCTGTCGAGCGAAAACTGTGGACCGAGCTGATCCGTCCCGAATCCCTCGCAGAGGTCGTCAGCCAGGCGACGCTGAAGCTCACCGTCCGCCACCCCATGCTGACCGCAGACGACCTGCTGGCCGTGCTCGAGGCCTCGGGCCTGACCGGCTTCCACGCCACCACGTCGGGTGCGCCCTTCCTCGAGGTGCAGGGCGCCGGCGTGACGAAGGCGTCCGGGGTTGCCCGGCTGTGCGCGATCCTCGGTTTCGAGGCTGCCGAGGTGATGGCCGCCGGTGACGCGCGCAACGACGTCGAGCTGATCGAGTGGGCCGGGTTCGGCGTGGCCATGGGCAACGCCGTGCCGGAGGCGATCGCGGCAGCCGACTGGACGACCACCCACAACGAGGACGACGGCCTGGCCCTGGCGATCGAGCAGGTGCTGGCCGCGCGGCGCCGCCCATGAACGGCGAGCAGGCACTGACGCGTTGGGCAGCGGCGTGCGCGGAGAAGACCCTCGGCGGCTTTGCGGGCTCAGTCCAGGACGATCCCGCCGCTGCGGCGATCGCCGCGGCGCGTGCGTGGGCGACCGGCAGCGGTACCCCGGAAGCCAGCCGGGACGCCGCCTTCGAGGCCCAGTTGTTCGCGCGCGCGACCGCTGACGCCGGACATCACGCGCTCGCGTCCGCGATCAGGGCGGCCGGCACGGCAGCAGCGAGCGTCGACGATGGCCGACTCGCAGCCACGGCCGCCGCCTACGCCATCGAGGCCGTCGAGCTCAGCAGCGCAGCCTGCGAGCGGGAATCGCGCGTTGCGGCCGAGCACCGCTGGCAATGGGCACAGCTGGACGAACCGCTCCGCGCCGAGATCCTCGGCGAGGAACCGCCAGAGCCCCCGGCTGCGGCCTGCGCGATCGATCCGGCGCTCTGACCCCGGCAACTTTCGCCTCCCACAGGGGCGCCGCCGGCATTTCGGGGCGATTTCACAGTCTCGCCACAGCATTCCGAGTCACCATGGAACCACTGCAAGCTTCTGGGAGGTTGGAATGCATCGTTACCCGGGTCCGGGCTTCAACGGGGGCAACATGCTCTACGGCATGTTCGGTTTCATCGGCACGCTCGTGCTGCTGGGCCTCCTCGCCCTGTTCGTGATTTATCTCGTCAAGCGCAGCAAGGGCAAGGCCGGCAAGCCGGGAGGCTTCGGTCACGCGCAGCCCCACCGTCCGCCCATGCCGCCGGCCGTACAGATCCTCGACGAGCGGCTCGCCCGCGGCGAGATCGAGGTGGAGGACTACATGACCCGGAAGGCTGCGCTGCTCGGCTCCGCAGGCCCCGTGGCCAACGAATGGACGCCACAGCCGCCGCCGGCCGACACGCCGCCGACAGATGAGACCAAGGTCGATCCGGCCGGCTGACCCTGACCGGTGGCCGGGTCCGTCACGACCATCACCCGAAATCTTCGGGTTCCGATCGGCCCGGCCACCACCAGCGGCAATTCACAGGCTCCGAGCGCACGCGTACACTGAGCGGGTCCGCAAGGCGCTGATGGGGCCATCACCCCGGAGCCGCCGGAAGAACGGAAGCCCGAGGGCTTCTCAGTAGAACCGGCAGCGGAGAACAAGAGAGGGGCTCGACAGCGAGCCCAAGGAGGGTGGTACCGCGGGGCGGCCGACAGGCACCTCGTCCCTTCGTCCCAGTAGTCGACGAAGGATCGCCAGCGATGACCACCGATTCCGTTTCCCGTCCGTTGTACCGCCCGGTGCCGGCCATGCTCGACCTGCCCGCGATGGAACGCGAGATCCTGGCGTACTGGGCCGCGAACGACACCTTCGCGGCCTCGCTCGAGCGCACCGCGTCCGGCACCCCGTGGACGTTCTACGAGGGCCCGCCCACCGCCAACGGGATGCCCGGCACCCACCACATCGAGGCCCGGGTCTTCAAGGATGTCTTCCCGCGCTTCAAGACGATGCAGGGCTACCGCGTCGACCGCAAGGCCGGCTGGGACTGCCACGGCCTGCCCGTGGAGCTCGCCGTCGAGAAGGAACTCGGCTTCAACGGCAAGCCCGACATCGAGGCCTACGGCGTGGAGGCCTTCAACGCGCGCTGCCGCGAATCGGTCACCCGTCACGTCGACGAATTCACAGAGCTCACCGAGCGCATGGGCTACTGGGTGAACCTCGACAAGGCGTACTGGACGATGGACCCCTCGTTCGTCGAGTCGGTCTGGTGGGCCTTGAAGCAGATCCACTCCAAGGGCCTGCTGGTGGAGGACTACCGGGTCGCCCCCTACTGCCCCCGCTGCGGCACGACGCTGAGCGACCACGAGCTGGCGCAGGGCTACGAGGACGTCACCGACCCCAGCGTCTACGTCCGGTTCCCGCTGCTGTCCGGCCCGCTGGCCGGCAAGGCCTCCCTGCTCGTCTGGACGACGACCCCGTGGACGCTCGTCAGCAACACGGCCGTCGCGGCCAACCCCGACGTCACCTACGTCGTTGCGACGCAGGACGTTCCCGGCGGCGAATCGCTGCTGGTCGCCGAACCGCTGGCGCAGAAGGTGCTCGGCGACGGCTGGCTCCTGGGCCAGACCTTTGCAGGGACCGAGCTGGAGTTGTGGCGCTACGAGCGTCCGTTCGAGCTCGTGGAGTTCCCCGACGTTGTCGGCGGCACCCACTACGTCGTGCTGGCCGACTACGTCACGACAGAGGACGGCTCGGGCCTCGTGCACCAGGCGCCGGCGTTCGGCGAGGAGGACATGGCGGTCTGCCGCCAGTACGGGTTGCCGATGGTCAACCCGATCCGTCCCGACGGCACCTTCGAGGAGAACCTCGACCTGGTCGGCGGCCTGTTCTTCCAGACGGCGAACAAGGTGCTGGTCGACGACCTGGTCGCGCGCGGGCTGATGTTCCGCGTGCTCGACTACGAACACTCCTACCCGCACTGCTGGCGCTGCCACACCAGGCTGCTCTACTACGCCCAGCCGTCCTGGTACATCCGCACGACGAAGATCAAGGACGAGCTGCTCCGCGAGAACAAGAACACCAACTGGTACCCGGAGAACATCAAGTACGGCCGCTTCGGCGACTGGCTGAACAACAACGTCGACTGGGCCCTCTCGCGCAGCCGCTACTGGGGCACGCCCCTGCCGATCTGGCGCTGCGCAGCCGGTCACCAGACGTGTGTCGGTTCGCGCGCGGAGCTCTCCGAACTGACCGGACGCGAGCTGGCCGACCTCGACCCGCACCGTCCGTTCGTCGACGAGGTCGTGTTCGCCTGCCCGAACTGCCAGCAGGTCGCGCACCGCGTGCCGGAGGTCATCGACGCCTGGTTCGACAGCGGCTCGATGCCGTTCGCCCAGTGGGGCTACCCGCATGCGGAGGGTTCGACCGAGGCCTTCGCCACCGCCTACCCTGCCGACTTCATCTGCGAGGCCATCGACCAGACCCGGGGCTGGTTCTACTCCCTGATGGCCATCGGCACGCTGGTGTTCGACCAGTCGGCGTACAAGAACGTGCTCTGCCTCGGCCACATCCTCGCCGAGGACGGACGCAAGATGTCCAAGCACCTCGGCAACATCCTCGAGCCGATCCCGCTGATGGACACCCATGGTGCCGATGCCGTGCGCTGGTTCATGGCCGCCGGCGGTTCGCCCTGGTCATCGCGCCGGGTGGGCCACGGCACGATCCAGGAAACCGTCCGCAAGGTGCTGATGACCTACGTCAACACCGTCGCCTTCCAGAGCCTGTACGCCCGCGCCAACAACTGGAGCCCCGCCCTTCGTGACGCAACATCGGCTGGCGCCGCTGTTGCTCCTCAGGGAGCGGTAACGGGAACGGTCCCTGAGGAGCTCGTGAGCGCAGCGAGCGAGCGTCACGAAGGGGCGCAGCACGTCCTCGACCGCTGGCTGGTCAGCGCCCGGAACACGCTCACCCGCCAGGTGACCGAGGCCCTGGAGGACTTCGACACCCAGCGGGCCGGTGCGCTGCTGGCGACCTTCGTCGACGACCTGTCCAACTGGTACGTCCGGCGCTCCCGCCGACGCTTCTGGGAGGGCAGCGACGGCGCACTCCAGACCCTGCACGACACCCTCGACGTCGTCACCCGGCTGATGGCACCGCTCGTGCCGTTCGTCACCGAGCGGGTCTGGCAGGACCTGGTGGTCACGACCGACCCGGCAGCCCCGGCATCGGTTCACCTCGCGTCCTGGCCGCACGTCGACGACGCGGCCATCGATCCCCAGCTGGACGAGGCCATGCGCCTGACCCGCCGGATCGTGGAGCTCGGGCGTTCGGCGCGCGCAGAGGCCAAGGTGAAGACCCGCCAGCCGCTGAGCCGGGCGCTGATCCCGTCCGCTGCCTTCGCCCTGATGGACGCGGAACTGCAGGCGGAGGTGATGGCCGAGCTGAACGTGGAGCGCGTGGAGTCGTTCGCGTCCGCCGGTGACCTCGTCGACTACTCGGCGAAGGGGAACTTCCGTAACCTCGGCAAGCGGTTCGGCAAGCAGACCCCGCTGGTGGCTTCTGCGATCGCGTCGGCCGATGCGTCCGTGCTGTCGGCGGACCTTGCGACCCATGGCCGCGCGAACGTCCTCGTCACCGACCTCGGCGAGGTGGAGGTGACGCCAGAGGACGTGATCGTCTCGGAGCGTCCGCGTGAGGGCTGGTCCGTGGTCAACGAGCAGGGCGAGACCGTGGCCCTCGACCTCGAACTGACCCCCGCTCTTCGGCAGTCCGGACTGGCCCGCGAGGTGATCCGGGGTGTGCAGGAGGCCCGCAAGGCCTCCGGCTTCGAGGTGTCCGACCGCATCCTGCTGCAGTGGGCTGCGACGGACGCCACCACCGCGGACGCCGTCCGCACGCACGCCGGGCTTATCGGCGACGAGGTGCTGGCAACGACGGTTGCAGAGTCCGACGCCGCCGACGACTGGTTCACCGACGACGAACTGGGACTGCGCTTCGCGGTGTCCCGGGTCAAGCAGGCCTGATGGACGCCACGCAGCGGCCGACCCCGGTCGTGTTCCTGCACTCGGCAGGGCTGACGCCGCAGATGTGGCAGTCGCAAGTCGAAGCCGTGGCCCTTCGCCAGGCCCAGCAGGCCCGCGGCGGCGGGAACGAGGGGGCAGAAGAGGGACAGGTGATCGCTCCCTGGCTCGCAGGACTGCGCCCCGGACGCCCGGCCGAACTGTCCCTCGCCAATGCTGCGGTGGACGTGGTCGGCCAGCTCGACCGCTACGGCATCACGAAGGCCTGGCTCGTCGGACACCAGCTGGGGGCGATGGCAGCGCTGCAGGTGGCCGTCGACGAGCCCGAGCGGGTCGCCGGGCTGGTGCTCACGGGTGCCCTTGTCTCGCCGGGCAAGCTCGCCCTCAGCCTGCAGAAGGGCCTGATCCGGATGCTGCCCAACCGCGCGCTGGCCGACAGCGGTGCGACGAAGGATGACCTGATCCGGGCCCTCGACGTCGTCGCCACCGCCGACTTCGGCAAGCGGCTGGGCGACATCACCGTCCCGGTGCTGATCATCGCCGGCACGTCCGACCCGGGACTGCCGTCGGCGAAACTGCTGGCCCAGCGCATCCCGAACGCCCGTCTTGCCGAGATCCCCAACGCCGGCCCCACCCCGAGCCTCGAACAACCGGACGCCTACAACCACCTCCTCACCGAGTTCCTGTCCTGAGCCTCGACGACTGGGACAATCGGGCATGGACCACCAATCCCTGTCCGAGCGGCTGGCCATTCGCACCCATGGACGAGCGGGCGCGTTGGCCCTGGTCAGCCCCGGATCGACCACCTTCGCGCACCATGACTGCAGCCCGGACGCGGAGTTCGAGATCGGGTCGATCAGCAAGGGCGTGACCGGCCTGCTCTACCACGTGGGCCTCGAGCGGGCTGAGGTAGATCCCGGCACACGCCTGGACGAACTGCTCCCCCTGGCCGGTTGCCCAGCCGGCGGGGTCGTGCTGGCCGATCTCGCCACGCACCGCTCGGGGCTGCCCCGCGTCCTCGGCACGCACCTGTTGCGGCGCACCCTCGACCACTACCGCCACGGCACCAACCCGTACCCGGAAGGACTGGACGAGCTGTACGAGGCGGCCCGCCACGTCCAACTCCGTCCAGGGCGACCGGCCTACTCCAACGCCGGTTTCCAGCTCCTTGGGCACGCGCTGGGCGCCGCGGCCGGAGTCACCTACGCCGA
>JAOATP010000231.1 GCA_030158185.1 Propionicimonas sp.
CGGGGACGATGATCTCGGACAGGATCCGGTCGAGGTCGTCGGCGTGCTCGAAGGCCTCCCTTCACCGATCGCGACGAGTGGACGACACCCGGGTTCGAGCGGTCAGTGGATGAGCTTGTCGCGCAGCGTCGAGACGGCCGAGTCGCTCACGCCGCACGCGGAGGCGTAGCCGTGGTAGCTGCCGTAGCGGCTCTTCATCGTGCTCACCGCGGCGTCGAGGTAGGCGCTCTTGACTCCCGGGCCGTTGTAGCTGTTGGACTTGAGGAACTCGTTCATGATCGTCGATGACGAAGCGCCGAGCAGCCCCTGGATGACGGCTGCCACCCAGCCGGTGCGGTCCCATCCCCTGAGGCACTGGAACACCACGGGCTTGTTGTTGGAGGCGATCAGCTTCAGCACCTTGCCGACGCTGGAGCGATTGGACGAACTGGTCACGTACTGGCGGTACATGGCCTGCTTCTGGGCCAGCGTGCTCGAACTCGGGTTGTAGATGGAGTACCGCACCTTGGTGATCCCCGGGATGGTCGGGGGAGTGGACGACGAGAGGGCCACTGTCGTCCCGACGCCAAGGGTCTGCAGGATGAATTTGTCCCGGCTGTTGATGGAGCCGAGTCGGCTGCTCCGATAGACCATGCCGCGGCGCATCCGGCCGCCGCTCACCGAGATCCCGGATCCCTCCCCGGCCACGTCGCGGAAGTTCGGGGCCCCGCTCAAGCGCACGGTCTTGGAGGACGGGGCAACCCGGCTGCCGTGGGTGGAGGAGTACCAAATGCGTCCGGAGACGAACCCCTGCGTCCGGCAACTGTAGGTGCCGGAGACGACCTCTGTGCCGATCGGCAGGCCCAGGGAGCCAGGCCCGCCGGCCCCGTCGTAGGCCGACTTGATCTTTCCGGTGACGAGGCTGGCACCGACGCTTGAGGAGTGGTAGAGGTCGGCTGAGGTGAAGCGCTGCTTCAACCCGCCGGTGACCGCCATGACGTCCGAGATCGGCAGGCCGACCCACGACTGGTTGGACAGGTACAGCGGCAGCAGTTGGTCGGGCACATCGAACGTGCCGAAGACCTGCGCTTGCGCCTCCGGGCCTGTGACGGCCACGGTGACCGCGGCGCCGACCAGGCCTCCGATCAGGGTGCGTCGATCAATCATTCGTCTTCCCTCCAGGTGTGGCGGTGAGCCGGCCCTGGGTCAAGTCCCTGGCTGTCGTGGGGCCAGGACTGGCGAGACCGAATCTAGACGCTGGCGGCCGCCGCGAACACTGAAGGAAAGCTAAGAATGGGCTGAGCGGTCTGGCGACAGGCGGGTCCCAGGCCGGCGGGCTCGGTGGTGTCTCACCTGCCACCTCAGGGTTGAGTCCAGAGGCGCTGGCGACTGGCCGGGCGGGGTGGCCCGGCTCCGAGGCAGGCGGCTGAGGGCGGGGACGCTGCTGGGGGTCGGGTGGGCCGTCAGCGAGTCAGCGTCCCGATCCCCGGCAGCGGACGGTCATGACGCGGGCAGCACCACAACGTAGGCAGTGCCTGGCGAGCTGCCGCCGGCTGGGAGCAGCGCAATCGCCACCTCAGCGTTCTCCTTGACCGGGCCCAACGAGTTCACCGTCACAGATCCGTCGCACGGCAGGTCGGCGGAGCTGAACGCGGCACCATCAACGGTCACAGAGTACGAGTAGCCGCCGACCGCGCTTTCCGATCGGCACTGCCCGCGCACCACATACTCTCGACCGCCGCTGGCCGGAGAGGTGACGGTGCTCCTGATCGCACCTGCTTGTGCGACCGATCGAGCGAGCTCGTCGGCAGCGGCGGGGGGAATCGAGATCTCCGCCACAGTGGGTTCCGGCTCCGGTGTGCCCGCCGTCGCCGTCGCCGCCGTCTCAGTTGGCCTAGGCTGCACGGTCCCAGCGCTGGTGGCGAGGCCGCAGCCGCTGACCACCAGCACAACCCCGACTGCCATCCCAACCAGGACACCCCGTCGTGGCCTCGTCCTCAATACCCGGCTCATGGGTGGATCGTACGGCTCCCGCCCGGCCCACGGGCACCTTTGAGAGACGCTCAGAAACCGGCCGCCAGCCACGGCGAGTCAGGGACCTCCTCATCGCCACCACCCACGCGCAAGGGCCGGTTCCCGCCCGTGCCAGCCAGCGGGCCACCCGGTGGCCGGCGCCCTGCGAGGATGGCGGCATGAGGGCGGCCGGAAGGCTGGCGGGCCGCGTGCGCGACCCAGCGGAACCGAGCGCGGGGTCACCCGCGCGCGTGGTCGAGTTGGCCGACGGGCCGCTCGGCGCGTACGTGCATGTGCCGTTCTGCGCGCGGGTGTGCCCGTTCTGCCCGTACAACAAGGTGATTCCCCGTGCCGGCCAGCCGGAACGCTACTTCGAGGCGCTGCTGGCCGAGGCCCGCGGCTACGTAGCGGCGGGAGCGGCCGGCGCGACGGGCTTCACGTCCCTCTACGTGGGGGGTGGCACGCCGACGCTCTTCCCGGACCTGCTGCGACCCGTGCTCCAGGCGCTCCCGGTGGCCGGGGAGCGCGCCATCGAGGTGCTGCCGTCCCACGCCACGCCGGACCGCCTGGACGACCTGCGCGGGCTCGGTTTCACGGCCGTCAGCATCGGCGTCCAATCGTTCTCCGACGAGGTCCTGCACCACCTCCGCCGGCCGCACGACGCGCGGCAGGCGCGGGAGGCCCTGGCCAGTGCGGTCGGCCGGTTCGATCTGGTGGACGCCGACTTGATCCTCGATGTCGAGTACGACGACGCCCACGCCGGGACGTTCCTGCGCGACCTCGTCCGCTGCTTCGACCTCGGGGTGGACCAGGTGTCCACCTACCCGCTGATGCGGTTCGGCTACACCCCCTTCGGGCCGGCAACCCACGACCGACGCCGCGAGCACGAGGTGCTGTCCGAGGCGACGCGGCTGGCCGCCGAGCACGGGTACGAGCGGCGCTCGGTCTGGACGTTCAATCGTCCGGACTCGCCCAGCTACACCTCGATCACCCGGCGCCGCTTCCTCGGGCTGGGCGCCGGGGCGTCGTCGTTCCTCGGCCGGGACTTCCTGGTGAACCACTTCGGCGTCGAGACCTACATCGCGGCCGTCGACGCCGGCCGGCTGCCGCTCGCGCGCCGGTTGCACCTGGGCCGGCTCGGCGGCCCGTCCTACGACGGGTTCTGGCAGGCCTACTCCGGACGTCTCTGCCCACCGGCGCGCGGCTCCGGAGAGCCTGCCGGCATCCTGCTACGCGCCGCGGCGGCCGTGATGGCCGCGGGCGGCCTCCTCGCACCGGCAGGGCCGGACGGCTGCCGGGCGCTCACGCCCCGGGGGTTCGACCGCTACCACGACCTCGAGCGCTGGGTGACCTACCACCTGATCGAGCCGCTGTGGTCGGAGATGCTCGCCGAGCACGCGAGCGAGGGCGGTCGCGCCGGGTGGGCGGCACCGGAATCGGCTCGTCGGCGGCGCCTGTGGAACGTCGTCGACGCCCTCACCCGGCGCCCGCTCTAACGCCGACTCCGGGCTGCCTGCGCAGGAGGGACGGGTACCGGCGCACGACCTCCGCCACCACCGCGGGGTCGCCGCGGAACAGCAACGACAGTTCGGCGGCGAAGGAGAACCCGCACTGCTCGCACAGGCCGGGGACGTCGATGCAGCGCCCGCACGTCCACTGCTCGCCGTCCTCGACCACCACGCACTGCGGGCACGGACGCGGCGCGGAGAGGTCCGCGATCCACGGCAGCACAGAGGCGAGGTTGACCACCGGGTAACCCTGTCGAATGAGGGCTGCAATGCGCGCGCACACCCCCCGACGCTGCTCGGGGTCGAGGGCCAGCGCCTCGGTGCCCGGGTAGGGGGTGTGCAGGTTGTAGGACACCCCGCGCACCGCCGGCAGTGAGGCGGCCAGCCGCGCCACGTCCTCGACGTCGTCGACGTTCTCCCGGTTCACCGCCATGTACAGGCACAGGTTGGGCGTCGTCGCCGCCTCGATGCCGGCGAGCACCCGGTCGTAGGTGCGTCCCCGGATCGCGTCATGGTGCTCTCGCGTGCCGTCCAGACTGACCAGCACGAGGTCGGCCTCCGGAAGGTCGACGCCGCGGGTGCCGTTCGTCACTACGCCGACCCACCCGAAGCCGACGGCTCGCGCTTCGGCGATGACGTCGCGCAGGGTCAGCGTCCCGTCGTGCCACAGCAGCGGTTCGCCGCCGTAGAGCAGCAGGAGACGCACGCCCTCGGCGTGCAGCCGCCGGAGGTCGCGTCGCAGGGTCGCGAACGGGTAGTCGACCTTGCGCAGGTTCGCGACCGCGCAGTGGCGGCAGGCGAGGTTGCAGCGGTCGGTCACGATCAGCGAGCCGACGATCGGGTCACGGCGGCGGAACAGGACGGTGCTGATGCCGAACCACCCCAGCCCCGCCCAGAAGCCGAGCCGTGGACGGCTGGGCGCGGTGGTGGTCATGGGGTGCTGCCGGGGGCCTCGGTGAGCACGCCGACCATCGCGCGGTACTGCGACTCGTCGATGTCGCCGCGCGCGAACCGCTCCCGCAGCACCACCAGCCCGGGGTCGGCGTCCTCGCCGGTGGGCGGACGCACCGGCCACCGCCGGTCGAGTTCTCGCCGGGCGATGACGAGGGCCGCGGCCCAGAAGGCGAGGTAGGCGGCCATCGACAGGAGCCCTGAAAGGCGGGCGCCACGCCCGGACAACAGTCGACCGCTCGGACCGTAGAACGGATGCACTCTGACCACCCCCACGTGTGGACGCACGTCCAGCCTAGAGCCGGACGGGGGCTGCGCGGCGCCCTGCGGAGAAGTCCGCCGCGGCCCTCCGGCGGGGCCGCCGAAGCCTAGAATTGAGGCTGCGGGGGCCCGCCGGGCAGCCATTCCGGCCACCACGCGACGCCCGCAGGAGGTCAGTCATGACCGACCAGGAACTCGCGTCCCAGTGGGACGCCGACCACCGTCTCGCCGCGATCACCTCCCTGGCCTCGGGCGCGCTCGTCGTCCTCGGCACAGCGCTGGTGTTCACCGTCGGAATCGGACCCGTTGAAGCCCTCATCGCAGACCGGACCGTCCACCCGTTCGAGGTGACGATGGTCGGGGGCCTGCTGCTCATCGTCGACGTCGCGTTGCTGGTGTTCGTCGTGGCCTTGGCGCACGCCTTCACGCAGGGCCGGTCGTTCGGGCTCACGGTGACGACCGCGGTCGCGACCCTCGCCACCGCCGCGGCCGCCACGGTGCATCTGATCTGGGTGTACCTCGCTTCGTCCCCGGACGTGGACGCGCCGGCACAGGTCACCCAGTTCGCCACGTGGCTGGCGGTGAACCTGTGGATGCTGCCCGTGTTCGGGCTGCTCGTCGGGGCCACCCTGCTGGCGCTCGCGCTGGCACTTCGGCACAGCCCGATTCGGTTCGCGCGGCGACTGGGGACCGCGTCAGCCGTCATCGGCGGGGGGTTGGTCGTCCTCGCCCCGTTCACCGGTGTCGGGCCCGACCAGCCGGCCTTCGTCGCGGTCGCGGCGATCCTGCTCGCGACGGGCGGGATCAGCGCGCTCCTGCTCGTCGCGCTCGTCCGGCTCGGGCTCCTGCTGAGGAGCGCCCGGCGGAGGGAGCCTGTTCCGATCACCTGACCCGAGCGTGGCGGCGGCGGATCGGTCCGCCCTGGGATGACTCCAGTCCCGCACCCGGCAGCGAGTGCCGGCCCCCAGGCGTCCCGCGGGCCCGAGGATCTCGGTGCCTCAAGAAAGGAACCTGCAGCTACTCGGGGCGGCCGTCGTCGTCCTCCAGGTCGGTGCCCCATCCGGCGGTGAAGAGGACGTCCGCCCCCTGCGTGTCTTCAACCAGTCGGGCCAGCAACTCAGAGGCGGTTCGTGAGCGCAGGAGCGCGTACTGATCCAGGGAGTTGAGCGGTGCGATGCCGGCGACCTGCCAGAGGCGCTGCGCCAACTCGGGCGACAGTTCGATGTCGGCCGGCCAGGAAAGATCGACGAACTCACTGGCCCTGGCGATGGTCGCCCGCACCACAGCCTCGGCCGCAGCGAGCTCCGAGCGAGTGGACGCGTCCAACTCCACCGCGGCGAGTTCGCGCACCTGTGCCCGCGGGAACGGGTCGTCCTGCAACCAGCGCACCACCTCGAACCGTTCGGCACCGGTCGCGAGCAGCACGATCGAGCCCACGGCCTGCTCCACCGAAACGATGCGCGCCACCGTGCCCACCCCGAACCGGACGTCGCCACCCCCGACCTCAGAGCCACGTTCGATCAGCACCACCCCGAACTCGTGCTCGGTCTCCCCGAGCACCGATAACAACATCGCCCGGTAGCGCGGCTCGAACACGCGCAGCTGCAACGGCATGCCCGGGAACAGCACCGAGCCGAGGGGGAACATCGCTAGCTCACGCGTGGCTCCGGTCATGACGGCGATCCTGCCCGACGTGACCCGTCGAAGCCAGCCCACCGGCTACCGCCAGGTGGCGACCACCCTGTTCGTCAGGCCAACTGAGCGCGGAGACGAGGAGGTGCGCGGGTCAGGGTCGCACCAGGGCTTTGATGGCGCGGCGTTCGTCCATCGCCGCGTAGGCCTCGCCGATCTCGGACGGTGGCAGCTCGAGATCGAACACGAGCCCGGGGTTGATCCTGCGGGAGAGCACGAGGTCGAGCAGGTGCGGCAGGTAGGCCCGGCAGTGGGCGGGCCCGCCCTTGATCCCGACGTTGCGCATCGACGCCGACCTGCGTCTTCGCGTCAGCCCCGAGCTGCCTGCGCACGGGTGGAACGAGGTCGAGTTCCACGAGAGGGAGACCGCCGGATTCCGGATTCAGGATTACGGTGCCCGAGGCGCCCAGCCTTCAGTCAGATCGCCACGCCCTCGATTGGCCCTCCAGGATGAGGTTCCGCGCCGCCTAAGTCTGGAAACGTCTCCCTTCGATGTGCTCGTCGTCGGGAAGCTCGCCGAAGCGGTGCCGGACCTCGTCGACGAACGCGCCGACACCGGCCCTGCGCAGCCGCGCGAGTACTTGCGAGTGGGAAAGCTCGGGACGTTTCGACGTCGCCGCCTGAGCCTGCAACGCGTCGTGGACCAGGCGCGGGTAGAGGTCGAGCTGGTCGAGCAGGAAGTCCTGCGGGTGGACGACCGTGATCCCGAAGCCCTCAACCGACTCCGGCGGGAAGTCCTTGGTGTTGACCGTCACGATCACCTGGCAGCCACCGTGAATCGCCGCAGCCAGCACGTGCCGATCCTTCGGGTCGCATCGCAGACCGTCGATCAGCCCGCCGTAGCCGGCGACGCTCGCATCGGGGAATGCCTGCTCCATCTGCTCGCTCCGACGCTCGGCCTTGTCCAGGGCCAAACCGGCATGCCGGACCAGACTCCGAGACAACTCGGCCAGGACGTCCGCCGACCAGTGCGGTCGGTAGGCGCCTGCCTCCGCGCGCGGAGAAGCGTGTCTGCCAGCACCGCGCCGTAGAGGACGTTGGTGTCCAGGAAAGCCGGAAACGCCATGATCAGCGCAGCGCAGGCGGAGGGCCGTCGGTCGCCTCGTACAGCCCTGCCTCGGCAGCCTCCCGCGCCATCGTGTCCAGAATCTCCCTGCGGCGGGACTGCATGGCGTCCT
Organism: Propionicimonas sp.; assembly: GCA_030158185.1. GTDB lineage: Bacteria > Actinomycetota > Actinomycetes > Propionibacteriales > Propionibacteriaceae > Propionicimonas. The sequence goes on from JAOATP010000231.1 coordinate 7,583, forward strand.
GGTAGGCGACGAGGTCCTGCAGTTGGACGTACCGGTGACGGCCCGGCTTGGACATCGGAATCTCACCCCGCTCCAACAGCCGCACTAGCGTCGGCCGCGAGACACCCAGGAAGTCAGCGGCCTGCTGGGTCGTCAGCCTGGCGCTCTGCGGAATCACGCTCACCGCCATGCCCTGCATCAACGCCTCAGCTACCTGCACAAGCACGGCGTACAGAGGCTCGGGCAACTCGACCCGGCTGTTGTCCGGCGCCACCAACGCCGCCTTCGATGTCGGCGCGAGGATCCCGCGATCGGCCAACGCCTGGACGAAGTCGACGATCTGGGCCTCGGAACCCTCCGGGAAGTACGTCCTGGTGTCAGCAGTCGCCTGATTCCGGGCCACGTCGACCACCTCCTCTGAGCGCCAGACTACCAGCAGATCATCCAAAAACGAACAAAACGAACGCACGGATCCTCCGGCGTCACCATCCTGACGACGGCGCGGCACGCTCGGGATTGAATATTCTTGGCGTGAGAGAGGAGTTGAAGCTCTCTTCTGTCAGCCGATAATGACCCCCTGACAAGGTCTTTTGATGAGCCTCAGCCATGCCGTC
>JAOATP010000232.1 GCA_030158185.1 Propionicimonas sp.
TGTGCTTCCCGCACCGTCTCGGACGGGAAGTCCTCGGGCAGGTCATCCAGCACGGCGGTGATCGCTTCGGCCTGACCGGGCAGCAGGTCACCGGTCGCTGCGGCGTCGGCCACCAGCGGGAACCGCAGGAGCCCTTGTCCGGCGGCGATGAGTCGTGCGGCTTCGCGGCGGGTCAGGTTCGCAGCATCAGCCAGCCAGGTCGAGGTCGACGTCCCGTGTTCCTGCCACGCTACCTCCGCGGCGTCGATCCGGGCCGCGAGCTGGGCGAGCCAGGTGTGCAGCCAGGCTTCGAGCCGTAGCGATTCCTGCAGCAGCTCAAGCTGATCGGCACCGGTCAACAAGCTGGTCGACTCATCGCACAAGGCATCAACGGCGGCGCGTAATCCGGCCAGCTGTGCGCTGCCCGTCCGCTCGTCCAATCCCTGTGCCATAACCCAACGCTAACTACCGGCACTGACAGTTCTTGGGCCCCAAAGGTGTTATCCACAAGCACAAACACAACTCGACGGTTATCCACAACGAACTTTGTGCCCATTGACAAATAGTCCGAATCACCGGTTGCTCCTGTGCGCGCTGGGTATGTTTGGCACGGATCCACACAACGCAGGAGTGGTATGCCGGAACCACTGGTCAGTGTCCTCGTCCCGGTGCTGAACGTGGCCGGGTTGCTTCCCCGCTGCCTCGACTCCCTGCTCGGGCAGACCCACCGTCCGCTGGAGATCATCGTCGTGAACGACGGCTCCACCGACGCGTCCCCCGAGGTGATCGACCGCTTTGCCGCGCTCCACCCGGAGATCCGTGCCATCCACCAGGAACACCGCGGACTTGGCCCTGCCCGCAACGCAGCCCTCGCCCTTGCCGGGGGTGAGTACGTGGCGATGGTGGACGCCGACGACTGGGTGGAACCCGGCTTCCTCGCGGACACCGTCCGGCTCGCCGGAGAGACCGCTGCCGACGTCGTGGTCACCAGCTTCTGGTTCAACGCCCTTGGCCTGGGGCTTCGGTTCCCGTTCGCGGCAAGGGAGCGGACGCTGACCGGACTCGAGGCCGCGGAGCTGAGCCTGAGCCTTGCCCGCTTCCCGGCCTTCGCCTGGAACAAGCTGTACCGCCGCGACCTGTTCCTGCCCGGTGAGGGACCGTTCCCGAACATCTTCTACGAGGACCTCGCGACGACACCGCGGCTCCTGGCGCGAGCGGCCACGGTCACCCAGACACGACGCGCCTACTACCACTACTGCCTGAGGTCGGACAGCATCACCGGTGACTTCGGTCCCCGGAACGTCTTCGCCTTCGCCGCATCACTCACGATCCTGCGCACGGCATTGCAGGAGCTCGGACTCTGGGACGCCTGGTACGCCGGCTACCGCAAGCTGCTCCGGGACGCGCGCGTGATGGTGACCATCCAGGTGCTGTTGCAGCCCAACCGGATTCCGCTGCGCAGCCGTGGTCCGCTGCTGGCACGCTTCGCCCGGCGACTGGGAGCACTCGCCGAACCCCGGGTCGGGTAGGTCAGTGCTCGTGGAGCATCCGGTAACCGAGGACGGCCGGGTCGAGCATGCCGAAGATCATCGCGATGTGGGCCACCACGAGGAAGATCGCGATGAACGTTGCGTGCCACTTCAGGGCGCTCGCTGCGTCGCGTCCGATCAGGCCGAGCTCGACGAGGGTGATGCCGACAAGCGGGACGACGCCGGAGAGGTAGAAGCCGACGGCGACCACGTCGGCGGGCCCGCGCCAGCCACCGGCGAGGGTCAGCGGCACGACGGCGTTGAGCATCAGGTGAAGGAAGATCGCGAGCATGACCGGCCCGGCCAGCAGGCCGGCCACCCGACTCGTCGTGCGAACCCATGAGGGCACGGCGCCGCGACGGAACAGGATCGCCAGCTCCGTGATGGCGAGGGTCTCTGCCAGCACGACCGGGAGCGCCATGAAGACCAGCAGGTTGCGCGGCTGGTGCACGGCCAGCAGCTCCATGTAGTGCGTCATGCTCATCGTCATCGTCATGCCCAGCTCGTCGGCAACGAGGTTCGGGCCCAGCAGGGCACCGAGGCAGAGGACTGCGGTGAGGACGAGCACGCCTGCGGCGAGGCCGGGGCTGGTGAGCGGCTTGGGCACCTCGGTCGTGCGCTGGCGGTTGGTTGTGCTGGTGGTCATGGCGGCCTCCTTGACGGGGGTTTGCGGTGTCGCTCACCAGCGTCCCGTGCCGCCGGGGTGCGCCCGTGCCGAATTCCCTGAAGATTCGATGTTGTTCCGCCGGGCGCCCACACGCGGACTGCTGCTACTGCTCGTCCAGCCTCGGCAGCCGAAGGCTCAGCGTCGTGCCCATCCCGGGGCCGTCGCTGGTGGCGAAGAGGTCGCCACCATGCGCGAGGGCGATGGCGCGGCTGATGGCAAGGCCGACCCCGGTGCCGCCGTGTTCACGGTCTCGCGCCGCGTCCACCCGGTAGAAGCGGTCGAAGATCCGCGGCAGGTGCTCAGCGGGGATCCCCTCGCCGTTGTCGGTCACGGCAACGACCACGTCCTCGTCCTCTGCTGTGACGGAGACCTCGACGCGCCCCCCGCCGGGCGTGTGACGCAGCGCGTTCGACAACAGGTTGCCCAGCACCTGCCCGATGCGGGGCGCGTCCGCGGCGACCAGCAACGGCCCGGCTGCGAACGGCTCCAGCTGGAGTTCGACCCCCTTGCGTTCGAAGCCGTCCCGCGCGGCGAGGACGGCGGCCTCCGCCAGCGCGTGGGCATCGCTGGGACGGAGCGCGAGGTTGAGCCGCCCCTCCTCCGCCGCGGAGACCTGACCGAGGTCGTCGGCCAGCCGCGAGATGCGTTCGATCTGGTCGGTCAGGATCCGCCACACCTCCGGCCCCGGCTCAAGGGCGCCGTCCTCGAGGCTCTCGACGGCGATCTCCATGCTCGCCAGCGGCGTCCTGATCTCGTGCGCGAGGTCGGTCAGCAGCCGGCGGCGGCTCGCCTCAACGCCTTCGAGCCTCCCGGCCATGCTGTTGAAGCTGTCGGCGAGGGTCGCGAGTTCGCGGGAGTCGGCGGGCTCGACCCGTCGTCGGTAGTCGCCGTCGGAGATCCGGGCGGCCGCCTCGCCCAGGTCCGTCAGCGATCGCCGGAGGCGGCGAGTGATCAGGACGCTGATGATGATCGCGCCGGTGGCGGCGATGGCGAGGCCCATTCCCAGCGCGAGCGTCCCCGCGGTGTTGAACGCCTCCTCGGAATGCTCGAGAAGGTCAGGGCTGCTGTGGCCGGCCTCCTGCATGTGGGCTTCGAACAGCGGCGGCCCCACGATCGACGCGACGACCACCATGGTCACGGCCATGGCCACCAGCACCCCGACCTGGGAGATCAGCAGCCGTGTGGTGAGGCTTCCGGGCTGGGACGGCTCAGTCACCCTCCGGCCCCCATCCGGTAGCCGACACCCCGGACGGTGTCGACGAAAGGCAGGTCAGCCACGTCGGCGAGCTTCCGCCGCAGGTGCCCGATGTGGACGTCCACCAGGTGCTCGTCGCCCACCCAGTCCTCGCCCCACACTGCGTCCACCAGCTGCCGGCGGGTGAAGGCGGTGTTCGGACGGGCGGAAAGGACGCCGAGCAGGTCGAACTCGGTGCGGGTGAGGTCGACGTCCGTGCCGTTGACGGCGACGCGACGCCCTGCCGGGTCGATCCGCAACGCGCCGATCTCGCGCACCGGCTCTTCGACGACGCGGTCAGCCCGTGGCCTTCGCAGGAGCACCTGCACCCGTGCAACCAGCTCGCGGGCGCTGAACGGCTTGGTCATGTAGTCGTCGGCGCCGGCGGAGAGGCCGACCAGCAAGGCCTGCTCCTCGTTCCGCGCGGTGAGCATGATGATGTAGCAGTCCGAGTGCCGCCGGATCTCGTGGCACACCTCCAGCCCGTCCATCCCCGGCAGTCCGAGGTCGAGCACCACAACGTCGGGCGCATCGGCGAGCGCGCGTTCCACAGCCGTGATGCCGTCGTTGGCGACCGACGTCCGGAAGCCGGCCCGCTGCAGGTAGTTCGCCACCATGCCGGCGAGGACGGTCTCGTCGTCCACCACCAGCACGTGCGGTGCTGAGGCGACCGGGGCAGGACTCATGGCAGACATCATGCCGTCAGGCCGCTGTCACCAGCGGAAGTCCATGGCGTCGGGGTGCTTCTCGGTGTCGCGCATCGCTGCGAGAACGTCCATGTCCGGGCCGGAGATCTCGAAGTCGAGCTCAGCGTTCTGCTGGATGTGCGAAGGGGTCGTCGCCTTCGGCAGGACCACGGCACCCAACTGCTGGAGGTAGCGGATACACAGCTGGGGAGCGCTCACCCCGTAGCGGGTAGCGATGTCGGCAATCTCGGGATGGTTGACGATCAGGCCGTGCGCGAACGGGGAGTAGGCCTCGACAACGATGCCGTTGGCCTCGCACGCCTCGACCGTTGCGGACGGGTCCAGTCCGATGAACCACCGGATCTGGTTGACCATCGGCTTCACCGTGCACGCCGGCAGCAGGCTGGCGAGGTCGTCGGGATCGAAGTTCGACACCCCGATGGCCCTGACCCGGCCGCTGGCGAGGAACTCCTCCATCGCCTTCCAGACCTGCTTGTTCTCCTCGCGGCAGTCCTTGCCGATCTCGTTCCAGGGCCAGGGGGCGTGAATGAGGTAGAGGTCGAGGTAGTCCAGCCCGATCTCGGCCATCGTCGTCTCGAACTCCTCCAGCGCCTTCTCGTAGCTCTTCGCCTCCGCGGGCAGCTTGGACGTGATGTAGAGCTCGCCGCGGGGGATGCCGGAGTCACGTACCGCCCGTCCGACCGATGCCTCGTTGTGGTAGGCGCGGGCCGTGTCGATGTGCCGGTAGCCGACACGCAGCGCCTCCGCGACGGCGTCGTAGCACTCGTCGCCCTCCTTCAGCAGCCAGGTGCCGAACCCGACGGTCGGGATCTCTTCTCCATTGGCAAGCTTCACGGTGTCGGTCAGTGCACTCATCGGTCTGTGCCTCGTTCTCTCGTTGCTGTCGGTCCGTCAGGGTGAACCTAGCCGCGGGCAAGGCCGGATGGGAGGTACCCCGGGAACCTCCCTGGTTCACGCTCTTCTTTGCCGCCCCTTGACCAGGGCACGGGCAGGGTGAAAGATGACTGATCGTCAGTCATCTTTGAAGGGTGCCATGAGTCCTCGCCCACGCATCGACCGCGCGACCAAGCGCGCGGCCGTCGCGGACGCCGCTGCGAGGGTCTTCGGTGAGCGAGGGGTCTCCGGCACGGCCGTCGCGGACATCGTGCGGGCGGCCGGCATCGCCCAGGGCACGTTCTACCTGTACTTCGAGTCGAAGGACGACGTGCTCCTGGCGGTGGCCGAGCAGTTCGTCGCAAGCCTCGGGACGGCGCTGGAGTCAGAGGTGCGGGGCCCGGAAGCGAGCGCTCCGGAACGCCTCACGAGCCTGGTGCAGGCGTTGGGCGGCCTCGCCGCCAGCCCGGCGAACGCGTCCATGGCCGAGTTGCTCCACCGTCCGGAGAACCGCTCGCTGCACGATCGGCTCACCGAGCCCCTCGCCCAGCGCATGTTCGTCCTCGTCGAGGCAATCGTCAGCCAGGGCGTCACGGAAGGCTCGATGCAGGCCAACGACGTCGGGGCCGCTGCCTGGTTCGTGCTCAGCGGCCTGCAGGGCGTCGAGCGCGCCGGGACGCCGGTGGCCGGAATGCCGGCCGCCCTCGACCACGCGCTGGTGCTGGCGCTTCGCGCGCTCGGCGTTCGGGATGAACCATGACCACCGACGCGGTGGTCACCACACGCGGGCTGACCAAGCGCTTCGGTCGCGTGACCGCCGTGGACGACCTCGACCTCGAGGTGCGCCGGGGCGAGATCTACGCCTTCCTCGGCCGCAACGGCGCGGGCAAGACGACGACGATCCGGATGATCCTCGGCCTCATCCGCCCGCTGGCCGGAGAGGTGCGCGTCTTCGGAGAGCCGGTGCGGTCCGGCAGGCCGGAATGGCTGCGCCGGGTCGGCTGTCTCGTCGAGACCGCCACCGCCTACCCGAACCTCACCGTGAGGGAGAACCTCGAGCTCCACCGCCGGCTCACCGGGGCACCGGCAAGGGCGGTTGCGAACGTGATCGAACAGCTCGGTCTCGGCGACGCGGCGGAGCGTCGCGCCGGCCAACTCTCCCTGGGCAACAAGCAGCGGCTCGGACTGGCTCGCGCGCTCGTCCATGCCCCCGATCTCCTGGTGCTGGACGAGCCGGCGAACGGCCTCGATCCCGCAGGCATCGTCGAGATCCGCGGGCTGCTGCGCTCGCTGGCCGACGACCACGGCACGACCGTGTTCGTCTCCTCCCACATCCTCGTAGAGGTGGCCCACCTGGCCGACCGGATCGGCATCGTCCACGAGGGCCGCCTCGTTGAGGAGCTCGACCGCGCTGCCCTCGTCGCCGCGGCGCGGGCCTTCAGCGCAGCGCAGCTGACCGAGCAGCAGCGCGCCGACGCGCTTCTGACACTCGAACTCGAGCGCTACTTCCTTGCGCGCACGGACGGGAGCGTCCGCTGATGTTCACCGCTGTGCTTGCCGGCGAGGTCGTCAAGCTGCGCCGTACCACGGCTCCCTGGGTGACCCTCGGGTGCCTGATGGCCGGACCGCTCTTCCTCGCACTGTTCATGTGGATCATCCGCGACCCGGGTCGGGCGGCCCAGTTCGGGCTGCTGGGCACCAAGGCCTCACTGAGTGGGATCGAGGCCACCTGGGCCTCCTACGCCGCCTTCCTCACCCTCATCGTCGGGATGGGCGGGACGCTGCTGCTGGCGTTCGTCGCCGCCTACGTCTTCGGCCGCGAGTACAGCGAGGGTACGGCGAAGGTCATGCTGACGCTCCCCGTGCCGCGTCCCGAGTTCGTCATCGCCAAGCTGGTCGTCGCCGCGCTGTGGTGGCTGGCGATCGTCCTCGTCGTCTTCGCGGAGGCCGTTGCGGTTGCCGTCTGGCTCGGGTTGCCCGGCATCACCACGGGCGCCATCGCCTCGCTGCTGGGGAACCTGCTCCTTGTCGCGGGGATCTCCTACCTCCTTGCCCCGGTCATCGCCCTCGTCACGGTCTGGACGCGCGGCTACCTCGCGCCCGTGGGCTTCGCTCTGGGCATGCTCCTGCTCGGCAACGTCGTCGGGCACACCGGTTGGGCACCCTGGTTCCCCTGGTCGATCGTGCCGATCCTCGTCGGGTCGGTGAGTACGCCGGTCGACACCCTGCCGGTCGGCAGCCTCGTCGTCGTTGCGGCGACGTTCGTCGCAGGCATCGCGGGAACGATGTGGTGCCTGCAGGCCACGGACAACACCCAGTGAGGCCGGCGGCGGGAGTTCAGCGTCCGGCGACCTGAGACACCCCTTCACTGTCAGGGACGGCTGGCGCCGAACCAGTGGGAGAACCGAAGAGGGCGGCGACGATGAGGGCGAGCACTGCCGGGGTGTTGACGGTGGCGACACGGCTGGCGTTCATGGATCCTCCGGGAGAGAGCGGGCACGGCGGGGCCGGCCCTGGTGGGTGGTGTGTGGTGCGAGTGAGCAGGGCTGAGGCGCCCCGGTGATCAGTGAAGGCTGTCCGCGATCGCCACGGACAATCGATCTGCGACAGACCTGACCTCGGTGGCGAGTGCGTCCATCGTTCCCGCGTGGATCCGCTGGACGGGTCCCCCGATTCCGATGCAGCCGACCGGCGCACCACCGAGACCTTCGAAGACGGGGGCGGAGATGCCGCGGCCGCCGGTGTGGTTCGGCGGTGAGAGAGGCCAGCTCCCAGGCGAGCAGGCACTTGCCGACCGACGTCGAGTGCAGGGGCAGCAGGCGCCCCTTCTCCAGCACCACCCGCAGCGACTGGGCGGTCTCGAAGGCGTCGAGCACAAGGGCCGCGTCGTCAGCCGCCACTGCCCCATGGGCACATTCACCCGTGAGCCCGACCAGTTCCTGCAGGAACGGCGCGGCCAGCTCGCGGAACCGCTGCTGCGCCGGGGTGAGGCCGTCCCGTCACCGTGCCGGCCGTCCGGCGTTGCCTGAACGCCAGGGCGAAGTCCCCGGGCCGACAAGCACACACCGGCCGCAGGTTGCACTTGATGCAACACCGAGTGGGTGAGCCCTCCAGAACCTTTCCAATGTTGCGCAGGGCGCAACTGCCGAGGGGCAAGAAAGGGGAC
>JAOATP010000233.1:0-13106 GCA_030158185.1 Propionicimonas sp.
GCCGGCCCAGGCCTTCGCGAGGAGGTAGTAGGGCACGAGGGGGGCGTCCGCGCCCGGCAGAAGCGCGATGATGCCCGACCAGGGACGCCGCACGACGAGGACGGTGACCGCCTCGTCGACCCACGGGGAGGGCACGCCGATCCGGAAGAGCGCGACGGCGAAGGCCAGCAGCGTGACAACGACCAGGGACCCCCGTCGCAGCCAGGCGCGCAGCGGTGTCTCCGGCTGTGACGACGCCGGCGAGAGCAGGGCCCTCAGCAGTTGGGTCCCGCGCCCGTGCGGGGGAACCCCGGTCTCGGCGTCATGGTCCACTTGTTCAGTATGCCGGAGGTCATTCGCGCCCGAGGGCAGCGACTTCCGCCTCGGCGTCGGGCCACTCGGCGTTCGCGCGGTCGATCAGGTTGCCGGTGGCGATCCGCCAGGGCTCGATCGGGTCGGCGTAGTAGGGGCCGAGCAGGAACTCCCTGAGTTCCTCACGGGACCCGAGAAGCGAATCGGGGCCGGTCGCGTCGGCGAAGGCCGCTTCCCAGCCGTCGGGTTCGGGGTCGAGCAGGTAGGCGGCGCGGGCGCTGGCGCTGCTGTCCCGCAGCTCCTTGTGGTCGACGCCACGGGTGTTGGGGATGAAGTACGGCTTGCCGCTGGCCAGAAAGTCCGGCACGACGCTGGAGATGTCACCGAGCAGTGCGTCGCTGTGGTTGAAACAGGTGTACAGCGTCGGCTCCGGCCCGTCGACGACGAGGTTCAGGTCGACGGCGTCCGCCCAGGCCTGCTCGTCGGCCGGCCCGTTGCTGAGGTTGCGTCCGCCGGAGGACTCGATCAGGGCGACGATCTCCGCGTGCGACTTGCGGGCCAGCGGTGAGACCTTGCCCGTGAACGGGTGCGGCTTGTAGATCACCCGGGTGTTCGGGCGCTCGATCAGCGCCTGGACGAGGGCGGGGCCCATCAGCAGCAGCGAGCTCGCGTGCGGGTCGTTCACCCAGCCCTCCCAGGTGGGGGCGTAGAGGACGCTGAACGGTCGTCCCGCCCTGTCCGGGCCTGTGTCGCCGCGCAGGATCCCGCCCAGCTGGGGCCTTCCCACCTCGACGATGGCGTCATCACGCACGCCGACCTTCGCGGCCGCCCACCGCAGGCGGGACGCACGACCGGCCACCCACACCTCGTCGTAGCCCTTGCTGATCGGGTTGACGCTGGAGATCTTGTCGGACTCGCCGTGGCCGATGAAGACGTGCTTCATGCGCGGTTCGCGCATCATGTGGATGTTCTTGCCGACGTGGGCAACGTAGAACGCGACCCGGACGGTCGGCAGCCGGAAGTCCATCGTGTCGTTCGGGTTGGGGATGCAGACCACGGGAAGGGTGGTCTCCTTCAGCGCCGTAAGGTTGGGCTTCTCGCGCAGGAACACCAGCACCCTTCGGTCCAGCTTCTCCAGCACCGGCAGCCACATCTCCAGCTGGTACAGGGCCTCCGTCGGCCCGCTGAAGTAGACCAGCACCTCCGGGCGCATCAGGGCGATCTCCTCCGACGCTGCCGTCATCACGTCCTGCGGGTTCAGCTTACGGGTCGTGGAGACCCAGTCGTAGAGACGCCAGCTCGACCAGCTGATCGCGAGCAGGGCGTAGAGGCCGGTGGCGATGAGCAGGCCGAGGATGGAACCGGTGTAGGCGGTGACAAGGCCGCCGAACAGCGGTGCTGACGAGATGGCGACCAGCAGCGGCAGGCCCAGCGGCGAGACCGGCGTGGACTCCTCCACCTCTGCGATCGAGAAGTTGCGGGTGCTCACCTTCGGCATCTGGAGTTCGGTCGCCTGCCGGTCGACGAGGATCACGAAGGTCCGGGCGAGGATCACGAGGAACACGAGGAGGGCTGCCCAGCTGATCTCCCCGTCGGGCATTCCGAGCCGGGTGAACAGCAGCAGCAGCGCGAACTCCCGGATCATCGAACGCTCCGGCAGGCCGAGATAGGCCCGCTCGAGCAGGCGCTGCACCATCAGCACGCCATCGGCGACCAGGTCGATGAGCAGGCCGACCAGCGCGCTGATCAGGAACAGCGGACGGGAACCGAGCGCCGCGCCGCCGATCACGCCGAGAACGGAGACACCGACGAGGCCCAGCAGCACCAGCGGCTGCCAACCGCGAAGCCCGACGGCGTTGGCACGCTTGAGCCACTGGTCGTAGGCGCTCGTCATCCGACCCAACCAGAGAGTCAACGGCTCAGAACGCATGGCCCTCCGGATCGTCGCCTGCGGCCTCGAGGGCTGCGATGATCGCCGCTGCCTCATGGTCGCTGCGCGACATCGCGCCGATGCCGGGATCAAGGCGCCGCACGTCGACGACGTGACCCGTCAGGTCCGACATCAGCACGTCGAGTGAGGTGAGCGCGACCGCCCGGGAGGACAGCAGGGTCTCAGGAGCCTCGGCGCCGAAGGCACGGGTGCGCATCGGGGTGGCCGTCCGCTCGGGGTTGATGCAGTTCACCCGCACGCCGTCGGCCGACCACTCGTCCGCCAGTGCCTGGGTGAGGTTGACCACGGCAGCCTTCGCAGACGAGTACACCGAGTACTCGGCGCGTCCCCTGGTGTAGGAGCTGGACGTGAAGAACAGCAGCTGCCCCTTCGTCTCCCGCAGGTACTGCAGGGACGAGCGGGCGGCGACGACCGGGGCGACATAGTTCACGGCGATGCCGGACATGATGTCCTCCATCGACACGTCGGCGAGACGGCCGATGTTGAGCACGCCTGCGGTGACAACGAGGTAGTCGATGCGGCCCGCCTCCTCGTACACCTGGCGCAGCGCGGCCTCCACCTCCTCCGCGTTCTCCACGTGGGTGTTCGTCTGGCTACGGCTGAACGCGTAGGCACGGGCGCCGAAGTCGGTCGCCAGCTCGATGATGTCCGCGCCGATGCCGTAGCTGCCGCCGAGCACGACGACGACCTTGCCTGCGAGGTGCTCGGTGTAGGCCTGGGCGTTCGTCGGCGGCGGGGCGAGGGTGGAACCGATCTGGAACAGCTTGTCTGCGATGAAGACGTCGATGGGCTCGGTGATCTTCATGTTGTGGTCGGCACCCTCGACCACCTTGATCGGCACCTCAGGGGAGTACTTCAGCACGACGGAGCAGTCATCGGTCGCAACGAAGTCGGGGTCCTCCCACGCCTTGCGGTAGGCATCCTGGATGACGCTGAGGCGGAAGGCCTGCGGCGTCTGGCCGCGGCGGAGCTTGCCGCGCGGCGGGATGGCCGTGATCTCGTCGCGGGAGTTGACCTCGATGATCGTGTCAGCGGAGGGGATGGCCACGTCGACGGCGTCGTACGCGTCGAGGGCTGCGACCAGGTCGTTGATGATCCGCGTGTCCAGCAGCGGCCGGACGGCGTCGTGGAACATCACCCGTGTGTCGGCGTCGTTGAGGTTGCCGAGCACGCGAAGGGCAGCCTTGGTGGAGTCGTTGCGGGTGTCACCGCCGGCAAGGACCTGCGTCACCTTGGAGAACTTGCTGCCGATGCGACGTGCGGCCTCGAGGTGGTCGGGGTGCATCAGGATGTAGATCTCGTCGATCGCATCACAGTCCTGGAAGATCCCGAGGGTGTGCTCCATGACGGGCTTGCCGGCAACCTTGAGCAGTTGCTTGGGGATCGACAGGCCGACCCGCGAGCCCGTCCCCCCAGCGAGGACGACCCCGATGGTGCGTCGGCTATCCGGCATTCGATCCACCCTTCTCGTGCGCCCGCCCGGCGTTCCGGATCACTGCGCGCTCCGGTGCGCCTCGTAGGCAGCCATGACTTCTTCTGTCGGCCCGTCGGCCATCAGCTCGCCCTTGTTCAGCCACAGCGTCCGGCTGCAGGTGTCACGGATGGACTGGTGGGAGTGGGACACGAGGAAGATCGTGCCCGCAGCGTCCCGGATCTCGCGGATACGAGCCTCGCTGCGCTTCTGGAAGCGCTTGTCACCGACGGAGAGTGCCTCGTCGACGATCAGGATCTCGTGCTGCTTGGACGCGGCGATCGCGAACTTCAACCGGGCCTGCATGCCCGAGGAGTACGTGCGCATCGGCAGGTCGATGAACTCCTGCAGCTCGGCGAACTCGACGATGCCGTCCCGCATCCCCGCGATCTCCTTCTTGGGGAAACCGAGCGCGAGGCCGCCGAGGACGATGTTGCTCTCACCGGAAAGGTTGGGCATCAGCGCAGCACCGACGCCGAGCAGGTTCGGCCGCGAACTGGCGAACACTGCGCCCGAGTGCGGGGGGGTGAGACCGACGATCGCGCGCATCAGCGTGGACTTGCCGGAGCCGTTCGCGCCGATGACGCCGATCGACTCGTTCTGGTACGCGGTGAAGGAGACCCCCTTGAGCGCGTGCACGTAACGGACGCCGCCCTGTGTCCGCGACAGCAGGCCGGTCTTCGTCCGCCGGGCAGCGCGGCCGCTGGCGAAGACCCGGTACTTCACGTGGAGGTCGTCCACGATGACCACGGGTACCCGATCGGTCACGTTCTCAGTCCCGTCCATAGCGCTCCTCCGCGACCCAGAAGAACAGCAGCCCACCGACGAAGGCGACCAGCGCCCACGCTGAGAAGTACCACCAGTACATCGGGTCGTAGACCTGGTTGCCCATCAGCACCGAGCGCGCGATCCGCAGCACCTGGTAGACGGGATGGAAGTCGTAGAGCTGGAGGACCCACGGGTACGTCTTGAAGATCGTGTCGACGTTGAACAGCACACCAGAGGTGTAGAACAGGATCCGGGTCACGAACGGCAGGAACTGCGTGAGGTCCTGCACGTGGACGGTGAGGCGGGCGACGAACATCGCCACGCCTGCGTTGAACACGGTGAAGATCACCAGCAGCGGGATCATCAGCAGCCAACTCCAGGTGGGCCAGTGACCGAGGATGGGCAGCAGGACCGCCAGCACGGCGAGGCTCGGCAGCAGCGAGAAGAAGCCCTCGATCACCTCGGCGACCGGCAGCGTGAGCCGCGGAAAGGCGAGCGACTGCACCAGGGAACGGTTACCGGTGACCGACTTGGCGCCCCGGCTGAGGCTTGAGCTGAAGTACTCGAAGAGGAAGACGCCGGTGACGACGACCGCCGGATAGTCCGCGCCGCGGTTCGGGCCCTGCAGGAGGCCGAAGATCACGCCGTACACGATGGCGTTCAGCAGCGGGCGCAGCACCAGCCAGAGGACGCCCAGCCGGTTGTTGGCGAGGTCGGACTGGAGCCGGTACCTGGCGAGGGCGATGATGAAGTCCCGCCGGTCCCAGGTCTGCTTCAGGTACTTGCCCAGTTTCGGTCGGGCACCTACCCGGTGCAGGCCGTGTTGAGCGGCGATGTCGGCCAGACTCATGCGGTACGCAATCCCATCGATACACGGCCGGACTGGCCTGCGGACGCCATGATTCTACCGGACTCCCCCGGTAGCCTGCCCAATCGCGCCTCAGCCGCGGTCACGGTTCGCCAGGTAATAGCTGACCAGGGCCTTCGTCGACGCATCCTGTGCGGCGAGCGCATCGGCGTCCCCGGCGACGGCCGGGGCGATCTGCATGGCCAGTTGCTTGCCGAGTTCGACACCCCACTGGTCGAAGCTGTTGATGCCCCACACTGTGCCCTGGGTGAAGGTGATGTGCTCGTACAGCGCGATCAGCTGGCCGACGACGGACGGGGTCAGCGCCGGAGCCATGATCGAGGTGGTCGGCCGGTTGCCCGGGAACACCCGTGCCGGCACGATCTCCTCGGCCGTGCCCTCTGCGCGCACCTCGTCAGCGGTCTTGCCGAAGGCCAGCGCCTTGGTCTGGGCGAAGAAGTTGGCCAGGAACAGCTCGTGGACGTCCGCCTCGCCGTCCTTGATCGGGTGGGCCGGCGTCGCGACGGCGATGAAGTCGGCGGGGATGAGCTGCGTGCCCTGGTGGATCAGCTGGTAGAAGGCGTGCTGGCCGTTGGTGCCGGGCTCGCCCCAGAAGATCTCGCCGGTCTCGGTGACGACCTCCGAGCCGTCGGTGCGCACACCCTTGCCGTTGGACTCCATCGTGAGCTGCTGCAAGTAGGCCGCGAAGCGGTGCAGGTACTGGGCGTAGGGCAGGACGGCGTGGCTGCCGGACTTGAAGAAGTTCACGTACCAGACGTTCAGCAGCCCCATCAGGGCCGGGACGTTCTCGGCCAGCGGGGCCTCTGCGAAGTGCCGGTCGATGGCGTTGAAGCCGGCGAGGAAGTCAGCGAAGTTGTCCGGGCCGAGCGCGACGGCCAGCGACGTGCCGACGGCGGAGTCGACGGAGTAGCGTCCGCCGACCCAGTCCCAGAAGCCGAAGGCGTTGGCCGGGTCGATCCCGAAGGCCGCGACCTTGTCCAGCGCCGTGGACACCGCCACGAAATGCTTGCTGATCGCGTCGGCGTCCATGCGCTCGGAGCCGTCCAGCGAGCCGGCGTCGCGGAGCTTCCGCAGCAGCCACTCGCGGGCCATCCGCGCGTTGGTGAGGGTCTCCAGCGTCGTGAACGTCTTGGAGGCCACGATGAACAGCGTTGTGGCCGGGTTCAGGTCTGCTGTCTTCTCGAACACGTCCGTCGGGTCGATGTTGGAGACGAAGCGGCACTCGAGGCCGGCCTGCACGTAGGGCTTCAGGGCCTCGTAGACCATGACCGGGCCGAGGTCGGAACCGCCGATGCCGATGTTCACGACGGTCTTGATCTGGGCGCCGGTGACGCCCTTCCACTCCCCGCTGCGGACGCGGTCGGCGAAGGAGTAGACCGCATCCAGCACCTCGTGCACCTGCACGACAACGTCGGTGCCGTCGACGACGAGGCTGTCGGTCCGCGGACGCCGCAGTGCGGTGTGGAGCACCGAACGGTCCTCCGTGACGTTGATCCGCTCCCCCGCGTACATGGCGTCGCGGCGCTCCTCGAGGCCGACCTGCTCGCCGAGCTCGACCAGTGCAGCGAGGACGGCGTCGTCGAGGAGGTTCTTGGAGAGGTCGACATGGAGGTCGCCGGCGGTGAGGCTGAACCGCTCAGCGCGTCCCGGATCGGCGGCGAACCAGCCGCGCAGGTCGGGTTGCAGGTCGGAGGCCAGCTGGGTCAGCTTCTCCCACGCGGGAGTGGTGGTCGGGTCCACGGGTGCGCTCATGAACCCAGACTAACGAGTTCGCGCCCCCCTGCCGAGTTGTCAGGATCAGGGGGCGGTGACGCGGGCGACGTTGGCTGCGAAGGCGGCCTGCGGTCCACCGGGCGGGTCACCGAGGACGTAGTGCTTCATCTCCACGCGCCGGGCGTGCAGGGGGTCGGCGCCGAGGGCGTCGGCCAGCACGTCGTCCAGCTCGGGGAGCCCGGGTGTCAGGCGGTAGGAGCCGGCCTGGGACGGGTAGCGCCGGGCGAACTCGTCCGCGGACAGGTCGTCGGGGTCGCAGACGAGCACCGGCCGCTCGGTCTGCAGGAAGTCGGAGACGACGCTGGACACGTCGGAGACGAGCACGTCGGCGCGCACAAGACACTCCGTGAGGGATGAGCCGCGGCCGGTCGACACCCGGTGCCCGCCGGGGGCCGCCTTCAGCAGGTCGGTGATCGTGTCGATGGCTGTGAGCATCGATGGCCGCAGCACACCGCTGGACGGGTGCGGCCGGAACCACACCTGCACCTCCGGACGGTCGGCGAGCAACCGTCGCACGAGGTCGACGCCCATCGAGTCGAGCGAGGAGTGGGTGGTCTGCTCGTAGTAGCCCTCGAAGGTGGGGGCGTACAGGATCACGGCCGGCTGCTCCCCCGTCGGACCGACCGGCAGTCCGGCAACCTGGGGCCGTCCGATCACGGCGAAGCGTTCCGGCGACATCGGGATGCGGGCCTTCGCGAACCGGTCGACGCCGGCCTGGCCTGCCACCCAGGTCTCGTCGAAGATCCGGACGAGTGCGCTCGAGCTGGTCGCCTTGTCCGAATCACCGTGGGCGAGCATGACATGCAGCAGGTTGGGGTCGCGCAGCAGGTTGGAGTTCTTCTCCCCGTACGCGAGGTAGAAGGCAGCGCGGACGCCCGGGAGCACGAGGCTCTCGACGTGCCTTGTGGTGGGGGCGTAGACCACGGGGTGCCGGGTTGCCGCCAGCGGGGCGAGCTGGCTGGCCTCGCGCACGACGATGATCCCGTTGCGCGGCTGGGCGTCGAAGGCCGGCAGCCACTGGTTGACGATGTACCTCGACTGACGGGCGGCAAGGGAGACGTAGATCACGAAGGACGGGTCGCGTCCGGCCAGCTCTGCAAGGAGTGACTCACCGGCGGCGCGCTGGGCCCCGCGCAACCTCTGGGCCTCGAAGAGCGTCCACGCGATGTAGACGAGGGTCGCAGCGACGAGGAGGGCGGCGATCGCGACGACCGAGCCGAACACGGCCATGCGCGGGTCGTCGGCTGCCAGCGCCTTCGCGAGGGCGACGAACTCGATCAGGAGCAGGAGGACCGGATACCCGACCCCGCGGGCGTAGAGGCGGACGTGCGTTGCGAGCGAGGCCGGCTGCGCAGCAACTTCCGGCTGGTAGGCGAGCGGTGGCGACGAGCGCCACAGCCAGGTGGAGAGCACCGGCTGCACGCTCCAGGCCAGCTGCACGAACAGCACAACCACGACGTAGGCGAGGCCGGCGTAGGGCTCGGTGACGGTGCGGAAGATGAGGGCGGCGGCGATCAGGCTCTTCACGAGGGCGCGCACCTGGTAGCGCAGCCCGACCAGGTCCATCAGCCGCGCGATGGGGCTGTCGGCCGGCGTCGCCAGCCACTCCGCAAGGGCGCCGAGCGTCCAGGCGGCAAGGCCCAGCCACGGCAGCCGCAGCCCGGCGGCGATCACGAGGGTGAAGATGCTGACGATGAGGAGCGCGAGTTGGCCGGCTCCTGCCGGGGTGACGAGCTGCAGAGGCAGGCGTCCGGGCCAGGCGGCTCGGGCCACCTCTTCCCATTCCGGTACCGGGGCGCGGCCGAGGCTCGCGATGGATCTGCCGCGCTTCACGCCGCTCAGCCTATGGGAGCGGCGGGGTTCCGCCGGGCGCTCAGGCGCGGATGGCGACGTGGACGTGGTTGAAGTGGTTGGCATTGACGCCACCGCGGTCGGCCATGTGCCGCCAGTGCGGGGCGCTCGGCGTCCAGATCTGCTGCTCGAAGATGATGTGGTCGACGTGGAAGTCTTTCGCGTGCTTGATCAGGTAGTTCGCGATGCGGTGCCCGAGGGCGCTCTCGGCGCCCGGGGTGAGCATGATGTCGACCGCCCGGCCGTTCTTGTGGAACGGGAGCCCGCCTGCGCGCCAACCGCCGTAGGAGTTGACGGCGGGGAAGAGTGCGCACACGGAGCGGTAGATGTGGACGGTGTCCTTGCGCAGCCTGTTCTCCACGGAGGAGCCGCGCGGGCACCGGGCCCAGGTGGTGCCGGCTGCCTCGACGGGGACCGCATCGGTGAGGCTGGACTCAAGGACCCAGCCGTAGCCCTTCCCGAACTCGATCTTGCGGTACTTGCCTTCGACGTCGGAGGTTGCGCTGATCCGGACGCCCATGTCGAGCGAGCCGAGGAGCTTGCCCGAGTTCTTGGCCACTTCGCGGACGTTCAGGGTGCCGGTGGTGTAGAGCCGGGAGAGGCTGAGCAGTGCGAGCGGCGCCTTCCGGCTCCGCGTCGTTGCGGCGATCGGTGCTGCGAGCTGGTCGGCGGTCAGCGTGCGGACGGTGCTGGTGGACGGTGCGGCAGCGTCCGGCACGAGGCTCGGGGAGGTTGCAGCTTCCGGCGTCGTCGAGCCGAGCGCGACCGCTGCGCCACCGTTGCTGCCGAGGACCACTGCGCCCGCCGTTGCAGCGACGGTCACGGCCGCGAGCGTGATGCCGCCACGGCTGAACAGGCGATCGGTGACGCTGGGGACGGCGCGACGGGCAGCTGCATGGTGCGTAGAAGGAGCACTGAAATCCAGGCCGCGGGTGGGGTGGACAGGCTCAGCCGTCACGATCGGGTCGGCGACCCGACGGGGCTGGTACATGTGTAATCCATCCTGACGAAACCTGAACCGGATTCTCAGGATAACTTAAGGATTTGGGCCGGGCAACCCCGAAACGGCGCCAACCCTCACCGCGGGACGGGTTCGTCGGCAATACTTTCGAACGATGGGACGCGATGTCGCGCACCTCGGCGGAGGGGACATGAAGCCATTGGTGGCCTGCCTTGCTGCGCTTGTGCTCGCCCTGACCCTGGGACTGAGCGCTTCCGGGCAGCCGGCCAATGCGTATCCGGCGCGCGAACCCGTCCCGCAGCATGTACTGCCGGCAGCTCCGGCCAAGACGACGAAGCCCAAGCCGAAGCCCTCCGTGACACCGACGCCCACCCCGTCCCCCTCGGCCAGTGCAACGACCCGACGCCGGACGGCAGCAGATGAAGAGGGCGAACGCTGGGTGCAGCTCGCCCTTGTGGCAGGCGGCGGCCTGCTCGGTGCCGTCATCCTCTTCTTCGGCATCGGAGCCCTGCTCCGCCGCCGCCCCAGGCCCCGGTCCTGAACCTGACCCGCGCCGTCAGTCGTGCAGGCGCCACTGCTGCAGCGTGACGCGGAGGCCGTCGAGGCTCTCGCTCGAGGCGAGGGTCGCGGTCACGAGTGCGCTGGGCCAGACCGCCACGGCGCCGGCCTCGAGCCACAACTCCGCCTGGTAGCGCTCGAGCCGGCCGGTCGCGATGAGCGGTGCCGGCTTGACGAGTTCGGGCAGGGTCCGCGCGTACGCCGTGCCGAAGGCCTCGGTCGGCACGAGCTGGACGCCGGCAGCCCCTGCAGCGACGCCGGCGTGGAGCTCTGAAGGGGTGAGGCCACCGAGGATGACCGGCAGTTCGGGGACGGCGGCGACCAGCTCGGGCAGCAGGTAGGTCGAAGCGGCGAACACCGCGCCGCCCGCCGCGGCAGCCACCACCTGACCGGGTTCCGTCACGTCATGGACGCCGACCTTCGCGCGCCGCCCGAACAGCCGGAGCAGGCCGGCGACGTCGTCCAGCCGCGTGGCGGGCACCGACCACAGCCGGAAGCCCTCCTGGCACAGGACCTCGCACGCGGGCACGAGGTCGTCCACCTCGATGTCGGGCAGGGAGACGATCACTTCGTGCATGCCGAAGTCCGGCAAGTCAGGTGTCACGCGCCCATACTGCCCGATCCGGTGACACCCGGCAGGCAGCGTGGTTAGCTGGGCGGAAGAGCCACGCCGAGGAGGACCGATGGAGCTCATCAGTGCGGACATCCCCGCCAACTCCGACATCGACCTGCGTTTCGCCGAGCCAGGGGTCGGCGGCGCCAACATCTCACCGGACCTGACCTGGTCCGGCGCCCCGGAGGGCACCCGCAGCTTTGCGGTCACCTGCTTCGACCCGGACGCCCCGACCGGCAGCGGCTGGTGGCACTGGGTCGTGACCGACATCCCGGCGGAGGTGACCTCCTTCGCGCAGGGAGCAGCACTCCCCGACGGCTCCCGCACGTGGCTGAACGACTACGGCTACACCGGCTGGGGCGGCCCCTGGCCGCCGCCGGGCCCGGCCCACCACTACGTCTTCACCGTGTTCGCCGTCGGTGTCGACCGGCTCGACGTCCCCGACGAGGCCTCGAGTGCTGTCGCCCGGCTGACGCTGAGCTTCAGCGTGCTGGACACGGGCACCTTCACCGCGACGTTCCGCAACCCCAGCAGCTAGGCAGCGCGCTGTGGCGGTACTCATCGATCCGCCGCGCTGGCCGGCACACGGAACCAGTTTCTCCCACCTGGTCTCCGACCACTCGCTGGAGGAGCTCCTGCACTTCGCCGACGCGGCGGGGGTGCCCTTCCGTGCCTTCGACCACGACCACTACGACGTTGCGGAGCGGCGCTACGACGACCTCGTCGCTGCCGGCGCGCGACCGGTTGGCCCTTCGGAGCTGGTGCGCAGGCTCGTCGCCGGCGGGTTGCGCGTCCGCACCCCGGAGCGGACGCCCACGTCCGCGCAGGTGCTGCCCGGTCTTCGAGAGGCGTGGCAGGAGCTGATGCCGGCGGCGCCGGGCCTTGGCCGCGACCTTCTGCTGCGTTGGCAGGAGCCGCACCGGCACTACCACGACGTGCGTCACCTCGCGCAGCTGCTGTCCTCGCTGACCACGCTCAGCGGGGGGACGCCGCCGCGTGCAGTGGCCCTCGCAGCCTGGTTCCATGACGCCGTCCACGATGGCGTCGCCGGTGATGACGAGCGTGGGTCCGCCACCCTCGCGCGGGCATCGCTCGAGGCTGCGGACATTCCCCGCGACGAGGTGGACGAGGTCGTCCGGCTGGTCCTCCTCACCATCCACCACGACCCGGATCCCGGTGACGAGGCCGGCATCCTGCTGGTCGACGGCGACCTTTCCGTCCTCGGACAGGCGCCCGGCAGGTACCACTACTACTCGCGCGGAGTGCGCCTCGAGTACCCCCAGGTCGACGACCAAATGTTCGCGGCAGGTCGAATGCGGGCACTTGACGAGCTATTGTCGAAGAAGCAACTGTTCGGATCTTCTGCCGGACGGGAGTTCTGGGAGGCCCAGGCAAGAGGGAACCTCGACGTCGAGTTTGTGCGTTGGTCGAAACTTGTCGGAACCACCTAGGTAGGGAAACCAGGGAAACCACTAGCCACTGCATGCGGGGGGTACGCAATGGCGAAGGCGGGTGTTTGGGTTGCAGCTGCAGCCTGTGTTGCCGCCGGCGCGCTCGTCGCGCCGCCCAGGTCAGGAACGCCATACCTGACCACCGGTGATCGGGTACAACCGACGATCACCGTGATTGCCACGCCTTCAGGTGTCTCCCCCACTCCGGTTCCCACCACCACATCGCCGACGGTTGAGCCGACTGCCACCACCACGCTCCCGCCGATCACGCCCACAGCGACCGGCACCGTTGAGCCGACCGGTTCTGCCTCGCCGACGCCGACCGCATCACAGACGACCGAGCCCACCGCCGAGCCGACGGCCACGCACACGATCCCCGTGATCGAGAAGCCGACACCGACGGCCAGGCCGACGATCCTGCCGACGCCCACGGTGACGCCCACGGTGACGCCCACGCCGACCGTCACCCCGACGCCCACCGTCACCCCGACGCCCACCGTCACCCCGACACCGACCGTCACCCCGACACCGACCGTCACCCCGACACCGA
>JAOATP010000233.1:13206-31242 GCA_030158185.1 Propionicimonas sp.
CACCGACCGTCACCCCGACACCGACCGTCACCCCGACACCGACCGTCACCCCGACGCCCACCGTCACCCCGACACCGACCGTCACCCCGACGCCCACCGTCACCCCGACGCCCACCGTCACGCCGACGATGCCGTGGCCGACTCCGACGGCAGCGCCAACGGCCACTCCGACCGCGACGGAACCTCCGACAGGACCGCCCACCTGCTGGCCGGGCGCGACGCCCACTGCCGTCGCCGCGGCGCATCCTGAGTGCCCGCCGGGTTGGTCGAGCGTGCGCCCGACAGCCACGACCGCTCCCACGGCAACCCCGACGGCGACGTCCGGTCCCACCGCGACCCCGACCGTCACTGCCAGTGAGCAGGCTGCGTCCGTTCCAACGCAGTCGCACCGGGCGACCCGGGCACCACACCCGAGCAGTTCGCCCTCGACCGCGTCCAGCAAGACCACGCCGTCAACGACACCGACGGCCAGCACCAGCCCGGCACCGAAGGCGAGCAGCACACCGTCCGAGGGCCACCACCACCGGCGGTCACCGCAGCCCACTCCGACGGCAAGGGCCACGGAGCCCAGCGCGACACCGACGCCGACGGCCAGCGCTCCGCCCAAACATCGTCATCACCGTGGCGACAGCTCGAACGCCTCGTCCGACAGGGGTCGTGCCTCGGCGAACGCAACGGACACCGGCGTCCGACAGCTGAGCTCGTGGACCCCCAAGCGCATCGATGCAGCGGCGACGAAGCGGACCCGCGCCTGGGCCGGCATCCGCTGGCGCTCCGAGCGGTGACGTTGCGCAGCTGCGCGCTCGCGCTCGCCGCCCTTCTCGCCCTGACGGGCTGCACGGCCAGCCCGGTGCCTTCCCCTGTTCCGGGCGGCTTCCCTGCGACGACGACGCCGTCCGTGCACACGCCGTCCGCGACGCCCACCCCGTCGCCCACAGCAACGAAGCCCTCCCCCACGCCGACGAAGAAGCCCACACCGACGGCGCCGCCCAAGGACACGAGGAAGGGCTCCCAGCTCAACACGCCGTACCTGGTCAAGGGCATCCCCGTGGTGTCCAAGAAACACCGGATCACGGCGGCGTACGCACCGAAGAAGCCGTCCGGCGCCTTTCACCTCGAGGCCACGACAGCCGCAGCACTGGCGAAGATGACAGCGGCGGCCCGGGCCGACGGGGTGCGGATCCGGGTGCGCAGTGGCTACCGCAACTGGGCAACCCAGAACGCGATCTACCAGAAGGCCAAGCGCAACTACCCGCAGAGCCTCAGCTTCTACGCCCCGGCGGGCGCCAGCGAGCACCAGACCGGGCTGTCGGTCGACCTGTGGGACGGGGTCACCTGGAGCCTTCCGATGGCCCGCACCGCCACCGGGAAGTGGCTGTTCACGCACGCCCACTCCTACGGGTTCGTGCTGCGCTACCCGAACGGAAAGTCGAAGATCACCGGCTACCACTACGAGCCGTGGCACTACCGCTACATCGGCAGGGCCGACGCGATGAAGTTCACGGGCAACTCCCTCACCCTCGAGGAATACCTCGGGCTCGCCTGACTCGTCCGCCGACACGAAGCGTCAAGGAGCGGAAGAATGTCGGCATGACCACCGACGTTGAGATGGAGCCGACCGGATTGATCGGCGCGGGCAAGCGGATCGGCATCCTGACCAGCGGCGGCGACGCCCAGGGCATGAACGCAGCAGTACGTGCAGCCGTGCGCACGGCTGTCAGCCTCGGCGCGCAGGTGTTCGCCGTCTACGAGGGCTACCAGGGCATGGTGGACGGTGGCGAGGGCATCCGCGAACTCGCGTGGGAGGACGTCGGCAGCATCCTGCACAAGGGCGGGACGATGATCGGCACCTTCCGCTCGAAGGACTTCCGCGAACGCGACGGGCGCAGGAAGGCTGCCCGCAACCTGCTGGAGCACGGCATCGACCGCCTCATCGTGATCGGCGGGGACGGCTCCCTGTCCGGCCTCGACCAGTTCCGTTCCGAATGGGCCGAACTCCTTGCAGAGCTCGTGGCCGCCGGTGAGGTCACCCAGGAGGTCGCGGACGCCCACCCCGCACTGATGTTCGCCGGGCTGGTCGGGTCGATCGACAACGACCTGGTCGGGACAGACATGACCATCGGCGCCGACACGGCCCTGCACCGCATCGTCGACGCCACCGACGCCCTCTCCAGCACCGCGGCCAGCCACCAGCGCAGCTTCGTCATCGAAGTGATGGGTCGGCACTGTGGCTACCTCGCCCTGATGAGCGCGATCGCCGGCGGCTGCGACTATGTCCTGATCCCCGAGGACCCGCCCGAGGCGGGCTGGGAACAACGGATGTGCGCCGCGCTGCACCGAGGACGGCAGGAGGGGCGTCGGGACTCGCTGGTCGTCGTCGCTGAGGGTGCCTGTGACCGGGAGGGCAAGCCGATCACGTCCGGCTACGTACGGCAGGTGCTCGAGGAGATCCTGCACGAGGATGCCCGGGTAACCATCCTCGGCCATGTTCAGCGCGGCGGTTCGCCCAGCGCCTACGACAGGTGGGCCTCGACCTGGCTCGGCTACGAGGCCGTCATCGAGGTGCTCACCGCCACCGCGGAGACCGCAGGCCCGGTGATCGGGTTCCGCGGCAACAGGGTGACCCGGGTGCCCCTTGTGGAGGCGGTGGCAAAGACCCGGCTGGTGCCGCAGCTGATCGCTTCCGGCGACTACGCCGCCGCCATGGAACTGCGCGGTGGTTCGTTCAACGAAGCCGCACGGATCCTCGCCGAATTGGTCGAGCCCAGCCGGATCGACGCATCCGGGGAGAGCCGCCGGATCGCGATCATCCACGCCGGCGGACTTGCACCGGGTATGAACGCTGCTGCCCGCTACGCCGTCCGCCTCGGGATCAGCCGCGGGCACACCATGCTCGGGGTCCAGGGCGGCTTCCCCGGCCTGCGCGACGGCCAGATCACGGAGCTGCACTGGGGCGACGTCGAGGGCTGGCTCATCGACGGTGGCGCCGATCTCGGCGTCCGCCGGACGGTGCCAACGGTCGAGGAGCTCTACCGGATCAGCCGCGCCATCGAGGACAACCACATCGACGCCCTGCTGATGATCGGCGGCTGGAACGGCTACCAGGCCGCGGAACTCCTGCACCGCGAGCGCGACCGCTTCCCCGCCTGCGGCCTGCCGATCATCTGCGTCCCCGCGTCGATCGACAACAACCTGCCCGGCTCGGAGCTGGCGATCGGCGCCGACACGGCACTGAACGTGATCACCGAGGCCGTCGACCGGATCAAGATGTCCGGGAGCGCGGCCAAGCGGGCCTTCGTCGTGGAGACGATGGGACGCTACTGCGGCTACCTCGCACTGATGTGCGGCCTCGCCGGGGGCGCGGAGCGCGTCTACCTGCACGAGGAGGGGATCAGCCTCGCCGGCATGCAGCAGGATCTCGAGTGGCTGCGCCACAGCTTCGCCTCAGGGCGGAAGCTCTTCCTCGCGATCCGCAACGAGAACGCCAACCCGCTCTACACCACCGACTTCCTCGCCCGGCTGCTCCAACAGGAGGGCCAGGGACTCTACGACGTGCGGCAGAACGTCCTCGGCCACATCCAGCAGGGCGGCTGCCCCTCGCCGTTCGACCGTCTGCTCGCCGTCCGGCTGGTGTCGAGGGCTCTCGACCTGATCAATGACCAGTTCACCGCAGCGACGACCGACAGCTTCTACCTCGGCCTCGTGAAGTCGAAGGTCACAGCGCACCCGATGGCGGAGATGATGTCGGAGATGGACCTGACCTTCCGCCGGCCCAAGGACCAGTGGTGGCTGGCACTGCGTCCGGTGATGAAGGCGGTCGCCGACGCTGCTGTCTGAACCCGGACCGGTCACGTCCGCTCCCCTGGACGCAACCGGCCCCCCATTGGGGGCTCTCTCCAGCGGACGGGGTGAGGACCAGGGGTTCGGGTCAGGCCGCTGACGTTCGAGAGAGCAACTCTGCCAGCACCTCCCGGTTTCCACCAGAGGCGAACCGTGTTCGGCTTTCGTGTCCGTGAGGGCTCACGGGCACCGGCTAGAGAGCACCCAGCCAGACACCCAACGTGGCGCCACCGACGCTCAGCAGGAGCATCCCGCCGGCGTGGGCGAGCACCGTCCAGCCCCTTCCCGCGCGGGTCAGCCGGGCCGCCTCGACGCTCGCCGTCGAGAACGTGGTGTACCCACCGAGGAACCCGGTGCCGAGCACCAGCTTCCAGCCGGTGTCACCGGTACGGAACATCCACCAGCCGGTGAGCAGGCCAAGGAGGAACGATCCGGACACGTTGATCGCCATCGTGCCCAGCGGCACCGGCGAGCCCTTGCTGCGGTGCCCGATCCAGGTGTCGACGAGGAACCGGACGACGGCGCCGATGCCACCGGCGACGGCGACCAGCAGCCCGGTCACCGCGGGCTCCGCGCGAGGGTCGTCCGCCGCAGGGCGCGTGTCGTCCACCGCACCAGCCGGACGCCGAGCAGTGCGGCGAGCACGCCGGTCACAACGCTGGCCACCGCGTAGCCAACGGCGAGCAGCCAGTGGCCGGAGCGCAGCAGCAGGACCGTCTCGACCGAGAAGGTGCTGTACGTGGTGAAGCCACCCATCACGCCGGTGCCGACGCCGAGCCGCAGCCCGCGACGCCAGCCGGCATCGCGTCCGCTCTCCGCGATGGCTTCCAGCAGCATCCCCAGCAACAGCGAGCCGCCGACGTTGATCCAGAAGGTCGTCCACGGGAACGCCCCCGGCCCGGCCGGCCAGGCGCCCTCCAGCAGCGAACGCGCCGTGGTCCCGAGGGCCGCGCCGACGAAGATCAGGGCGAGCCAGCGCGGGTCTACCGGCAGAAACCGGCGCGCCCGCTGTCGGGCGACTACCACGGGGCAGGTGCCTTCCAGTCGACCACGGCCACCGGGACGACGAGGACGGGCCGGTGCTGGTGTCGCGTGAGGTGCAGCGCAACCGAACCGGCAAGGAACTCCCTGACCCGTTCCGTGGACGACGGGCGTCGCGCGCCGACGATGAAGGCGGAAGCGCCGACGGCCCGTGCGAGATGGGTCAGTGCACGGTCGGGCCGTCCGGCGAGGAAGCGGAAGTCCCAGGGGCCTGCATGGTCGGCCAGCAGCACCGTCAGGTGCGACCTCAGCTCTTCCTCGACTCTCGCCCAGGAGTCGTCCGCCAGGTCCGGGTCGAGCGAGGAGTGCCGGATGGTGCCGTCGTCGTACTCCTCATCGACGATCCGGGTGGCGTCGACGTAGGCGAAGTGCAGCGGCACCCCGCCGAGGGCGTCGGCCCATGCTGCTGCCGTTGCCGCGACGAGTTCCGACTGTCCGGGCACGACGCCGACCACGAGGGGGCTGCCCGGGATGGGCACCATGCGCTGCGGACTGGGCTGGGGCACGTGGTGGTGGAACTGCACGCTGACCTCCGACGATTCGGGCTTCCTGTCGTCCGGACGAGCCCGGGCGGGATCCATCACCCGCAGACACCCTAGCCCAGCAGATCGGCGCAGCGGCCGGGGGTCAGGAGCTCTTGCTCCGGGCTTCCCGCATGCCGGCGAGCGCCTGGCCGCCGTCCCAGCTGCGGACGGGAAGCAGGTTGGCGAGCGCGATCACGATGTTGCTCGCGCCGGCAACCCACCAGAAGGAGTGCGCGCCGGTACGCAGGGTCAGCGGGACCGACGGGTCCTCCAGGTACAGCGTCGCGAGCATGGGCAGGGCGACGACGAGCTGCACCACGGGTCCGGCGAGACTGCGGAGCACGCTGGGCCAGCCGGGAAGCCCGGGCTGAATGACGACACCGAGGCCGGAGCGGTCGAGGATGACCCGCGTCCAGCGCTGGCCGCGAGCAGCGGCAACCGCCACGTGCCCGAGTTCGTGCATCAGGATCCCCAGCAGCACGAGGACAACGACCCCCGCCGCCCAGTTCAGGGCCATCGCGAACGTCGTGGCCTCGCCAGCCAACTGGCCGGCGAAGAGATAGAGCCCGGTGTAGACGAGGACGAGGGACGCGAGCACGACAGCGAATCCAGGGCGCACAACGACCTCGAAGTCGGCCTCAGGCGGACTGCTCACCAGGGCTCCTCCATTGCGATCCATCGGCGATCCCCGCGCCGTGTCGTTCCGCACCATACCTGTACGACGTCCGGCTCACCCCCTTGTGGGGGACGACTCCCCGACGGGTCGGCGAGATTGCCGCCCACCGGCTCAGGAGGGGCGCTTCACGTAGTACTCGGTGAAGGCGCTGCACCGTCCGGACTCGTCGAATCGCATCAGGAAGCAGTTGTCGTAGATCGTGTCCACCGGACCGCCCGGGGCCGTGTAGTAGGTGGACGTCCCGACGGCGACGACGACGTCGTCCTCGATGGCCACCGGAGCATAGGCGGCCGCGTAGGTTCCGGGCGCGTCCCGGGTGGAGACCTCCTGCGCCGTCGACTCCCCCAGCCACGACGCGACGACGGCGTCACGGCCGACCGTCGGTTCATCGTTGGGGTGGTAGCGGTAGGAGACGTCCTCGGTGAACAGGTCGCCGATCGCTGACGGATCGTAGGAGATCCACGCGGCGACGTAGCGATCGAGCCACTCCTTGGCTGTGCCATGGTCCATCCCGCCACCCTAGGACGGGTCGCCCGGCAGCGCTGGGCCGAGGATTACCCACCCGGCTCGGCGTCGGTGAGGTCGAAGGGGTCTGCGCCGGAGTACTCGAACCAGTCGTAGGTACGGGTGCGCCCCCCGCTGCGCCAGGTGGCGGGCGTGGGGTTGTGCAGCCAGTCGACGGGCTCGACGCCGCCGGGCTGGCCCCCGTCGAGGGCAAGCCGGAGCGCCGCGGCCAGGTCGGCATCGACCGCATCCGTGCGCGTGGCCGGGTCGACGGAGACGAACAGTGCGGTGCCGGAGCGGGCGACCAGGTCGAGGAACTGGCGGTTCTTCCCCCAGTCCGTGCCGGGGGTGCTGGCAACACAGTCAGCGTCGATGGTGAAGAACCTGCCGTGCTGGGCGAGCCGGAACGCCAGCGTGTTGACCCCCATCCGGCGGGTCCGTTCCCACACCCGCCCCGACGTGTCGTCCCCGGTGCGCTGGCCATGCACCAGGCCTGCGGCCAGGTGTCCCACGACGTTGCAGGCGAGCACGATCCCGTCACCGGCCGCCTCGTGGATCGTCCGGTAGAGGGCCACCAGCACCTCCGCTGTCGACCGGCCACGGTCGTGCACGTGCAGGTCGTCGGCCGCAGGCCGCGGCCCCATCGCGAAGCCCCACCTGCCCAGGGCCTCGAACGTGGAGAAGTCGTGCTTGATCAGCTCGAACCCCCAGTCCCGGATCCGGCGGACGTCGGTGGCGACGGTCTCCAGGGTTGCGGGGTGGCTCGGGTCGAGCGCCCAGCCGTACTCCCACGGACGCAGGGCGCCCGCGCGGGGAGCGATGCGGGCCTGCAACGGACGGAACCAGATGCCCGGACGCACGCCCTCGGCAGCGATCCGGCCGGCCACCTCCGCCATGTCGGCGAAGCTCCCTGCCCGACCCGGGTCCCACGGTCCACCGGAGGACACCCGGCCGTCGGCGGTGCCGTCGATGCTCCAGCCGTCATCGACCACCCCGAACGGCCGCACCGGGTGGTCACCGCTGAGGTCGGCGACCAGCCGTGCGTCACGCACGACGGCGTCCGCGTCGAAATCGCGGCCGTACGCGTAGTACCAGTTGTTCGCGCCCACCAGCGGGCCGACGGGCAGGGCGTCCGAGCACAGGGCGGCGGCCAGGGCGCACTGGATGGCGAACGGCTCACCCTCCCCGGCAACCCAGCGCACCGTTGCGGCAGCCAGTTCGCGGTCGCCCAGCACCACCGGGTCGGCGCCCGCCCGCACGTCCAGCCACAACGACACCCCCGCCGGATCCACCGACCACCCGGCGAAGGCTCCCGCACGGACGTCGACCCCTGCGCCCCAGGTGGTCTGGTCGTCATGGATCAGCACCATCCACGGATGGATCTGCTCCGCCCGTGCGCTGGCCTGCCACCCGAGATCGCCGTAGCTGCGCTCCCAGGCGTCCCCGAGGACGAGTGCTGCCGACGACCGGGCGCGACGCCAGCGCAGGTGCACCCTCGACAGCTCGCCGGTCGCAGCAAGCCCTACCCGCAAGCCCTCGCCGTCCCGGCCGAGGAACACCTGTACCCCGACCGCCCCGGGCGGGGACCACCCCCCGTCCGGTCGCACCTGCACCCGCACCAGGTCCGGTAGCGGGACCTGCTCGACCCGGATTGTCATGGCTGTTCTCCCTCTTGCCTGATTCTCGACCCTTCCAACGCGTCGAGGGCCACCCCTGGGAAAGGAGTGGCCCTCGATGGTGCGCCGGGGTCAGCCTGCGAACAGCTGGTTGACCTGCTCGTTGGCTGCCGTCAGCGAATCGGCCTTGGCCTTGCCGGTCATGACCGCGTCCACCGCCGGCTGCATGATGTTGGTCACCTGCGAGGCGTTGTCGGTGATCGGGAACAGGAAGGTCGTGCCGTCGTTCACGTGCACAAGGAAGTTGGTCACGTCGACGCCCTTGGCCTTGAAGGCTGCCTGCGCGAGGTCGGTGCCACTCGGGATGGCCGGGAAGACAGCACCCGCCTTGCCCACGATGTCCTGGCAGGCCGCTGAGCCGAGGAACTCGACCCACTTGATGGCACTGGCCTGGTTCTTCGAGCCCGCCCACACCGAGTCGGCGAGGCCGTTGTACATGCTGGAGCGCTTGCCGCTGGGGCCGACGGGGGTCGGGGCGACGCCGGTCTCGATGCCCTTGTAGCTGAACATCTGGTTGATCATCCAGGAGCCGTTGGTGATCATGGCGTACTTGCTGGCGCCGAAGATGTCAGCGGAGCTCTGGCCGGTGACGGCCTCGATCGAGGGCGCGTAGCCCTTCTCGATCAGGGACCGCATCCAGGCGATGGTGCCCTGGAACTCCGGCTTGTCGTAGTTGTAGTGCTTGCCCCACGGGTTCACGTCGGTGAAGGTCCAGCCAGTGGTGCCGGAGTACATGCTCCACTGGGTCTGGCCGTTGCCGCCGCCGGAGCCGCCGTCGAGGCCCAGGCCGTAGACCTTGACCTTGGTCTTGTCGAAGCCGGCCTCGTCACCGCGCTTGCCGCTGGCGTCGACGGTGAGCTTGGCGATCATCTTCTCGTAGGTGCCGCCGTCGGTCGGGTTCCACGTCAGGTTCGCCAGATCGGTCTCAGCGACGCCCGCATCCTTGAGCAGCTTCTTGTTGTAGAAGACCGCGACCGTGTCGAAGTCCTTCGGCAGGCCGTAGCGCTTCCCGTCCTGGCCCACCCACAGGTCCGCCAGGCCCTTCTGGTAGATGTCGGTCTTGACGCCGTCCGCTGCGAGCTGGTCGTCGAGGGAAACCAGCTGTCCCTGGGTGACGAACTCCGGGTACTTCGACAGGTGGTTGGTGAACACGTCGGGAGCCGTGCCGGCGACGAAGCCGTTGGTGACGCCGCTCCAGTAGTCGTCCCAGGCGTACTGGGTGATCTTGACGGTGGCGTCGGGGTTCTCGACCTTGAACGCGTCGGCGCACTGCTGGTAGGCAGGCTTCTGGTTGTTGTCCCACAGCCAGTAGTTGATCTCGCCGGTCGCCTTGCCTGCGGCGGCGGGGGCGCTACCGGAGGCACTGGGGGTTGCTTCACCGCTGCACGCTGTGAGCGAAACGGCGATGGCCGCGAAGGCAGCGATGGCTGCGCCGGCCTTCTTCCTGGTGAATCCTGACATGGTTGACGATTCCTTCCGGTTGGGCGATGAGGTGGGGTTGGGTCTTGGTGGGCTACTACTTGCTTCCGGAGTAGCCGATCGAATCGATGATCTTCCTAGCGAACGCGAAGAAGAGGATCAGGACCGGGAGCGCTGTTACCAGCGTCGCGGCCATCAGGCCGGCCCAGTCGGGGGAGCCGGCGGGGGTCTGGGAACGGAAGACACCCAGGGCAACGGTGAGCACCTTGGTGTTCTCGGTGTTGCCGACCAGCAGTGGCCAGAAGTAGTCATTCCAGGTGCCGATGAAGGTCAGGATCGCCAGCGTGGTGATGGGCGCTGTGCTCATCGGCAGGATGATCCGGAAGAACACCCGCCACGGCCCGGCGCCGTCGATGGATGCAGCCTCCTCGATTTCGCGGTTGATCCCGAGGAAGAACTGGCGCAGGAAGAAGATCGCGAAGGGGGCCATGAGGAACGACGGCAGGATCATGCCCGGAAGGCTGTTCAGCAGCCCGAGGTTCTTGATCAGGATGAAGTTCGGCAGGCTCGTGAAGATCGGCGGCACCAGCAGCGCCCCGAGGAACAGGCCGAACACAGCGTTGCGTCCAGGCCAGCGCAGCCGGGCGAACGCGTAGGCGGCCAGTGAACAGAAGAACACCTGGCCCACCGTCACCGCGCCGGCGTAGATCACCGAGTTGAGCAGGTAGCGCCAGAAGTTCACCGAGGCGCCGGAGCCGCCCTCTGCGATCGCCTGCGCCTGGGTACCCAGCCCGAGCACGCGCTGGAACGCGCCCCACGTGAAGTCCACCGGCAGCAGTGACGTCGGATCCGACGGCAGCGAGCGGGTGGTGGAGAACGCGGTGCGGATCATCCAGAGGAAAGGAAAGATGCTCAGCGCGAGGAAGGCGATCATCGCCACCCAGGCTCCGATGCGTCCCGGGGTGAGGCGGCGACGACGCTGCCGTTGTTCGGCGTTCGCGAGGGCACGGTCTTCGATGGTTGTCATGGCCGGCTCCTTAACCGAGATCGGATTCGCCGGCGCGGAGCATGCGCAGCTGGACGGCGGCAAGGATCGCGAGGATCGCGAAGAGGACGACGGCGAGGGCGCTGCCGTAACCGAACTGCCCTTCACCGAACGCCTTCTGGTAGATGTAGTACTGCATCACCCGGGTGACGTTGACGGGCCCACCACGGGTTGTGACGGCGACGGTGTCGAAGATCTGGAACGAGCCGGTGACGGTGATCACGAGGATCATCGCGAGCACCGGACGCAGCAGCGGCATCGTCATGCGCCAGAACGAGTTCCACTCCGAGCTGCCGTCGATCGAGGCCGCCTCGTACACGTACTTCGGGATCGTCTGCATGCCCGCGTAGATCAGCAGGGCCGTGTAGCCCATGTGGCGCCACACGTTCACGAAGGCCATGGTCGGGATGGCCCAGAACTCGTTGGCGAAGAAGGCCACCTTCGGCAGCCCGATCCATTCCATCGCGACGTTGGCAAGGCCGATCTGGTAGTCGAGCAGCCAGAACCACAACATCGCAGCGATCACGTTGGAGATCAGCCAGGGCAGCAGCAGGGCGCCGCGGAGCAACGTCGACTGCGTGAGTCGCTGCATCAGGGACGCGAGCAGCAGCGCGATGACCGTCTGGAAGCCGATGTTCAGCAGGACGTACTCGATCGTCACCCCCATCGCGTTCCAGAACAGCGGGTCCTTGCTGATCTTGACGAAGTTGTCGAAGCCGATGAACTTCGGCGTGCCCAGCAGGTTGTACTGGGTGAGGCTGAAGTAGAAGCCCCTGATGGTCGGGTACACGAAGAAGGCAAGGAATCCGATCAGTGCCGGCGCGATGAAGACCAGTGCGACCTTCAGCTCACTGCGCCCACCGGTCTGCGACGACTCGGACCTGGGCCTGCGCCGCACAGCGGTCGGCTTGTCGATTGTGTTCGCACTCATCACGGTTCCCCTCGTTGGGACTGCCGGCCAACCCTGGCGGAGGTGCCAGTGCTGATGGGCAAGGAGCTACACGTGTAGATTCCGAATGGCAAGAGGTGCCCAGATAACGAAAAGATCACGGTGCTTGCGCTCGAAACTCCCGTGGATGGGCCTGTGCAGGTTCAATCTATTGGTGTAGATTCGCGCCATCGACGACGAAGGGAGCGACGTGACCGGGCCAGGTTCAGCCGACACGACGCAGCCCACGGGGCGCCTCCGTCCAGGTCCTCGCAGGACCCCCGTGACCCGCGCCGATGTCGCACGCATGGCCGGGGTGAGCACGGCCGTCGTGAGCTACGTCGTCAACGACGGACCGCGTCCGGTGGCGGCGGCGACAGCCGTCCGCGTACGGGAGGCGATGGAACTGCTGGGCTACCGGCCGAACGCGAATGCGCGTGCCCTGCGACTCGGCAGGACCTTCACCCTCGGCCTTGTCATGGCCGACGCGCTCAACCCGTTCTACGCCGAGTACACCTCCGAGCTGGTGAAGGCAGCCGACGCGCGTGGGTGGCGCCTGCTGATCGCCGACTCCCGCGAGGACGAGGCCGACGAGGCTGCGATCGTCGAGGAGTTCGTGGCACGACAGGTGGACGGCCTCCTGTTCGCCAGCTCGTTCGCACGCTTCGAGCGCAGCCGCACGCTGCAGGCCGCGGGTATTCCGACGGTGCTGATCGACTGCCCCGGACCCGTCCCGGGACGCCGGACGGTCGGCACCAATGCCGGCGGGGCAGCGGAAAGCCTCGTGACGCACCTGGTCGAGCACGGCCGCCGGCGGATCGGCCTCATCGTCGGCGACCACGGGTTCGGCAATCCCGACCCGCGCGAGCGTGGCTGGCGCCGTGCGCTGCGCTCAGCCGGCCTTGCCGACGGCCCGATCATCCGGGTGCCGTTCAGCCGCGAGGGCGGCTACACCGGCGGCCATGCCCTTCTCGACCAGGACCCGGGCATCGACGCCGTCTTCGCCAGCAATGACCTGCAGGGGGTTGGCCTCGTCCTTGCGCTGCACGAGCGGGGGGTCCGGATCCCCCTGGACGTTGCCGTTGTCACCTTCGACGGCACCAAGGAGTCGGAGTTCTGCTGGCCGCCCCTCACCGTTGCCCGCCAGCGCCTTCCCGAGCTCGCCGCGGCGGCGATCGCGCTGATGGACACCCCCGACCTCGCCAGCGGCACCCACGTCCAGCTCGAGGCCGACCTCATCCTCCGCGAATCCTGCGGTTGCACCGCCGAGACCATCCAGCACCCCCGGGTCGACGTCGTGACCCGGCCGTCCCGCCTCACCCAGCCCCCCGCCTGATCCAAGGGAGAATCGTGTCCGAACCCCTGAACACCTACGTTCACCTGCGCTCTGACGACCAATCGGTCGTGCTCGACCTGAGCTGTGGCCGGTTGCCGGCGATCGTCCACTGGGGCGCGGACCTCGGCGTACTGACCGGGGCGGACGTCGCTGCGCTTGCGCGCGCAGGGGTGCACCCGATCGTCGCCAACATCGTCGACGAACCGGTGCGGATCGGCCTGCTGCCGGAGCACCACACCGGCTGGGTCGGCCGGCCCGGCATCAGCGGCTCCCGTGGCGGGCAGGCGTGGTCTCCCAGGTTCACCACCACAGGGCTGCGGGTCGACGGCGGTGCCGTGGGCGCGGGCGCGGAGCAGCCGTCGCTGCTCACCCTCGGGGTGGGCAGCCTCGAGATCACCGCTGCCGATCCGGTAGCCGGCCTTGAACTCGTGATCGGGATCGAACTGACCACCGGGGGGCTCCTGCGGTCGCAGGCGACCCTGAAGAACACCGGTGCCGACGGCTACCAGCTGGACGACCTGGTGCTGGCCTACCCGGTGCCACCGGTGGCCCGCGAACTGCTCGACCTTGCCGGGCACTGGGGTCGTGAGCGGGTGCCGCAGCGGCGCGCCTTCACGGTGGGGACGCACCTGCGGGAAGGCCGCAAGGGCCGCACCGGGGCGGACGCTGCCACCGTGCTGCACGCCGGCGTGCCCGGCTTCGCCTTCGGCAGCGGTGAGACGTGGGGTGTCCACGTCGGCTGGAGTGGCAACCACACCCACTTCGCCGAACGTGCCTTCACCGGTGAGCAGTTGCTCGGCGGCGGCGAGCTGCTCCTGCCCGGCGAGATCGTGCTCGCCTCCGGCGACAGCTACACCAGCCCGTGGCTGTACGGCTCGTACGGCAACGGTCTCGACGAGGTTGCGCGGCGCTTCCACCGGTGGCTCCGATCCCGTCCGCAGCACCCGTCCGCCGAGCGGCCGATGACCCTCAACGTCTGGGAGGCGGTCTACTTCAACCACGAGCTCGCCCCCCTGCTCGAGCTGGCCGACGCCGCAGCGGCCATCGGCGTGGAGCGCTATGTGCTGGACGACGGCTGGTTCGGCTCCCGTCGCGACGACTTCTCCGGCCTGGGCGACTGGACGGTGTCGACCGACGTCTGGCCGAACGGGCTGCACCCGCTGGTCGACCACGTGACCGGGCTCGGGATGCAGTTCGGGCTGTGGTTCGAACCGGAGATGATCAACCTCGACTCCGACGTCGCCCGGGCGCACCCCGAGTGGGTCCTTGCCACCGGCGACCGCACCCCGGTGCCGTCCCGGCACCAGCAGGTGATCAACCTCGGTATCCCCGCCTGCTACGACTACATCCGCGACGCCATGCTCGCGATCCTTGCCGAGTACGACATCGGCTACATCAAGTGGGACCACAACCGCGACCTGATCGACGCCGGCACCTCCCCCGCCGGACGGCCGGGCGTGCACGCCCAGACCGGGGCCGTGTACCGGCTGATGGACGAGCTCAGGGCTGCCCATCCCGGCCTCGAGATCGAGTCCTGCTCCTCCGGCGGCGCCCGGGTCGACCTGGGCATCCTGCAACACACCGACCGGGTGTGGGTGTCGGACTGCATCGACCCCCACGAACGCCAGCAGATGATGCGGTGGACCCAGCAGCTCCTCCCGCCTGAACTGCTGGGCTCCCACATCGCCTCCGGCACGTCCCACACCACCGGACGCACCCACGAGCTCAACTTCCGGGCAGCCACCGCCGTCTTCGGTCACCTCGGCATCGAGTGGGACCTGCGCGCGGCGAGCCCGGCGGAGCTCGAGGAACTGGCCCAGTGGATCGCCTTCTACAAGGCCAATCGTGGCCTGCTGCTCGGGGGTGACCTGGTGCGGGTCGACTTCCCCGACGATGCCCTGAACGCCTTCGGCGTCGTCGCGCCCGACAAGTCCCGGGCGATCTACTCCTTCACGGCGATGGATGCCTACGACACCGTCCTGCTCGGCCGGCTCCGCTTCCCCGGCCTCGACCCGTCCCGCCGGTACCGGGTGGTCCCCGCGATGGTCGGACGGCCGCCGTCGGGCCTGCGTCCGCCGCTGTGGTGGGGGCTGGAACGCGACTACGACGGCGAGCTCCACGACCTCGTGGCCGGGCGGCCGCCGAAGTTCCGGGCGATCACGGAAGAGGCCGGCGTGGAACTGCCCGGCTCCGTGCTGGTGTCCACCGGCCTCACCGACGCCCCGATCAATCCCGACCACACCGTGATCTACCTCGTGGACGCCGTCGACTGAGCCCGACCGAGCGTCACGAAGCCGGTACCTGACCCGGTTACCATGCTGGCTGACGCTCACGAAGCCAGGAGGGGGACGACGTGGCCAGCAGCGCGACCCGTCCGACCCGTGACGTGACCCGCGACGATGTCGCCAGACTCGCCGGCGTGAGCTCCGCGGTCGTCAGCTACGTGGTGAACAACGGCCCGCGGCCGGTGGCGGACGCGACCCGGCGGCGTGTCCAGGAGGCCATCGAAAAGCTCGGCTACCGTCCCAACGCCGCGGCCCGGTCGTTGACCACCGGACGCCCACAGCTTCTCAGCCTCGTCGTGCCCGACCTGCAGAACCCCTACTTCTCCGCACTGGCAGAGGCCGTGGAGGCTGCTGCCAAGGAGCAGGGTCTCGGCCTGGTGCTTGCCCAGGCGCAGAGCGAGGACCTGCCACAGCTCGTCGAGTCGCTCAGCGGACGGTTGGTGGCCGGCATCATCACGGCAACGCTGCCCACCCCCGAGGTCGCCCAGATCCTCGTCCGCAACCGGGTGCCGATGGTGAAGCTGAGCCTCGCCCTTCCGCTGGACCCGATGCCGTCGATCTGGCCGGACTACTACGGCGGGACCCGCGCGGCCGTCGACCACCTGATCTCCGTCCACGGCCATCGACAGCTCGCGCTGATCACCGGTTCGGAACAGCGCGACGAGCGTGAGCGCGCCTGGCACGACAGCTTGCGCGAGGCCGGCCTGGACACGAGCCACCTGATTCGCACGTCGTGGTCGGCGCACGGTGGGTTCGAGGCGGCCGGCACCCTCCTCGCAGACCACGGCTCGGCAACGGCTGCGTTCGTGACGTCCGACCAGCAGGCGATCGGCGTGATCGCAGGGCTCTACCACGCCGGACGATCGGTGCCCACCGACGTCGCACTCACCTCGTTCGACGGGTCACCCGATGCCGAGTTCACCATCCCCCCGCTGACGACGGTGGACGTGCCGCTGGCCGACATGGCCGTCGACGCGATCGCAGAGATCCTCGGGGTTCCCAGGCGCGGGCGCACGTATGCGACGAGCCTTGTGGTCAGGCGATCGTGCGGGTGCGGACCGGCCTGAGCGGGCTCGCGTCCCGGTCATGGGGGACCCGGCAGTGCCTCCCTCGATCGGCCGGATCGTCCTAGCGTTGTGCTGCACAACGACAGCACCCAGGAGAACCCATGGCCACTTCCGAGGCAGCAGAACGCAACCACGAGCAGCTCTTCCCCGGTCGCGTCTCGACGCTGGAGCAGACCGATCCTGAGCTCGTGGAGTACTTCGACAACTTCGCCTTCGACGAGGTGATCGCCCACGACGACCTGGAGGTGCGGACGCGGCTGATGGTGCAGCTCGCAGCGCTGATCGCCTGCCAGGCGCAGAGCGAGTACCGGGTGATGCTGGGCGCGGCGCTCACCGTCGGCGTGACCCCTGTGGAGGCGAAGGAGATCGTCTACCAGGCCGTTGCCTACGTGGGCATGGGGAAGGCGTTCGACTTCCTGCACATCACCAACGACGTGCTGACCGAACGCGGTGTTGCGCTGCCGCTTCCCGGGCAGTCGACGACGACCCCGGAGACACGGGCAGAGCTCGGGTACGCCGTCCAGTCGCAGGTGATCGGCGCCGAGCGCATGGCGTCGCTGTATGCCGACGCGCCCGCAGACGAGCTTCACATCCAGCGCCTGCTGTCGGCGAACTGCTTCGGCGACCACTACACCCGCGGGGGCATCGACCTGCCGACGCGCGAGCTGCTGACCTTCGCGATCCTGGTCGCCCAGGGCGGCTGTGACCCGCAGGTGCGCGGCCACGTCGCCGGGAACCTGAACGTCGGCAACGGCCGTCAGGTGCTGATCGACGTTCTGACCCAGCTGCTGCCCTTCATCGGCTACCCGCGGACACTGAACGGCTTGCGCGCCGTGGACGACGTCGTGCCTGCGGCGACCGCCTGAGCCCGCCGGCCGTGGGTGTCAGGGCCGCCGCACCAGCTCGTCGTAGCGGGCGAACTGGAGCGTGGCCGCCGCCATCTCCTGGTCGGTGAGGAGCGTGGGAGGGGCCAGCTGGCAGGTGCGCCAGTACTGCTCGCAGAGGGTCTCAAACTGCACCGCGAGGGACAGCGCGTGGGCGAGGTCGCGGCCGTGCACCACCATTCCGTGGTTGGCCAGCAGGCACCCGCGCCGGTCTACGAGCGCTGCGACGGCTGCGTCCGACAGTTCCTGGGTGCCGAAGGTGGCGTAGTCGGCGCAGCGGATGCTGGTGCCGCCGAAGAGGGCAATCAGGTAGTGGAACGGCGGGATCTCCCTTCGCTGGCAGGCGAGGGACGTGGCGAACGGGGAGTGGGCGTGCAGCACAGCCCCCGCAGACGGGTACGCGGTGTAGATGTCCTGGTGAAGCCGCCACTCCGACGAGGGTTCAAGGGAGCCCTCGAAGGTGCCGCCGTCACGGATCACCACCAGGTCATCACCCGCCAGCTGCTCGATCGGGCGGCCGCTGGGGGTGATCAGGAAGTCGGGGCGTGACACGTCGTCGCCCACCCGGACGCTGGCGTTGCCGGAGGTGCCCCGGTTGAGGCCCGAGGAGCCCATCGTCGCGAAGGTGTCCAGCAGGGCTGAGCGCAGCTCAGGGGAAGCGGCGGTTGTCATGGGTTCCGATCCGTGAAGGTGCCGGCGAGGGCGGCCGGACTGACCAGGCCGCGCTCGGTGATGAACCCGGCGATGAGCCGGGCAGGGGTGATGTCGAAGGCAGGATTCGCGACCTTCGTGTCCGACGTTGCGATCTGGA
>JAOATP010000234.1 GCA_030158185.1 Propionicimonas sp.
CCGGTCGGCGCGTGGTCGATGTAGGGGGACTCGAACAGTCGCTGGGGTTCCATCACGCCGTTGCGGGTCAGCTCGTCGACGATCAGGTTCACGAAACGGACCTGGTCCGCGGTGAATCGGGTGTGATCGAGGTACCGCTCGAAGGTCTCGGTCACGGCCGCCCGGTCCAGCCCGACCAAGCCCCGGACGAAGATGCCGAGCCCTCCGGTGTTCGCGTCGGCCCGGACGAGGTCGGCCTGCTGGCCGCCGGAGGCAACCAGCAACTGTTCGAGTTCCACGAGATCGCTGCTCGTGAGCTGCTTGTTGCGGCGCAGCCGCTGCAGGGCGAGGTTGTCCAGGTGCTCGCGCAGGTACGCCTCCGCCTTGGCACGGAACCGCTCGAAGTCGGTGCCGGGGGTGACCCCGGGAAGGGCGACCTCAACACCGTCGCCCAGGGTGTCGGCGAAGTCGGTGTAGACGGGGTTTCGGCGGGTCCTCTCGATGAAGCGGACGAGCCCGCGCAGCTTGCGGCGCGCCTCTTCCAGCATGGGCAGGGTGACGTCGGTCCACCACTCGTCGCCGGCAACAGCCTCCAGCAGCACGGCCTGGGCGGCAACGCTGGGGATCGCGGTCTGTCCCAGCAGGGACCCCGCGATGGCCTGCACCGCTTCGCGGAGCCGCTCGGCGAGGAGCGCATCGCCGTCGAGCTGGGCCAGCTGCCGGTGCAGGACGAGCAGGTCGAAGCGCTTGGCGTCCTCGTCGTCATCGCGGACACTGGACGGCAACCCGGACAGCCGGAGCAGCGCCTCGGAGTCGGACGGGGCCAGCGAGGCCCAGGCCTCGGGGAGGCGGAACCGTTCCACGCTCGCCCGGTGCTGGCGCACCACAAAGTTGTCGAGGGTCATGCCCGCGACGATCTCGTGAAGCGTCGCGGCGGTGGCTCGGCGCAGGTCGGGCTCGTCCGCACCCAGGGCGAGGATCAGCCCCAGCCGGGCCTCGAACAGCCGCTGCGAGAGGGGCCTGGTCGTCGGGGTTTCTGAGCCGGGGAGGCCTTGGCCGAAGTACTCGAGGTTGCCGCAGAAGTCGAGCACCAGGAAGTCGGTCTTGTCCTGGCCCGGGCCATACAGGTCGCGGCAGAGGCGGGTGCCGCGCCCGATCATCTGCCAGAACTTGCTCTTGGAACGCACCGCCTTGAAGAACACCAGGTTGACGACTTCGGGCACGTCGATGCCGGTGTCGAGCATGTCGACGCTGATCGCGATGTGCGGCGCCTTGTCCTTGATCGTGAAGTCGTCGATCAGCGACTGGGCGTACGGGGCGGCGTGGGTGATCACGCGGGCGAACGTTCCGGCGTGCTCGGGGTAGGCCAGGTCGAACCGCCGCTGAATGAACTCCGCATGCCGCTGGTTCTTGGCGAAGATGATCGTCTTGCCCAGCCGGTCCCCGCCGGCCACCCGGCGGCCGTCGGTCATCAGCGTCTGGAGCACCTTGTCGACGGTGTCCTCGTTGAACAGGAAACGGTTCAGTTCCTCGGCGCCGACCTCGTCGGGTGCCCCGTCCTCGCCCCAGTCGAGGGCGTCCCACTCGTCCTTCTCGTCCTCGCTCAGGTCGGCGTAGGCGATCCCGGAGCGCAGGAACCGGGTGCCGACGCTGAGGCCCTTCGGGGGCACCAGGTAGCCCTGCTCGACCGCCTCGTCGAGGGTGTAGGCGTCGGTCGGGACGCCGTCCTCCAGGTGGAAGAGCCGGTAGGTGTTGTGGTCGACCTCGTCCTTCGGGGTCGCGGTCAGGCCGACCAGCAGGGCGTCGAAGTACTCGAAGATCGCGCCGTACTTGGCGTACACGCTGCGGTGGGCCTCGTCGATGACGATCAGGTCGAAGTGGCCCGGTCCGAAGCGGCGGACCCCGTCGTTGACGTCGTCAATCAGGTTCATCATCGTCGGGTACGTGGACACGTAGACCCGACCCGCGGTGAGCTTCTCCTGGACCAGGTTGATCGTGGTCGAGCCCGGCAGCTGGTCCTTGAAGGCGTTGGCCGCCTGCCTGACCAACGCGGTCCGGTCGGCGAGGAACAGGACGCGCTTGGCCCAGTTCGCCTGCTGCAGCAGGTCGACCAGGGCGATGGTGGTTCGGGTCTTCCCCGAGCCGGTCGCCATCGCGAGCAGGGCCGCCCGCTGCCGGCGGTCGAACGCGTCCCCGACGGCCTTGATCGCGCGCACCTGGTAGGGGCGTCCCGCGATCTCGGTGTTGATCCTCCCCGAGGCCAGCGGCAGCCGCGCGGTGCGCCGCTGGATCAGCAGTTCGAGCTCGTCGCGGGTGTAGAAGCCCTGGACGGCTCGCGGCGGATAGCCGCCGGCGTCGTCCCACAACACGTGCTCGTAGCCGTTGCTGAGGAAGATGACCGGACGCCGACCGAACTGCCGCTCCAGGCAGTCGGCGTACAGCGCCGCCTGCTGCTGGCCGACCTGCGGCGACTTGGAGGTCCGCTTGGCCTCCACCACGGCCAGGGGCAGCCCGTCCGCGCCCCACAGCACGTAGTCGGCGTAGCCGACCCCCTCGGCGTTGGGCATGCCGCTCACCGGATACTCGCGGTCGCGCTCCTGGTCGAGCGCCCAGCCGGCTTCGTGGAGCAGCAGGTCGATGAACTCGCGGGCGCCGGCCTCGTCGTAGTCGCGGGTGTCCGGGGCCAGCGACGCCTGGGCCGCCGCGATCTGGGCGCGCAGTTCGGCCAGCTCGGCTTCCTTGGCAGCGAGCTGCACATCGCGGTCAGCGAGCTGGCGCGCCTGCGCCTCCGCCCGAGCCTGGAACTGCTGAGCAAGCCGGGTCACCTCGGCCCGAGGCAACGGCGCGGCCTTGGCGGCCAGCGCCGGGTCGAAGCGTGCCTCCAGCGGCACGAGCTCGGGATGCGCCGAGTGGTGGTACGACGTCCACACCACGACGTTGAACAGCTCGCGGAGGAGGGCGAGCGACACGTCAGGCCGGATCAACTTGTCTTCGTGGACGGCGATGTTGGAGATCCTGCGGATTGTCGTCAGCTTGGCAGTGATCCCGTGGGGAACCTTCGCCTGGAAGCCCGCATCGCTGACCCTCGCGGCCAGATCGTCCCGGTAGGGGCGCCGCAGCGCCAGCACGTCGTAGAGGTAGCCCACCACTCCTTCGGCCGTGCGGCGCGCATAGAAGCAGGCCGCGCGCGGATCGGAGGCGAGGTACGACTCCGCCCGCTCGCAGTCCGCGTGCAGGGCCGGAAGCGTCTGTCGGACGAAGTCGAAGTTGGGCATGCGCTCAGTCGTTGCTCACGCCGAAGTGGCCCTCGAGCAGGCCCAGGGTGAACTCCTGCCGGAGCTTGCAGGCGCTGTGTTGACTGGCGAACATCCCCTTCTGCCAGAAGGCGTCGCTCTCCGGGCGGGCGCTCAACCAGGTGACCGGAACCACCCACTCGTCGTTCTCGTCGCCCGCGCCACGGTGGCGGTAGCCGCCGCCGAGCGGCTGCTCCGCCAGCGGCCGCCAGCTGCCGTCGATCCGCACGGTGGCCTCGTCGAAGCGGGCCGCGGGGGCGAGCGTCTCTCCGACCGCGACGTAGCCGCTGCCCGGGACGTTGACCCAGATCCGGGCGCCCACGGGCAGCGACCGGATGGTCTGGGAGTAGAACTTGCCGCCACCGGCGGAGACAAAGTTGAACTGTCGGGCGTCCTCCCAGGGCCGGCCGCCGCCGAAGGAGACGTACCAGTCGCGGCCGTTCCAGGCCGCCCGCTTGCCCGGCTTCCCGGCGCCGGCGGGTTCCTCCTCGTCGGCGGCCAGCCACGACCGGGCCAGGTATCGGCGCCCCTCGTCCTCCAGGTAGGAGAAGAACACCGCGTTGACCGGCACCCCGAACGTGCGCAGGTAGTTGACGATCCGCTCCGAGCTCGCGTCCAGTTCGGCGGCGACGATGGTCAGGCGGAGGCCGCTGTTCAGCTCGTCGGGCGGCGCGCCGCCGAAGACGTCCTCGAAGGCGGCCTCGAAGGGTTGGGAGAGGTGGTTGTTGGCGATGGCGATGACGTCCTCGCGGGACAGGGTCGACACCCACGAGCCGTAGTCGAGCACCTGGGCCACGACGTCCCGCGGGGTCTTGTCGCGCTTGAGTTCCAGCAGGTGCAGGTTGCCCTCGACGTCGATGGCCAGCAGGTCGAGCCGGGGGCCGAACGGGGTGATCACCTCGCTGCCGATCACCAGCAGACGCTCGCCCAGCAGCGACGGATCGCGCTTCAGGAACTCGTGAAGGTCCTTTTCGGCGGGCAGCGCAGAGGCGGTCAGCGCGCGCGGCTCAGCTCCATCGATGCGCCACATCCTCATTTCGACCGGCATGGCTCACAGCCTGCCATCGAACGCACGGGACTGCAGGGACGCGAATAGTTCGCCGTCGGCAGCGAATGCAGAAGCAGCGGTCGCTCGCAAGGCCGCGACCCGGCAGGCGCGTCCAGCAAACTCGCGTTGGAGACCAAGCGGGGGGACAACCACAGGAAGGCGCCTGATCTGGTTCTGAAACAGGTTCGCCTGGGCGGAAGAGTTGGCCTGAGAAACCATGATCGACCTAAGCGCGGGGCTTGCGAGTGTGCGCTCAAGGAAGGTGGGATCCACTGCCTGCCCAGGGCGAACTAAGGCAGCACTGCGAACCATTGCGAAGCGCGATCGACCGCGAACCTGCGCAACTCTG
The DNA here is from genome assembly GCA_030158185.1 of Propionicimonas sp. Classification (GTDB taxonomy): domain Bacteria; phylum Actinomycetota; class Actinomycetes; order Propionibacteriales; family Propionibacteriaceae; genus Propionicimonas. The sequence goes on from JAOATP010000234.1 coordinate 4,670, forward strand.
CCGATCGTCCCGGAACACGAGATGAGCAAGTCCCCTTCGCGAGGCTCGATTCGTCGGCTCAAGCCCGCGTACTCGTCGGCGTCGATGAAATCCGTGTTCTCAAAGTCGATCCAGCCATCTCGTATGTTTCGAGCGGATAGCAATGGGAAGCCCGAGGCGGACCGTCGAGGCGTCTTGTGCTCCCCGTCGGTTACCCGTTCTGACACATCGCCGACTGTGGCTAAGTCGTAGCCATGAGGATTGGTCTTCAAGTCGCCAAACATGTCGTGGAAAATCGACTGGGTGAGGCTGTCGAGCTGGGCGAGGACCTGGCGACGCTTGGCCCGCAGGGCATCGGCGTGGTCAAGGATTGCGGCGATGCGGCGTTGCTCGGGCAGCGGCGGGAGCGGGATGGGGAACTGCGACAGCACGGCCGGACTCAGACGCGGGAGGTTTGCGCCGGAGGTGCGTGATGCGGCGAAGCGCACCATGCTCGGCTGGGACAGGTAGTGGGCCAGATAGTCCTTGTCCAGGTTGTTGCCCGGCCGAATGGGGAGGATATCTGTGCTGCACACCCCGTCGAAGTCGGGGCGGCTGACCTTGCCGAGGTTCGGACGCAGCTTGCCAAAGAGGACGTGGCGTTCGGAGAAGTGGAACTTGGTGCTCGCTAGTTCGGCTTCACCGACGGTCCCGCGGCCGATGATTCGTCCGCCTCGTTCGATGTGTTCCAGCCCGAGGTAGGCGGTTTGGGGCGGTAAGGAGCCGGGGTCGACTCCACGTCTGTCGATCGTTGCGACCTCGCCGAGCGCCACCGTCTTCACGACAGCATCGCCTTCAGGTCTTCCAGCCCCTGCGCGATCTCGTCCTCGACCTTCTCGATGTCGGCGATGATCTCCAGCGGCGCCCGGTGCTCAACCTCGTCGTGGACGATCTCCTTGTAGCGGTTCAGGGAGAGGTCGTAGCCCTGGGCGACGATGTCGGCCTTGGGCACCAGGAACGACTGATCGGTGCGCGCACGGTCGGCCTCACCCGTCAGGTTCTGCCAGCGGGTCAGGACGTCGGGCAGGTCGTTGTCGGCCACCGGATTGCGCTTGTCGTCCAGCGAGAACCCGTCCGCCTTGACGTTGTAGAACCAGACCTGATCGGTGCCGCCGGAGTCGGTCCGGGTGAAGAAGAGGATCGCCGTGGACACCCCGGCGTAGGGGCGGAACGCCCCGGACGGGAGCTTCACCACGGCGTCGAGCATCTGATCCTCGACGAGAGCGCGGCGCAGACGCTTGTGGGCCTGGGACGAACCAAACAGCACCCCGTCCGGAACGATCACCGCGGCCCGTCCGCCGGCCTTGAGCAGCTTCAGGAACAACGCCAGGAACAGCAGCTCGGTCTTCTTGGTCTTGGCCACCTGTTGCAGGTCCTTGGCGGTGGACGCGTAGTCGAGCGAGCCGGCGAACGGCGGGTTGGCCAGGATCAGCGAGTAGCGGGCGCCGTCCACGCTGACCTCCTCGCTCAGGGAGTCGCGATAGCGGATGTCGGGGGACTCGACGCCGTGCAGCAGCATGTTCATGCTGCCGATCCGCAGCATGGTGGAGTCGAAGTCGAAGCCGTGGAACATCGAGCGGTGGAAGTGCGAGCGCTGCTTGGCGTCCAGCAGGGCGTCGCCGTGGGTGGCGCGGACGTACTCGCTGGCCGCCACCAGGAAGCCGGCGGTGCCGCACGCCGGGTCGCAGATGTCGTCGGTCGGCTGGGGCGCGGTCATGTCGACCATCAGCTTGATGATGTGCCGGGGGGTGCGGAACTGGCCGTTGACCCCGGCCGCAGCAATCTTGCTCAGCAGGTACTCGTACAGGTCGCCGTTGGTGTCCCGATCCGCCATCGGGATGCCGTCGAGCATGTCGACGACCTTGCTGAGCAGCGCCGGGGTCGGGATGGTGAATCGCGCGTCGCGCATGTGCTCGCTGTAGGTGGAGCCGTCGCCGCCGAGCTGCGAGCCGAGGCCCCGCAGGTAGGCGAAGACCTGGTTGGCGACCGTGTTGTACATGACGTCGGGCGCGGTGTTCTTGAACCGGCTCCAGCGAAGGTTCTGCTGGCCGGGCAGGAACATCGGGTTCTCGATCACGCCGGTCCCCGCGATCCGGGCCTTGCTCTCGGCGAGGGTTTGCAGGTCGTCCAGGCGCCGGAGGAACAGCAGGTAGGTGATCTGCTCGATCACCTCCAGGGGGTTGCTGATCCCGCCGGACCAGAAGGCGTCCCAGACGCGGTCAATCCTGCTCTTCAGTTCCCCGGTGATCACGAGGGCAACCATAGTGTCGACCGCCGCCTGCTCCCCGGGCTGGCGACACGGCGGTCGCGGTGGGGAGGTGCGAACCCCTATCGGGCGGCGAAGTGGCCGAGCCCGAATTGCCGCGGTGGCCAGCGACGGGTCGACGGAGTGCCGCTTGGGCTGGACGCGCAGGCGTACTGACGAGCGCAGGTGCGGAGCCCAGGCCGGCCGCTCTTCCACAACGAAGATCCGGAAGCCGCCTAGCGCGACCGTCGACGGCGAGACGCAACGATGAAGATGGAGGCGATCCCAGCGATCCCAGCGATCGCCGCAACGCCGATCCAGACTTGGGCGACGCCCTGCGCGACCTTCGACCACCCTCCGCCGCAGCCCTTGGCGAAGGCCGCTGGGGCAGGTATCTCGGCCTCGGCGACGGGTCCTTCAGCCCATCGGTACAAGCCCCGACCACCCGGAATCGCGTCCCACTGGAAGGAAGCACCGCCGTTCAGCGAGGTGATCGTCTCAATGTCGACCTCGACTTCTGATCCGGGCGCAATCGTGGGGACGATCCCGGGGGAGGTCCTCACCCCCTGGGATGGCACAAGGAGTGGAACCTCGTACGCTGGGGCGCCCGTTGCCTCGGCCCACCAGACGAACTTCGGCTGCCTCGACCCTCGTGGTGGCAGAACCGAAACGGTCACCTTCGTCAGCTGGGCATCCGACCCGGCGCCGCAGTTTGATCGGGCAACGTAGCCGTCCGCGCGCCGGACGACGGCGCCGTCGGCGTACGCGCTGCAACCAGCGAGGGGGAGCGCGCACACGGCCACCACCGTTGCGGCGAGGAGGCGTCGGGCCTGAGTCACAAGGCCAGTGTTGCGGTCGTTTCATCCACACCGATGCAATCGAGCGATCCGTGATCGGATTGGGATTGAGTGGTGGCAAGTCTGATTGGTGAGCGTGGCTGCGCCAGCGCACATTCGTGAAGGGGTGAGCGGGGTGGGGCTCACGGGCGCCCTCGTGAGGGGACGGCTCGGGCCACGAAACTAGAAAGCCGCCCCGACCGGGGATTAAATCCCTTGTCGGAGCGGCTTTCCGCTGGTCGGGGTGACAGGATTTGAACCTGCGACCTTACGGTCC
>JAOATP010000235.1 GCA_030158185.1 Propionicimonas sp.
CAGTTCCTTGGCGGCATCCTGGGCCTGGGCGTCGACGAACACCAACGATCCGATATTGCCGGTCAGGAAGCCCACCCGGTCGGTCGACCCGGGAAACTCGTCCTCCAGGTAGCGGAACAGCCCAACCTGCAACTCGTCGATCGCGGCTGGAATCGGTGACACCGACAGCTCGGAGGCTCGCGCTTCGGGCGAAACCTGAAATCCGGGGATCTCGGGGAGCATGCAACGGAGGCGCTCCTCCTGTCCGGTCTCGTCGAACACGCCGCCGCTGCCGACGAGCATGAAGTCCTCCTGGCAGGACTCGGTGATGCGCTGCTTGTATTCGGTCAGCTTGGCGTCGCGTTCCACGTCCTCGATCTTGCGACCGTTGATGCCGCCGGCGTCGTTGCACCACGAGGTGAACACCTCGGCTGCGTCGAAGATCTCCTGGTTCAGCCCGGGGCGGCCGATGAAGCCGGGGTCGGCGATCGTGCCCACCTGGATGGCGTCGTCGGTGACCCCCTGGGCCGTCGCTCCCGAGGCGTCACCTGGACCGCATACGCCCTTGAGATCGCCAAAGTCACCTGCTGCCGGAGCCTGTTCGCCCGGGGCCTGCGTTCCACCGTTGCCCGAGGTGCTGCCGTCGGCGGCGGTTGCACCGTCGGCGGCGACCGGTGCGGCCGCGCCGGTCTCGACCTCGTCGGCACCACGGGTGCAGCCGCCGGCCAGCACGGCCACCACGATGACGGCAGCCGATGTCCGCCTGCGAAGTCCCGACCCGAATCCGGCCGACCTGCGTCGTCCCCCAACTTCCATGTCGCATCCCCCCGGATCTGTGACGAACGCCACCGTACTCGCGAGAACATGTTCTCGCGCACGCTTTCGAAAACTCCGAAGTGGGGAGTGGAAACGACCGCCTGGCGGTCGTTTCCATTCCCCACTTCGTCGCTTTTCAGGTCACGCGGCTGCCAATCAGGTCTCCGGTTCGAGGCTCGATGCCCGGAGGCGAGCGACGGCACCGGCGAACACGGTGGCCATCGTTGCTGCGGTCAGCCGCTCCTCGACCGAGGTGCGGCGGCCGGGCTGGGGCGACAGGGTCAGGTGGCCCAGCCGGGTGGGCCCGACCTCGACGGGCAGGTCGAGGCCCTCGGGGAGCACGGCCCGGTCGGGGTTCATCGCCGCCAAGGGGCCCATCACCGAGCCGGTCGACAGCAACCAGGGGCCGTCGCCACCCTGGCCGTCGGGCGACCAGTCGCAGCTGGCCAAACCGAGCAGATCGGTCAGCTCGGCCTGCAACACCTCGCTGAGCTCGTCGATCGACGAGGCCACATCGGCAGCCTGGATGAACTTGACCAGCTGGTGAAGTTCCTTGCGCCGTGCGATGTTGCGGGCGGCCAGGCTGGCCAGCCTGCTGCTGAGCACCCCGACGATGACGCCGACGACGACCAGTGAGATCGCAGCGGACAGGTCGTCGCCGTCGTAAATGGCCAGCCGGTAATACGGCTTGGTGAGGAGGAGATCGAAGATCACCCCGGCCCACACCGCCGCCAGCAGCGCCGGGCCCGTCGTGCCGATCGCCGCGACCACGACGACCGCCAGCACGAGCACCACGGCCGCTGCGCCGGTGTGGGAGCCGCGCAGCGGAATCGTCGCAGCAGCGGTGACCGCCGGCAGGGCGACGGCCAGGACGTATCCGGCGATCAGCCGGGCCCGCACGAGCGGCTGGCCCTCGGCCGGCTCCACCGTCTCGAACCGGCCGTGACCGACCCGCCTCGAGTCGGTGGCGCTGATCGACGCGAGAATGCGTTGAAGAAATCGATCGAAGCGGTTCATCGCTGGTCATCTCCGTCGGTGAGGAATCGGTAGCCCATCCCCGGTTCGGTCTTGAAGTGTCGGGGGTGGGAGGGGTCTGCTTCGAGCTTGCGGCGCACGTTGGCCATGTGGACCCGCAGATAGCCGGACTCGTCGTCGAAGTTCGGACCCCAC
>JAOATP010000236.1 GCA_030158185.1 Propionicimonas sp.
CCCGAGTTTGGCCCGCTGGTGGAAGAGGCCCAACGTCGCGAACTGGACGGGTGGGTCCACTTCCTCAAGCACGTACCCGACCCTGGACGAATGCTGCTCGAGTGCGACGCAGCGCTCAACCCATCAGACAGCGAGGGCGGGATGCCGTTCGCCCTCATCGAAGCGCTGCTGGCGGGGACACCGGTGGTTGCAACCGACGCTGGGGGAGTCGTGGACCTCCTCGCCGACCCTCGGGACGGTTGCCTGGTGCCCAAGGGAGACGCAGCCGCTCTCTACGAGGGGCTCTGCTCCGCCCTTGATCTGCCTCTTGAACGTGAGGAACGAGCAGCTCGCTCCGAGGGTCGGTTCGGCCTCGAACAGATGGGCCGAGCCCACCTCGCGCTGATCGAGCAACTGGCGGGTTGAGTTGGCGTCACCTTCGGGTCGGTCCGAAAGATCGTTCCTACACGAGGGAGCCATTGCGCACCGATCGTGATCGCGCAGCGGTCGGCGCCACTCGACGGTGAGCTGCACCGTTCGGGCCGGCCTGGCGCCTCGATAAGGTTCGCCGGATGGATCTGGCCCGCTGCTGGGGTGTCGCCGAGAACGGTGAGGCGGTCGAGGTGGCTGTGAAGCCTCACTTGCTCGATCAGCTGGAGGACCGGTGGCCGCCGATAGGACTTGAGCGTCACGATCGCGCCAGCGGACGCGTCGCCGCACGGTTCGGTCTCTCCGACACGTGGATGATCGTCCCGGATGTCGACCGGTCCGGCGACGACCCTTCAGCGGACGCCTGGAATTTGCTCGAGTCGGAGCTGGGGCTTTTCGCGGTGAAGCGTATGACGGGCCTGGTTGCCGTACATGCGGCATCCATCGCGCTCGACGACAAGGTGCTGATGGTGCCGGGGCTATCCGGCGCGGGAAAGAGCACGCTCGCGGTGGCGGCGGCCGACGCCGGTGCCTCCGTGCTGAGCGACGAGTTCACGATGATCGACCCGGCGACCGGCCTGATCACCGGGTGGCCACGTCCGGTGCGGATCAAGCACGAGGGACGCATCGACCGCCTGCATCTGGCGACGCCGTCGGAACCGTTGCCGGTCTCCCTGTTGGCGCTCCTCGTGCACGAGGACGGCGCCGAGAACCGCTGGTCGGAGATCCCACAGGCCGAAGCGCTCGTCGAACTGCTCGGCCACACCATCACCACCCGCACCCGGCCAGACGACACCTTCGATGCAGCACTTGGGGTCGTCCGCTCGTGCCGGGCCATCTCGGGCGTGCGGGGCGAGGCCCCGGCGGCGATCGACTCCTTGATCAGGCTGCTCGCTGAATCGACAACCTGATCCGTGCCATGGCGGCCCATACCGTGTGGCTGGCGCTCACCTCAGGGCGGTCGAGATGGCGGCGACCAGATCGGCTTCGGAGTGGTACCACAGCCCGTACCCGGGGATCCGGGTGAACAGGTCGGCGAGCTGAACCAGCCGGGCAGCCGGGTCGATCGCTCCTTCGACGGTCGACATCACCGCTGCAGCCGCACTTGCGGGGGAGTGGTGCACCACCGGTTGTTCGCCCGGCGTGATGGCACACCATCCGATCAACGGGTAGCGGCCGGGGAGCACGGGAGGTTGTTCGATGGACGTGAGGGCTTCGGACTGCACGCCGGCAGTCAGAGCCGGGTCATCCATCACCAAGTGCTCATGGCCGACCGTCGGCTCCCGAATCATGAGTTCGGCGGTCGTCAGGTCGATCTCCGGCCGGGCCACGTCGGCGAGAGCGAAGCCAGCTTTGGCCAGCAACGGCTGCAGCCGGGGCGCGAAGGCGTGGAAGTTGACCGGCAGAAGCGCCGCACTGCGGTCCGACACCACGGCGATGGCGTTCGCTCGGATGTGTCCTTCGGGGCACTCCGTATCGCCGATCTCGTCGTCCAGCCGCCACAGCAGTGCTCGCAGCACCCGGGCCGGATGGCGGCTCCGCACGGGAGGC